>CAZVOI010000356.1:0-2655 GCA_964628275.1 uncultured Acidobacteriota bacterium | reverse complement strand
AGCGACAGCAGCTCCGGCACCTCGGACGACACGAGCAGCACCGCCTTTCCCGCGCGTGCAATCTCGAGGATCAGACGATAGACCTCTTCCTTGGCGCCGACGTCGATGCCGCGCGTCGGCTCGTCGAGGATCAGCACGTCGCAGTCGCGCGCCAGCCACTTGGCCATCGCCACCTTCTGCTGGTTGCCGCCGCTCAGCGTGCCGACGCGCGCATCCTCGCCTGAGCAGCGAATGGCAAGCCGGCCGATCAGCGTGCGCGCGGTCTCGGTGATCTGCGCGGTGCGCATGAAGCCGAGCGCGTTCGAGAGGCGGTCGAGCAGCGTGATGGTCAGGTTCTCGCGGACGCTCAAGTCGAGCAACACGCCCTGCGTCTTGCGCTCGCCGGGTACCAGCCCGAGCCCGAGCGCGCGGCTCTCGTGCGGGTTGCGGAGTGTGACTGGCCGGCCTTTCAGGCGGATGGCACACGTCGCCTCGCCGGCGAACAGGGCCTGCGCCCACTCGGAGCGGCCCGAGCCGACCAGCCCGGCCAGGCCGACGATCTCGCCGGCGCGGATCACCACGCGCCCGCCGCACGCAGCGGCCCGCGGCTCGTCCACCTCGAGCAGCGGCGCACCGAACGTTCGCGTCTCGCGCGATGGATAGTGATCGGCGATGGTGCGCCCGACCATGGCGGTGATGATGCCCTCCAGCGTGAATGCCGTCGCCGGACCATGCGCCACCACGGCACCGTCACGCAGCACCGTGATGCGGTCGGCGAGTCGCATCACTTCGTCGAGCCGATGCGAGACGTAGAGGATGGCGACGCCGGCGCGCTTCAGCTCGTCGATCTTGGCGAACAGCAGCGCCGCCTCCGCCTCGGTCAGAGCGGCCGTCGGTTCGTCCATCAGGATGACCGTGGCGTCCTCGGCCAGCGCACGCGCGATTTCGACCAGCTGCTGCTCGGAGACCGGCAGCGCGCCCGCCAGCGTTCCGGGATCGTGTTGTAGGCCGAGCCGGCCGAGCATCTCGCGCGCGAGCCGCCGGCACCGCGCCGGGCTCAACAGCCCGAACCTCGTCGCCAGCTCCTCGCGGCCGAGCAACAGATTCTGCGCCAGCGTCATCTCCGGCAGCAGGCTCAGCTCCTGATGGATCACGGCGATTCCGGCACGGCGCGCCGCCAGCGGGCTCGCCAGCATGGCATCCGTGCCGGCGAGCCGGAGGCTGCCGCCATCGGGCCGCTCGATGCCGCCCAGGATCTTGACGATGCTCGACTTGCCGGCGCCGTTCTCGCCGACCAGCGTGTGGACCTCGCCGGGTGTCAGGCGGAGCGAGACGCCCTTCAGCGCCCGCACGCCCGGATAGGTCTTGACTACATCGATCAGCTCGAGGGCGGGGCCGGCGTACAGCGGGACCATGGCGCCCTTCTTCAGGTCAGCGGATGAACTTGTCGACGTTGTCCTTGGTAACGAAGTTCACCGGCAGCTCAAAGTAATTCTTCACCGGCTTGCCTTTGAGGTGGTCGTCGGCGACCTCCACGGCGAGCCGGCCCGCCTCGCGCAGGTCAAACACGATGCTCATGGTGATCTCGCCGATCCTGATCGCCTGCAGGGCGTCGCGGTTGCCGTCGGTCCCGGTGATGACGAGCTTGCGGTTCTGCGCCTTGGCGGCGGCGAGCGCGCCCATGGCGATCTCGTCGTTGAAGCCGATGATGGCCTCGGCCTTGGCGTTGGCCTGCAGCATATTCTCGGCGACGGGCAGCGACTTTGCGCGGTCGTAGAAGCCAGCCTGGCGGGCGACAATCTTGACGTTGGGGTGCTTCTTGAGCAGCGCATCGACACCCTTCTCGCGCTCGACGGAGGAGGCGGCACCCGGCGTGCCGGTGATGATCATGGTCTCCGCGGTGCGCCCGTTCAGGTGCCTGGCCCACCACTCGATCATCGCCTCGCCGACCTTGACGTTGTCGACGCCGACGTAGCTCACGATCTGGCCGGGGTAGTTGCGCATGATGTTGATCACCGGCACCTTCTTCTCGTTGGCGCTCTTGATGATCTGCGCCGCGCCCTGGTCGACGCCGATCAGCAGCATCAGCTTGGCGCCGCGCGTGATCGCATCCTCCGCATCCGACATCTGCTTGGCGATGTTGTCGCGGGCGTCGGTCAGCAGGAGATCGTAACCGCGCTTGGCCGCCTCGCCGCGAATGCCCTCGGCGGTGGCAATCCAGGCTTGGTTCGTCTGGTTAGCGATGACCGCAGCCAGCAGCGGCTTCTGCTGCGCACTGGCTGTTCCGGTCGACAAGGCGAGCACGGTGCCGGCGAGGCCGGCGGCGAGTGTCAGAACGCAATGGGTCCTCCTGTACATGGCATGCCTCCCGCGTTGAGGTTCGGTGAACGATCTGAATATCATACTAGCCCGCTTTCACCAACCCGGTGTCGGTTCGAGCTGTCGACGTATTCCTCGATGGCCCTTGGGCTTCCGATCCAGTTGGCTTCGCGGGTACATTCGCAGTTTATTTGTCAACGTGATTCGAAGCGCAGCTTGGGACCATTGCTAATCGGGCTGAGGAAGCGCACGCGCCGCGGTCGCCGTGGACATGCCTTTGTCGAACAGTGGAAGATCCACGTTATCCCAGTCCGTCTAATCAAAACCTTCAATCTGTTGACCGGGATCGAGATGCTG
>CAZVOI010000355.1:0-1763 GCA_964628275.1 uncultured Acidobacteriota bacterium | reverse complement strand
GCCGGCAAGCACGTGCTGTGCGAAAAGATGATGGCGTGGGACGTCGCCGGCTGCGAGCGGATGCGCGACACCGCCAAGAAGACGCGCAAGCTGCTCGAGATCGGCTATCAGAGGCTGTACAACCCGATCTATCAGGCCGCTCAGCAGGGCGTGATCAAGGCCGGCGTGCTGGGCGACGTCTTCCACGCGCGGCTGGTCTGGCACCGCAACCGCACCTGGCGCCGGACCGATACGCCGCCCACCCCGGACTACGACCCGAAGCAGTGGGGCTATCCGAGCTTCGACCACCTGATCAACTGGCGGCTCTACTGGAAGTACTCGCAGGGTCTGATGGCGGAGCTGGGCAGCCACCAGGTCAACATCGTGAACTGGTTCTTCGAGTCGGTCCCGACCTCGGTGATCGCGTCGGGCGGCGTGTTCCGCTTCAAGGAGGGCGGGCGCGAGGTGCACGATCACGTCTACGCGACCTTCGACTATCCCGGCGGCCGCAACGCGGTCTTCACCTCGATCGAGTCGAACGCGTTCGAGGACTATTACGAGATGTACATGGGCACCAAGGGCACGCTGATCCTGCGCGCCGAGAACGAGGCGCTGCTGTTCGACGAGGGCGGCGAAGGACGCGCCACGATGATCGAGGTCGCCGCCAAGGGCGCCGGAGCCGTCGTCGATTCGACCGAGACGCGGCCCGCCAGCTCCGGGGCGACCGCCAAGACCGGGCCCGGCGAGAAGATCGACAAGCGGATGCCCTACCGGGAAGAGATCTCGCGGTTCTGCTCGGCGGTGCGCGTCGGCACGCCGCTCCTGGTCGGCCCGGACCACGCGATCGGCTCGGCGCGCGCCTGCATCCGCGCCAACGAGTCGGTGAAGCAACAGCAGCGGCTCGCGGTCTAGCCGATGCCGCTCGCCGTTCCGAAAGAGCCGCGCCCCCGCACCAAGCACCAGTTCGTGCACCGCACGCTGCGCGACGCGATCCTGAAGTGCGAGCTAAAGCCCGGCGACCGGCTGGTGATCGACGACGTGGCGCGGCGGCTGGCGGTCAGCATCATCCCGGTCCGCGAGGCGCTGCGGCTGCTGCAGTCGGAAGGCCTGGTGGTGAACGTGCCGCACGTCGGCGCCACGGTGGCGCCGCTGTCGCACGCCTCGATCCGCGAGGTGTTCACGATCTTGGAAGGCCTGGAGGCGGTGGCCGCGCGCGCCGCCGCCGAGAACGCCACTGATGCGGAGCTGCTGGCGATCGGGCATCTAGTCGCGGAGATGGACGCGGCGCTCGCGGCCGGCCAGCACGAGCGCTGGGCCGAGCTGAACACCCGCTTCCATCTGGAGATCAGCCGGATGGCACAGATGCCGCTGCTCCACGAGATGATGGAACGGATCCTCGACCACTGGGACCGCGTGCGGCGCTTCTACTTCAGCGGGGTGCTGGTGAACCGCGCCAGTCAGGCGCAGCAGGAGCACCACACGCTGCTCGAGCAGCTTCGCTCGCGCGACCTGGGCCGCCTCGAAGACACGATCCGCCGCCACAACCGGGGCGCGCTGGCGGCCTACGCCGCCTATCTCGACACCGGCGATCAGGCTCAGGCGGCGGCGCACTGACCTCCTGGGAGCCCCGGACCCGACCCTCATGATCGACCCCAGCTACCCTCGCGTCGCGCGGCTCGCGACGGCGCAGGCGTTCCGCGGTCACCTGGAGGCCTCGGGCATCGCGCTCGGCTTCGACGCGACGCTCGAGCCTGGTTCGTCCTCTCCGCTGGGCCGGCCGCTCG
>CAZVOI010000354.1:0-8773 GCA_964628275.1 uncultured Acidobacteriota bacterium | reverse complement strand
ATCGACAAGGGCCACACCGAAGGGCTCGAGCCGAGGGTCACCGAAGAGCTGATCAAGCTGATGCTGAAGGCGAAAGGCGGCAAGCTCCAACAGGGCCGTTAGGCCTCGGCTCGCCGTCAGGGTCGCGTGGCCGGATCGAAGAGGACCTCTCGCCGGTCCTGGTAGATGGCCGTCAGCGTCCCGTTCCTGATCTCCAGCGCCGAGGCTCGCCCATTGGGGACGTAGCTGGACAACATGCCGGTGTCGATCTGGACCACTTTGCCGCCGAAGCGGCCGAGGATGCGGCCGCCCGGCGCGATCGTGTGCCCGATCACGATCGCACGCGCCTGCTGCTTCTCGAGGATCTCGTCCAACTGGGGCGCGAAGCTCTCGGGCTGCTGAGCCAGTCCCCTATACCACAGCGGCCCATCCTCTCGCCCTGCCAGGCTCGAGAGCGGCGCCTTGCGCGTCTCGGCGAGGCCGCTCGTGATCTCACGTCGCACGCTGGCGTTGATCTCGCCGCAGGAGCGCTCGGCCACCGCCGGGCTGATGCCGCCGTGCAGGAACAGGATACCGTTGAGCTTGGCGACGGCGCTCAGGCCGCGCAGCCATTTCCCGTATTCCCCATCGGGACCGAAGGCTTGGCTCATCTCCAAGAATCCCAGCGGCGTCTGGTCCCGGACCTGCTCGCGCGCTTCCTTGCTCACCATTTGCAGCAGGCTCTCCCGCGCCTGCTCCGAGTCCCGCGTCACGAAGGCTGCGTATTCGCCGGGCGCGACGTAGCGGAGGTCGCCGAGCATGCGCATGACCTCGTGATTGCCGAGCAGCACGTGCACCGCGCCCTTGGCGCGGCCGGCTTCCTTCTCCAGGCGCCGAAGCAGGTCGAGCACCTTTCTTGAATCGGCGCCGCGATCGAGGATGTCACCCACCTGGACCAGATGGGTGCGTCCCCCCGACCAGCGCTGCCGCGCGTCCAACACACCCGCCGTGAACAGGATCTCGACCAGGCGATCATGGGCCCCGTGCACGTCGCCCACGGCGACGATGCGCTCGACCCCGGAGATCTCGCACGCTTCCGACGCTGCGGCCGGCTGGGCGGCCGCGAGTGCCGCCAGCAACAGGAGCGAACGCAAGACCTACATCCCCGCCTTGTTCCTCGAGCAGACGTCGATCAGCTCGCGCTTCAAGGCCCCGCGGTCGTCGATCGTGGTGTAGAACTCCTCCAGATACGTCTTCGCCTGTCGCCGCCTGCCCGACTCGAGGCCCGGAACGGAATCCACCTCGGCCATCACGTCAGCCTTCTTGGCGCGAAAGGCGGCCAGGAACGGCTGCAACTCCTCCGGCGTCCGGCAGGGACCGCGGTACAGCCGCTCCAGCACCGTCTTGAGGTTGAGCAGCCGTGCAGGAACCGCATACCGCGCGTCCACCAGCCCGGAATAGTCGAAGTCGTAAGGGACAGGATGGAGCACGCGCGCCTGGTTCTGCACCAGCCGCACGTTGTGCAGAGCGTAGATAGAGAGGTCGGTGTTGCCGATCAGGTACTCGAAGAGCATCATCAACGTGAGCGCGTCCGAGTCGAGGTCCTTGAAGACCGCACGCGGGAGCTCGGCGATGCGCCCTTCCAGGCGGCGGGCCAGGTCGCCTTCGGACTCGAGGAACATCGCTTGGCGAGCGACGGGTGTCTCGCCGGTCTTGGAATCGACATACGTGGCGGAGGCCAGCCGCGCCCGAAATGAGCGTGGCGTGAAGAGATTCAGGATTCGATAGGCGAGGTACTCTTTCAGAACGTACTGCTCGTACTCCTTGGAGCCATGGCAATGGGTGACCAGCTTCAGGGCTTCCTGCTTCTCGAACGGCGTGCCCTTCGCTTCCTCCTTCGGGAACTCGACGCGTAGCGGGACGAAGGCACAGTTGAACACCAGACGGGAATGGCCGCGGGTGCGCAGGCTGACGGGAATCGAGCGCGTCTGGCCGTCGTCGCCGACGAAGCTCAGCACGGCCGGGAAGCTCTTGGTGCTGTTCGGTTTCCGATCTTTGTTCACGGCCTTGAAGTCGGCCTTGAGAGTGAAGGACAGTGGATTGGGGGACTGGAACAGGCTGCGAGCCTCGGCGTCTTCGCGCCGCTCCCGCAGCTTCTCGGCATCGGGCCAGGGCTCTCCCAGCTTGGCGAGCGGGTTCTTCTTCGGCGGCGCGGCGTCCTGGGCGAGCGTGGCGGCGGCCACGACCAGCGACAGAACGAGCATCGCCACGGCGTTTCGCGCTCGCACTGGAAGCATCAAGCGGAGCATTCTGCGCCAAGCCGGTGCCGGCGACAACTACGAACGGTGAACGATCCCGCGTGGGCCGGCAAAAACCTTGACCGCGAGGCGAACGGGCTACCTTCCGTCCACCGAGAAGGCCAGCAGCACGTTGCCCGGCATTCCGCGGAAGGCGCCGTAACCGGAGTTGACGTAGAGGATGCCGTCCACGACCGTGGGCCCGGCCGAGTCGAGACTGCCGCCCTGGCCCTTCGCGCCGTTGACGGCGTCGTACTCGCGCACGGTGTTGAAGTCCCAGAGCACCGCGCCGTCGCTCGCCGCATACGCCCGGATGTGGCCGTCGATGCCGCCAGAGAAGACGACGCCCGGGATCAGCGTGACGGCGGCCGACTGCGCTCCGGAGCAGCCGCGCTTCGCGGCATCGTTGCATTCGGGCTTGGCGGGCGTGAACCAGACCTTGTCACCGGTGGCGAGCTTCAACGCGTAGAGGCCGCCGGCCTGGTCGCGCTTCTCGCCGATCACGTCGGAGTTGGCGACGTACACCGTGCTCTCGTCCGCGGCCGGACCCCATTCGATGCCGCCCAGCGCGCTGCCGTGGCCCACCCGCGTCTGCCACACGATCTTGCCCTGGTCGTCGGGGTCGAGGCCGTGCGCCATCCCCGACTTCTGGCCGACGACCAGGATCCGGCGGCCGCCGGGCAGGTCGCGGAGGATCGGCGCGGCGCCGATGTCGAAATCGGGCCCGCCCGGCTCGGCGCAGTTCGCCTTGTCGGGCGTCGTGCACGAGAAATTCCAGTGGTCGCCGGCCTGCGGCTGTCGCGACCAGGCGAGCCTGCCGGTTTTCAGGTCGAAGGCCACCACCGCGTCGGTCGTCGGCGGCGCCGGGTCCGTGTAGGCATTGCCCGAGCCGACGTAGAGCAGGCCGCGCTTCGCATCCAGCGTGGGTGTGGTCCAAATCGCCCCGCCCGAGGGCCCCCACATCTGTGTCCCTGCGGCGTTCTTGCGCGTCGGCTTCGGCTCGTCGGGGACCGTGTAGGCCTTCCAGATCTGCTGACCGGTGAGCGCGTCGAGGGCGACCACGGAGCCCCGGAAGGTGCAGCATTCGTATTGGGATCGCCCGGCCAGGACCTCCTCGTGGGAGGAGACGGGCACGTACAGGCGCCCGTCGTGGAGCAGCGGCGCGCCGGTGATCCGAGCCGCGGCATGCGGGTCGAGCGGCGGCGACTTCCACAGCAGCTCGCCGCTCAGCGCGTCGACCGCGTACACGCTGGCCTTGCCGTCGCCGAAGTACGCGGCGTACCGCTGCGGCGCCGACTTCGTCCACGGGCCGATGTTGATGGCCGTTCTCACTTCGGCCTGCGCCTTGTGTTCCCAAACGACGCAGCCGGTCTTGGCGTCGAGCGCGTACACGGAGTTGTTGGCGCTGCCGACGAAGACTCTCCCGCCCGCGACCGTGGGCTGACCGTACGCCCGTGTCGTCCCGCGAAACGCGAAAGCCCACTTGAGGGCGAGCCGCGGCACGTCCTGCTTGGAGAGCCGGGCCCGCTCCGCCTTTTGGTAACGGCTGTTCTCCGGATCGGCGCCCCAGCCGTTCCAATGCGGTCCGGCCAGGGGATCGCGAAACGCCGGCGCGGCCGCAGCGCAACGGCCATCGGCCTCGGACTTCGTCGCTTCTGCGCCAGCCGCCAGAGGCTTGCCCGTGACGTAGACCGCGATCGCCGACTTCTCAGGGTCGGTGAGCCGCGCGGTCACGTGTTGCATGGCACCCTGCGCCATCGCCTTGAACACCGCCGCGCTCGTCATCGCGGCCAGGTCCTGACGGCTCGGCCGGCGGGCGGCGATCTCGCGGTCGTGACAGGCCGCGCAGTGCAGGCCGTAGAGCACAGCACCGTCGGGCGCCGGCCCGGAGCTAGGCTGGGTCCCTTGGGCTCCGAGCCCGAGCGGCAACAACAACCACAGCGCCGTCTGCATCGCTGGCCTCCAAAAGCGGACTTTACCACGTGGTACACTCGTCTCCAGGTCTAGAGGTCAATGAGGAGTCCGAGAATGAAGCCACTTTGCGGATCGGTTCTCGTGCGCTTGGCGGCATGTTCGATCGCGGCGACTCTGCCTGCGGCCTGGCTCGACGCTCAGGCAGTGGCCGACGTGGCCGGCGAGTGGGAGATGACGGTGAACTCACCGCAGGGCCAGAACCAGTCATCGCTCACGATCAAGCGCGACGGCGCCAAGCTGACCGGCTCGATCAAGAGCCCGCGCGGCGATCGGGAGCTCGACAGCGTCAGCGTGACGGGCAGCGAGATCCAGTTCAGCCTGAAGCGGAACGTGCAGGGTAACGACATGGTCTTCGCCTATACCGGCAAGATCGACAAGGATTCGATGAAGGGCACGGCCGATTTCGGCGGGCTCGCCACCGGCGACTGGTCCGCGGTGCGCCGCGCCGCAACGGCAGCGGCAGCGCCCTCGACTCCGGCCGCGCCGGCGCCGGCTGATTCGACGAGCGCGACGTTCGACATCAGCGGCGCTTGGCAATTCGCGGTCCAGACCGACGCGGGCAGCGGCTCGCCGAGCTTCACGTTCAAGCAGGACGGACAGAAGCTGACCGGAGACTACAGCGGCGCGCTCGGCCAGGCGGCGCTCACCGGGACGCTCAAAGGGAATCAATTGAGCTTCTCGTTCAAGGCAGACGCCGGCGGCCAGAGCGCGGAGGTCACCTACACCGGAAAGGTCATCAGCAAAGACAGCATGGAAGGCAGCCTGAGCATAGCCGGCCTCGGCGACGGGACCTGGACGGGCAAGCGGCGCTAGCCCGTCGCGACTTGACCGCGCGGTTAAACTCTGGCGTCCGCCCGGCGGGTGCGCGGGCGCGGGGTTCTCGGACGAACCTGAGAGGCTGACTGGATTGAGTGGTGCGTTCGGTTTCGAGCCTAGCGACGAACAAAGAACCCTGATCGAAGCCGTGCATCGATTCGCGGTGCGCGAGTTGCGGCCTCACCTGCGGGCTGGGGACGACACGAGCGCGCTGCCGGAATCGGCAACCCGCGCCGGCTGGGAGCTGGGGCTGCTCCCCGCCAGCCTGCCCGAGGCTCTCGGGGGATTCGGAGAGCGCTCGGTGATGACCGGCGCGCTCGCCGCCGAGGAGCTTGGCTGGGGTGACCTGGCGGGAGCGCTCGCCTTGATGTCGCCGAACCTGGTGGCGATCCCGGTCCTGCTCCGAGGAAGCGCGCAGCAAAAGCAGGAATTGCTGCCCCGCTTCGCGGCGGAGGTCTGGGGGCCCGGCTCGGCCGCGCTGATCGAGCCGCGCTACGACTTCGACGCGACGGCGCTCGAGACGCGCGCCGTTCGCCGGGATGGCCACTACGTGATCAGCGGCCTGAAGTGCAACGTGCCGTATGCCGCCGAGTCGGAGTGGCTGCTCGCGTACGCAGCCCTCGACGGCCAGAGCCAGGCTTTCTTGGTGAAGCGTGGCACTCCCGGCCTGGTGATCGGCGAGCGCGAGAGCAACATGGGAGTGAAGGCGCTTCCGATGTATTCGGTCGAGCTTCGTGAGTGCGCGGTCCCAGTGAGCCAGAGGCTGGGCGGAGAAGCGGGCGCCGACATCGCAGCGCTGCTCGACGCCTCGCGCGTGGCCTGGGCCGCGCTGGCGCTCGGCGTGGGCCGCGCCGCCTACGAATACGCGCTCGAGTACGCCAAGAATCGCAAGGCCTTCGGCGAGGCGATCGCCCAGCGCCAGGCGATCGCCTTCATGCTGGCCGAGATGGCCACCGAGCTCGAGTGCGCGCGCCTGCTGGTGTGGGAAGCCGCTTGGCTCTTGGACCAGGGGAAAGAGGCCAGCCGCGAGGCCTACCTGGCCCGCAACCTGGCCGACGACATGGCGCTGATGGTCACCGACCGCGCGGTCCAGATCCTGGGCGGCCACGGCTACATCCGCGACTACCCAGTCGAGCTGTGGCTGCGCAACGCCCGCGCCTTTGCCGTCCTGGAAGGCCTGGCCATCGTATGAGCTTCGAGGCGCCGAGATGATCTCTTTCGAGCGACCGGCGCAGGTGGACGAGCGGCTCCAGTTCGTCCGCGAGGTGGCTGCAGGCCTGATGCGCGACAAGGCGCGCTATTACGACGACCACGAGCACGAGATCCCCTGGGAGTTCGTGAACCTGATGTGGGACAGACAGCTCAAGACCGGAGAGAGCTTCCGCTCGGGCACCGAGCGCCCGGCGAACGGGGCGAGTGTCGCCTCGCAGACCCTCGTCCACGTCATCGAGATGCTGTCCTGGGGCGATGCGGGGATCTATTTGTGCGGGCCGGGCGCGGGCCTGGGTGGCGCGGCGGTCGAGGCGACCGGAACTCCCGAGCAGAAGCTGCGCTTCCTGGCCCGCTACAAGGAAGGCAAGCCCAAGTGGGCCAGCATGGCCATGACCGAAGCCCACTGCGGGTCCGACACCGCCGCGATCCGCACCACGGCGGTGCGCGACGGCGATTGCTGGATCCTGAACGGCGAGAAGATCTTCGTGACCAGCGGCCACAAGTCGGTGATCGACTCGGACGGCTTCATGGTGGTGTGGGCCACCGTCGACGCCTCGGCCGGACGCGCCGGGATCAAGCCCTTCATCGTCGAGGCCGGCGCGCCCGGGCTCAAGATCACCAAGCTCGAGCACAAGCTGGGGATCCGGGCCAGCGACACGGCCTCCGCGGTCCTCGACAACTGTCGGATCCCGCTCGACAACCTGCTCGGCTCTCCGGACGTGGCGAACCTGACCAAGGGCTTCAAGGGCGCGATGGCCACCTTCGACGCGACGCGGCCGTCGGTGGCCGCCAGCGCGCTCGGCATCGCACGCGCCACCCTGGAGCTGCTGAAGGAGAAGCTGGCCGAGCAAGGCGTGAAGATCCGCTACGGCAGGCCCCGACATCTGCTGACCGCCCTCGAACGCGACATCGTGGACATCGAGGCTCAGCTCCGGGCCGGCTGGCTGATGACAGTGAAGGCAACCTGGCTGATGGACCAGCGCAAGCCCAACACCATCGAGTCCTCGATGTGCAAGGTCAAGGCGGGAGACGTCGTCACGCGCGCTACTCAAAAAGGCGTCGAGCTGATGGGGCCGCTGGGCTATTCGCGCCGTCTGCTGTTCGAGAAGTGGATGCGCGACGCCAAGATCAACGACCTGTTCGAGGGCACCGGCCAGATCAACCGGCTGATCATCGCGCGCCGCATCCTGGGCTACACCAGCAAAGAGCTGAAGTAGCGGTCTCCGCTTGGTGTCGGTCGGTCGATCGATACCCTAGCCCTTTCGCTTGGGCTTCATGGGGAGCTCCAACATCCGAACCTGGTCGGCGAGCGGACGGAACTCCGGGTCCTTGTGGACGAGCGAGCTGTCCGTGAGCAGCGCCGTGGCGGCAATCCAAGCGTCCGCAACGGAGAGCCTGTGACTGGCTTTCACCCGCGCCGCGCGCAGGATCAGCCCTTCGCTGACGTCGATGCGCGTGAGCGGCAGCGACCGGAGACGCAGATAGGCCAGCTTGCCGGCCCGCTCGCCCCGCGCCTGCCACACACGGTAGGTGGCTTCCATGAAGGTCATGAAAGAGGCGAACAACTCGACTCGCTGCCGGCCGGCGCCAGCGAGCAACCTCTCAACTTGGTCCGCCCCCGGTTCGTCGGCCAGGTACGCGATCACCGCCGACGTGTCGAGCGTGTAGCGCTCAGCCACGCCCCTGCTCGCGCCGCCTCTCCTGCCGCCTCTCTCTCAGGAGCCTCGCCCCGGAGTAGACGCCCTTCAGCGACCCGCGGAAGGCCTTCACCGGCTCAGCCGGCAGCGGCAGGACCGAGATCAAGTCCCCGTCGATGAGCCATTCGAGCTTCGAGCGGTCGTCGAGCCGAAAGCGCTTGCGGACCTCGGCGGGGACCGCCGTCTGACCGCGAGACGACACCGTCGTCTTCATCGAGCCCTCCACCGACAAGCCAGGGCGTCACTTTACAAGGCAGAATAGCGTTCTACAAATCTCCGGCGGCGCGCTCGATCTGCCTGAAGACGCCCGCGTCGACGTCGCGGCAGCGCTCCTGGATAGCGTCGATCATGACCCCCCAGACGAGGGGGTCGACGCGGCTTGGTCTGCCGAATCCAAGCGTCGGCTAGAAGAGTTGCGCTCGGGAGCCGTGAGGCCGGTGCCCTGGGAAGAAGCTGAGCGGATGATCTTCGGCCCTTCGGATGACCCGAAGGGTCGTTGAACTCCACCCCGACGCAATACTCGAAGTTCGCGAGGCGCGGCTCTGGTACGGCGCTCGCAGCGCACAAGCCGCCGAACGGTTTCGCCGCGAATTCAGACGGTCATTCGCTCCATCAAGGAGGCGCCGGAGCGATGGCCGCCGGATGCGGATGGTCTGCGGCGCGTTCGGCTGATCGGCTTTCGGTATTCGCTCATCTACTGGACTGATGGGATCGACAGCTTTGTTCTCTCGATCGCTCACGCGAAGAGGAAGCCGGGCTTCTGGAAGACAAGACTGTAGCCGACGGCGGCTGCTAGGTCTCTGACCGCCTGAATAGTTG
>CAZVOI010000353.1:0-1864 GCA_964628275.1 uncultured Acidobacteriota bacterium | reverse complement strand
GGACCCGTACCTCGCGCGCATCCGCGCGGGGGTGGCCCGAGAGGCCGAGAGCTACGGCGCCGCGTACCCCGAGGGCCAGGGCTCCGGGCTCCGGTACACGGCGTTCGACCGGCACACCGCCCTCGCCCGGCAGACGGTCGCACGCCTGCAGGAGTCGCAGCGGGCGCTCGGGGCCTTCCGCGCCGCCCTGAAGCCGCTCGACCCGACCGAGCAGCAACTGCGCGGTTTCCGACAGGTGGTAGGCGCGATCCCCTGGAGCGACGTACGCGAGGCGCTGCACGCGGAGGTCCAGGTGCCGCCGGTGCCGGCCTACTCCGACTTCGTGGACCGCGCGGCCTCGGGGCAGGAGGATCTGGTGATCGCTTTCACCGAGCTCATCACGGCCCCGACCAGCCGGCACGTGATCGCGTTCACGCTCGCCGCCTTCATCGACCTGATCGTGTTCCTGCTGGCGTACGCGTCCGGTCCCTTCTTCTTCGGCGCCCCCGAGGTGCTTTGGCTGGCGGCCGCGGCCGCGCTCGACGCCACGGACCCGCAGCTCTTCGCGCGTGGCCTGCTCCGCAAGATCGGAACCGGGCCGCAGGGCCTGCCGCGCGTGGAGCAGGAGCCGCTCACGACGGGCGAGCGGCAGCTGTGCCTGGTGCTCGGCTCCCGCGGCCTGGCGGCGTCGCTCGCCGACGACGGCCGGCGCTACTACCTGCTCGACGCGGGCTTCCACCAGCGCCTCGTCGAGTCGCTGGCCGAGCGCGGCCTCCCGCTCCAAGCCTCAGCCGACGTCTCCCTCGCCGGCTGAGCGGACCGCGACAGCCTCCTCCACCGCGCGACGGAAAGCGGCCGGGTCGATGTTGGGGAAGCGGAACAGGCGCGGCTCGATGGCCTCGAAATGGCGCAGCAGGGCTTCGCGCTCGACCAGACCGCGATCGATCATCGCCGCCACGTCCAGCAGGTCGCGATCGTAGCCGCGCAGCACCTTCGAGAGCGCCTGAGCGTAGAAATCGTAGTGAAAAAAGTCCAGCCGGCCCTCGCGGGCGATGAATCGACTGCGCTCACGCCAGCCGGGCAACTCGGGCAGGAAGTGGGCCGGAGACGCGATCTCGATGTTCAGGTTGAGATCTTCTTTCAGCCGCGGCAGGAGGCCGAGCAGCCGATCGGTGTCGGGAACGATGAGGATGTCGGCGTCGATCGTGGTGCTGCGCCAGCCGACGAGCACAGCCGTGGCTCCGCCGGTGAAAAAGACGCTGCCCTCCGCAGCGGGCTCGGAGCCGAGCGCCCGCATGAAGCGACGCAGCCGATCCTCGTCCGCTAGCGCACGCATTCCCTGGCTTCGGCGAAGCTGACGAGACGGCGGCGCAGGGCGTTGTAGTGGTGGTAGGGGTTCGGTTCCGTCTGCTCCAGAAGGCGGTACAGCCGGACCTCGGGGTCGGGGATGCGTGACTCCGGTACGTCCAGGCCGAGCCTCCGGAGGCGCCGGGAGAACGAGGCGACCAGCAGGGCCGAGGCGGAGTCGCGGCCAGCCCGAAGGTCGGCCAGGCCAGCCTCGACCAGCTCCGCGCCCGGCAGATCTCGGCGGATCTCCACGGGCTCATGTTACCGGAAGCAGGTAGCTGCGGCGCTCAGTGCTCGATCACCACCCGGTCGGCGAGTCTCCGGGCTCGAGCGAGCCGATGTCGGCGCCGAAGCCCCGGTAGCGCGGCGCCCTCCCCGCACACGCGGAGAGGGCGCCTCCAGGCAGCGCTCGACGGCCGGCTGGAGCACGGCGAGCTCACCGCTCTGGAAGGGCACCTGCGCGCCTGCGCCGAGTGCAGTGCGACGCGTGACGCCCTCTCCTGGGTCAGGGTCTCGCTTCGCGCTTCGAGCGCGCCCG
>CAZVOI010000352.1:0-5364 GCA_964628275.1 uncultured Acidobacteriota bacterium | reverse complement strand
AGGTGGGCGAGTTCCTGATGCAGAACCTGCGCGACCTCGACAAGGTCGCCTTCGTCCGCTTCGCCTCCGTCTACCGCGAGTTCAAAGACGTCGACCAGTTCATGGCCACGCTGAAGGGTCTGCTGGAGACGAGCAAGGACTAACAGGGATACGGGCTACGAGCGAAGCGCGATTCACTCGCGCGCAGCGAGTGGGGGATCCTAAGGGGGGCCGACGCAGGCCCCCCTTAGCTCACGACGAAGCCCGATTCATTCGCGCGCAGCGAGCGGGGGATTCAAAGGGGGCCGACGCGGGCCCTAATTTACGGCGACACCGTGAACTGAATCTGGGTCTCGCCGACTCGCACCACGTCGCCTTCCGCGAGGCGATGGCGTGAGATGCGCTTCTCGTTCACGTAGGTTCCGTTGGTGCTCTTCAGGTCGTGCAGCACGAAATTGCCTTCCTCGGGACGCACGCGGCAGTGCTCACCGGAGACCGCGGTGTCGTTCAGGGGGATGTCGTTCGTGGGCGCGCGCCCGATCGAGAGCGCGCTCTCGCCGCTGAGATTGAAGATCTGGCCCTCGCCGGTGCCGCGTGTGATGATCAGCCGCGGCTGCAGGCGCAGCATCATGGTTCGCTCGACCTGTTCCGCCTGCGCTGTTCGCATCACGATCGTGCGATCGCCGCCGCCGTCGTCGTCGCTGTCGTCGATCGGCTCGATCGCGGTCCTGACGGTGCGCGCGTGGGGGTTGGAGACGCGGCCCACTACAGGAGCCTTCGATCGAAGCAGGCCGAAGGCTACGAGCCCGAGGCCGAACACGAGCACCGCTGCCACGATGTAGAGCCAGGTGTTGTTCGGGGCCGGCGCGCCGGGAGCCTCGACAGGCGCGACCACGGCGGGCGCCGCCTGGACCGGCGCTGGAGCGGCAGGTTCCGGCTCCGGCAGCTCGCGAACCTTGGCCGCGAGCGCCGGTCCGCTCCAGGCTGCGATCGGCTGGTACTCCCCCGAGGTGAGCTTGGCGATCCGGCGCAGCACTGCTTCCTGAATGCGGCCGATGCCAACGCAATAGACCGGGATCTTGTTCTCGACCGCCACCTTTAGCCCGTCCTCCACCTGGAGCGAGCTGTTCTCGTCGAGACCGTCGGTGATCAGGATGATCGCCTTGCGGGCTCGCGGCGCCTCCTTGAGGTAACGACTCGCGTCGTAGAGCGCGTCGTAGAGCGCCGTGAAGCGCCCGGCGCGCTGGAGCCCGCCCAGCGACGCCTGGATCGCCGCGGCGTCGTTCGTGCGCTCGAGCACCAGGCGGGACTGATCGTTGAACTCGAAGAGCGCGACCTGGCTCCCAGCCGGCAGGCTCTCGAGAACCCCGACCGCCAGCTCCCGGGTCTTCTGCAAGAGCTCGGTGCTGATGCTGCCCGACGTGTCGATGGTGATCGCGACGATCGCCGGCGGCTCCTGGCTCGAAGCCGGGCCAGCGACGAGAAAAGAGGCCCCCAAGGCCCATCGGCCCAGCCCGCGCTGCATCTACCTATCCCATAGCCGCTGAAAAGGCTAAGTCTCTAACACGTCTGCCGCTTCACGGTCAACGTCCATTCGGCCCAGTGTGGCTCCAGAGCTACAATCTCTGGAGCCGTCACGAATGCCCCTTCGCCCCGCTCTCCGCGACAACATGCGTGTCGCCGTGATTACCGCCGTCGCGGCGGTGGCGATCCTCGTCACGATTCAGGTCCTGCTGCGTCGCAGCCGCGACTTCTCTCCCGATTTCCTGGCCTCGATCCTGCTCTACGGACTGACGGTCGCCAACCTGACGCTGCTGCTGGTGCTGCTGTTCATGCTGGCTCGGAACCTGGTGCGCGTCGTCATCGACCAACGCCGCGGCGTGCTGGGCGCCCGTTTTCGCTTCCGACTGATGGTCGTGTTCCTGCTGATGGCGGTGGCGCCCTCGGGGCTCTTGATCTTCGTGGGCAGCGACCTGATCCAGCAGACAGTCGACCGCTGGTTCAACGTCGACGTGGACCGGCTGCTGTCGTCCTCGCGGGCGCTCGGAACCGCCTTGCGCCAGTCGCTGAGCGAGTCCTGCCAGGTGGATGCCCAGGCGCTGGCACGCGAGATCGAGGCGCGGGGCCTGTTGGAGGCCTCGGGCCAGGGACGGCTGCGTCGCACCGTGGAGGTGCGCGCCCGCGATCTGCGGCTCGACATGGTCAACGTCTTCACTCACGCCGGCGAGCTCTTGGGTGTGATCGACCCGCGGCTTCCCGCGCAGGCCTACGATCCGGCTTCCGGCGAAGCCTTGGCACGCGGGGTGTTCCTGGGGCGTTCCGGTCTCGACAGCTTGCCGCTGGGCGCTGGCGAGCTGGTTCGCGTGGCGGCTCCGATCCGGAACGGCGCGGGCGCCGGCGCCATCATCGGCGTCGTGATCGTCTCGCGCTACGTCCCCGCGGAAACGACCGCGCACGCGCGCGAGGTGGACGAACGCTACGCCAAGTACCGCAAGGCCGAAGCCGTCAAGGAGCCGATAAAGGCGCTGTACCTGTCGCTGTTCCTGTTCCCGGCGCTCGCTATGCTGTTCGGCGCGGTCTGGTTGTCGCTGTACCTGGCGAAGCGGATCACCGCGCCGTTGCGCCTGGTGGCTCTTGGCGCCGAGCGGATCGCGTCCGGTGAGCGCGGCGTGCGCGTCGACTTCCCGGAGGGCAATGACGAGTTCGCGGCGCTGATCGGCTCCTTCAACAAGATGTCCGAGCGGCTGCTGCGCACCGAGGAGCAGGTCGACACGAGCCGCTCCGGCCTGCAAAGGAAGAACCAGGAGCTCGAAGAGCGGCGGCGGCTTCAAGACACCGTCCTCGAAACCGTCGGCACCGGCCTGCTGTTGGTCGACGCCGAGGGCGCCTTGAGCGCCGCGAACCCCGCCGCGTTGCGCTTCCTCGGAATCGACGCGGGCAGCGTGGGGCGCCGCCTCGACGGCCTGCTACGCGGCCCCGGCCGGGAGGAGATCCTGGAGCTCGCGCAACGCGTGCTCTCAGGCCGCGTCACGCGCCAAGAGCGTGAGGTGGCCCTGGCGGCGCGCGATCGCGACCGTCATCTGTCGGTTGTCGTGGTGTCGCTGCCATCGGCGCCCGGCGCGCCGCCCGGGGCTCTCGTGGTGCTGGACGATCTGACGCCGCTGATGCGCGCCCAGAAGGTCGCCGCCTGGGGCGAGGTCGCGCGCAAGCTGGCGCACGAGATCAAGAACCCGCTCACCCCGATCCAGCTTTCGGCGCAGCGCATCCGCAAGGCCTACCTGAAGGGGGCGCCCGATCTCGAGCGGATCGTGAGCGAGTGCACCGAAGCGATCGTGCGCGAAGTGGAGGCGCTCAAGAACCTGGTCGACGAGTTCGCCCAGTTCGCGCGCTTGCCGGCGGTGAATCTCCAGCAGGCGTCGCTCGACGACGTCGTCGAGCAGACGCTCTCGCTCTACGACGGCTTCGCGGGCGTCACCATCGACCGCCGGTTGGCGCCGGATCTACCGGCGCTGCGGCTCGACCGGGCGCAGATGAAGCGCGTGTTGATCAACCTGGTCGACAACGCCATCGAGGCCACTGAGAACAAGGGCAAGGTCACGGTCACGACCGAGTTCGACCGGGCGCACGGCCGGGTGCGTCTCGGCGTGGCCGACGACGGCCCCGGCATTCCCGTCGAGGATCGCGACAAGCTGTTCGTCCCCAGCTTCTCGACCAAGCGCCGCGGCAGCGGCCTTGGGCTCGCGATCGTCAGCCGAATCGTCCAGGAGCACCAGGGCACGATCCGGGTCGAGGACAACGCGCCACGCGGCGCGTGTTTCGTGGTGGAGCTGCCCGCCTAGCGCGGCGCACGAGGAGGCCGATGCGAGAAGCGATTCTGGTGGTCGACGACGAAGAGGGCGTGCGCACCTCGCTCAAGGGGATCCTCGGCGACGAAGGCTATCTGATCGACGCGGTCGAGAGCGGCGAAGCGGGGCTCTTGGCCCTCGAGCACCGCGAGTACGACCTGGTGCTGCTCGACGTGTGGCTGCCGAAGATGGACGGGATCGAGACGTTGTCGCGGATCCGCACCCTGGATCCCGAGCTGCCGGTGATCGTGATCTCCGGCCACGGCAGCATCGAGACCGCGGTCAAGGCGGTCCGGATGGGCGCGCGCGACTTCGTCGAGAAGCCGCTCTCGCTCGAGAAGACGCTGCTGGTCGTGAAGAACGCGCTGCGCCAGCAGCGCCTGGAGAGCGAGAACCGCGCGCTCAAGCAGCAGATCGAGCACCGCTTCGTGATGGTCGGCGAGAGCCCTGCGCTGGAAAAGCTGCGCTCCGAGATCGCCCAGGCCGCTCCATCGAACGGGCGGGTGCTGATCTACGGGGAGAATGGCACCGGCAAGGAGCTGGTCGCGCGCCACATCCACCACCAGAGCCTGCGCGCCAGCGGGCCGTTCGTCGAGATCAACTGTGCGGCGATCCCCGAGGAGCTGATCGAAAGCGAGTTGTTCGGCCACACCCGTGGCGCGTTCACGGGCGCGCTCAGCGCCAAGAAGGGGAAGTTCGAGATCGCCGACGGCGGCACGCTGTTCCTCGACGAGATCGGCGACATGACGCTGAAGACGCAGGCCAAAGTGCTTCGCATCCTGCAAGAGCAGAAGCTGGAGCCGGTCGGCGGCACCGCCTCGATCGTGGTCGACGTGCGCGTGATCGCCGCCACCAACAAGCGCCTCGAAGGCGAGATCAAGCAGGGCCGCTTCCGCGAGGACCTCTATTTCAGGCTGAACGTGATCCCGTTCGAGGTGCCGTCGCTGCGCGAGCGCCCCGAGGACATTCCGCTCTTGGCGCGCCACTTCGTGGCCGAGTTCTCGGCGGAGTACGGAAAGAAGCCACGCGTGATCGCGCCCGAAGCGCTCGAGATCCTGAAGGCCAACCCGTGGCCCGGCAACGTCCGCGAGCTGCGCAACATCATCGAGCGGCTCGTGATCATGACGCCGGGAGACCGCATCGAGGCGCACCACCTGCCGGCCAGCTTCGGCAACCTGTCGCCCTCGGCGGCGGCCGCGGGCCCTCAGCTGCTGAAAGATTTCCCCTCGCTGCAGGAAGCCCGGGACGACTTCGAGAAGCGCTATATCTCGAAGAAGTACGAGGCGTGCGGCGGGAACATGAGCCGGACCGCTGAAGCGCTACAGGTCGAGCGCTCCAACCTGTACCGCAAGATGAAGGGCTTCGGACTCCTGCCGCAGAGGAAAGGCGAAGACTGAGCTACTCGGACTCGCGCATTCGGCGTTCCAGGACCTGGGACGGATCGAAGCGTTCGAGCCTCAGGTAGTGGTCGGCGGCCTGAACCAGCGCTTCCGCCGGTACCAGGCCCACGATTTCGCTGCCGATCACGTTCACGCCGTAG
>CAZVOI010000351.1:0-5127 GCA_964628275.1 uncultured Acidobacteriota bacterium | reverse complement strand
ATGCACGACACGATCCAAGTCCCGCTTTCCGACGATCCCAAGACGTTGGCCGGCTACGCGCGCGAGAAGCTGCGCGAGGAATTCCTGCAGGCCGACATGGGGTTGAGCGGCGCGAACTTCGGCGTGGTCGAGAACGGCACGGTCTGCCTGGTCACCAACGAAGGCAACGGCCGCATGGTGACGACCTTGCCGCGCGTGCACGTCGTGCTGATGGGGATCGAGAAGCTGGTGGCATCGCTCGCGGACCTGGATCTCCTCTTGAAGCTCCTGGCGCGTTCCGCGACGGGGCAGAAGCTCACCGTCTACACGACGTTGCTGCGCGGGCCGCGGCGCGCCGAAGACGAGTGCGGCGCCCAGGAGATGCACGTCGTCCTGCTCGACAATGGGCGCAGCGATCTCTTGTCCGGCGAGCTGGCCGAGATCCTGGGCTGCATTCGCTGCGGCGCGTGCCTGAACGCGTGCCCGATCTACAAGAACATAGGCGGCCACGCCTACGGCGACACCTACCCGGGGCCGATCGGCGCCATCGTCACGCCTGGCCTGCGCGGCCTCCGGACCTGGACCGAGCTTCCGGCCGCGAGCACGCTGTGCGGCGCCTGCCGCGACGTGTGTCCGGTGCGGCTCGACATCCCGCGGATGCTGCTGAGCCTGCGCGGGCGGACCGACCGGCGGCAAGCGGCCGCGCCGTTACTGCGGCTGGGCCTGCGCGCCTTCGGCGTGATCGCGAGCCGGCCGTCTTGGTATCGCATCGCGATGCGCGCCGCACGCGCCCTGTTGCGGTCGGTCTCACGCGACGGTTGGTTGAGCCGCCTTCCAGGTCCCGGCGCCGGCTGGACGTCGGTCCGCGACCTCAAGGCGCCCGCGGCCGCGACCTTCCAGGACCGCTGGCGCTCTCGCGGGGAGAAGACGCGGTGAGCGGGGCGCGCGCGGCGATCCTGGCCCGCGTCCGAGTGGCGCAGCGCACGGCGCGCTTGCCGGCGCAGGACGCGGAACGCTCCGCCCCGCGCACGCGAACGCCCGTGGAAACGCTGGCACGGTTTCGCGAAGAGCTGACGGGGCTAGGCGTCGAGAACTTCCTCGAAGACGCGCCGGAAGCCGTCCGTTCGCGCGTCGCCGGATTCACCGAGGGGAAGCGGGTCCTTGCGTGGAATCCCGAGCTGCTGCCCTACGGCGTGGGTTCGATCCTGGCTTCGGCGACTCTCGGTGCCGGCCCGCGCGACGAGCAGGCGCGAGCCGAAGTCGGTGTCACCGGTTGCGATGCGGCGGTCGCCGAGACCGGCTCGCTGGTGCTCGTCTCCGGCCAGGGTCGTTCGCGAGCGATCTCGCTGCTGCCGTCGGTGCATCTCGCAGTGGTGCGGCGCGAGGACATCGTCTTCGGCATGGGCGACTTCTTTTCCGCGCACGCGGCGCGCATCGGCGCGGCCGCGTCATGCACCTTCGTCACTGGTCCCAGTCGCACCGCAGATATCGAGCTGACGCTGACGCTCGGAGTGCACGGCCCCGGCAAGCTGGTCGTGGTGATCGGGCCGTGATCGACAGCCACCAGCACTTCTGGCGGTATGACCCGACGGAGTACGGCTGGATCGAGGCGCGGATGGGCGCGCTCAAACGAGATTTCCTGCCCGAGGATCTGCGGCGCGAGAGCCGTATCCGCGAACGCTGGGCGTCGTGATGGAATACCTCGCGCAAAGACCCGAAACAGAACGCGCGGCCGTGCTGGGCGGAAACGCGGAGCGCTTTTGGAAGCTGGAGCGAGCTCGATGAAGAACACGATTCGATGGGCGGGGCTGGTTGCGCTGGCGGCGGCCGGCGCGTGCAGCGGCACGGCGCCGGCGAAGCCCAAGGGGTTGACGATCGCGGTGATCCCGAAAGGCACGTCGCACGTCTTCTGGCAGAGCATTCACGCGGGTGCCGCGAAAGCGGCGGCCGAGCTGGGCGTCGAGATCATCTGGCGCGGGCCGATCCGCGAGGACGATCGCGACTCGCAGGTCTCGGAGGTCGAGGGCTTCGTGAGCCGCGGCGTCTCCGGCATCGTGCTGGCGCCGCTGGACGAGAGCGCCCTGGCGCTGCCGGTCTCGAGCGCTACCCGATCAGGCATCCCCGTCGTGATCATCGATTCGGGGTTGAAGGGCGACGACTACGTGAGCTTCGTGGCCACCGACAACGAGCAGGGCGGCCGGCTGGGCGGCGAGCGACTCGCGAAGGCTCTGGGCGGCAAGGGCAAGGTGGTGCTGCTGCGCTACTCGGAGGGATCGGACAGCACCAACAAGCGCGAGCAGGGCTTTCTCGACGTGATGAAGGAGAATCCGGGGATCCAGGTCGTGAGCTCGAACCAGTTCGGAGGCGCCGATGTCGAGGGCGCCTACAAGAAGAGCGAGGCGATGCTCTCGACGTTCAAGCAGCCGAACGGCAGCCTCGGCCTCGACGGCATCTTCTGCCCCAACGAGTCCACCGCGTTCGCGATGCTGCGGGTCCTGCAGGACAACGGCTGGGCCGGCAGGGTTCGCTTCGTCGGCTTCGACGCCTCGGACAACCTGGTGAAGGGTCTGCGTGACGGTCACATCGACGGGCTCGTGATGCAGGACCCGGTGCGGATGGGCTATCTCGGCGTGAAGACGATCGTGGCGCACCTGAAGGGCGAGAAGGTCGAGAGACGCATCGACACTGGAGTCCATCTCGCCACCAAAGAGGGGATGGACACGCCCGAGATGAAGGAACTGCTCTCTCCCGACCTGTCGAAATGGCTGAACAAGAAATAGCCGCCGCCCCGCGCTTCTCGATGCGGGGCATCCGCAAGGCCTTCGGCGCCACGCTGGCGCTGGACGGTGTCGACCTTTCGGTGCGGCCGGGCGAGGTGTGCGCTCTGGTGGGCCAGAACGGCGCCGGCAAGAGCACCCTGATGGCCGTGCTCTCGGGCGCGCTCGCGCCGCAGGCGGGCGAGATGACGCTCGATGGCGCGGCGTATCGCCCCCGGAACCCGAGCGACGCGCGGCGTGCCGGCGTCGCGATGATCTACCAGGAGCTGTCGCTGGCCCCGCACCTGAGCGTGATGGAGAACATCGTGCTGGGGATGGAGCCAAAGCGCTTCGGCCTCGTGAATTGGAAGGAAGCCGAGCGCCGCGCGGCGACGGCGCTCGCCGAGCTGGAGCACGCGGAGATCGCGCCCCGCGCCGAGGTGGCTACGCTCTCGGTCGCCGAGCAGCAGCTCGTGGAGATCGCGCGCGCGCTCGCGGTCGGCTGTCGCGTGCTGGTGCTGGACGAGCCCACCAGCAGCCTGGGCCAGGACGACGTGAAGCGGCTGTTCGCGCTGGTGGATCGCCTGAGACGAAGCGGTCATGCGGTCGTCTACATCTCGCACTTCCTGGAAGAGGTGAAGCAGGTCTCGGATCGGTTCGTGGTGCTGCGTGACGGCCGCAATGTGGCCGAAGGCCAGACCGCCGAGACGACCCCGAGAGCGCTCGCGGCGGCGATGGTGGGCCGTGACGTCGAGCAGCTCTTTCCGCGTTCGCCACGGACGCGCGGCGAGCCGCTGCTCCAGCTCGACGGATTCGGCGCGGGCGCCGCGACGCTCACGCTGCATCGCGGCGAGGTGCTGGGAATCGCCGGCCTGCTCGGGGCCGGACGCACGCGGCTGTTGCGCGGCATCTTCGGGCTCGACGCCGTGAGCCAGGGCCGGATTCGGGTGGCGGCCTACGAGGGCCCGGGATCCCCCTCGCGACGTTGGCAACAGGGGATCGGTTTCGCGAGCGAGGATCGCAAGGACGAGGGCCTCGCTGTCTCGCTCTCGATCGCGGACAACCTCACGCTCTCGCGGCTCGGCGGCTGGATCCGGCCGCGCTCGCAGCGCGAGGCCGCCCGCCGGCTGGTCGAGCGCCTCGGCATCCGCTGTGCGTCGGTTCGCCAGAGCGTCGGCGAGCTTTCCGGCGGGAACCAGCAAAAGGTGGCGCTCGGGCGGCTGCTGCACCACGACGTCGACGTGCTGCTGCTCGACGAGCCGACGCGCGGCATCGACGTGGCGAGCAAGGCGCAGATCTACGCGCTGATCGACGCGCTGGTGGCGGGCGGCGACGGCCGGCCGCCCAAGGCGGTGTTGCTGGTGAGCAGCAGCTTCCCGGAGCTGATCGGGCTCTCGGATCGTATCGCCGTGATGCACCGGGGCCGGCTCGGTGAGCCGCGCCCGGCCGCCGGTTTCACCGAACATGAGCTCGTGCTCGAGGCCAGCGGAGCGGGAGCGGCATGAAGCTCGGCGCGCTGCTCTCGAAAGGTGGACCTTTTCTCGGTCTCTTGCTCGCCGCGGCTCTCTTCGGCTCCCTGATCGGCCCGCAGTTCTTCGGCCCCGCCAATCTCGACTTGATCGCCCGCCAGACCGCGATCGTGGGGACGGCGGCGCTCGGCATGACGCTCGTGATCGCCGCAGCCGGCATCGACCTGTCCGTCGGCTCGATCGTTTCCTTGTCGACGGTGGTGATCGCGCTGCTGCTGCGCGCGCAATGGAGCCCCGGTCTCGCCGCTCTCGCCGGAATCGCCGCCGCCGCTTCTTGCGGCCTCCTGACCGGCCTTCTGATCACGCGGCTCGAGGTGGTGCCGTTCATCGTCACGCTGGGGATGATGCTGCTGGTTCGCGGCGCGGCCAAGGGGCTCGCCGACGAGCGGCGCATCGAAGCCCCGGTGACGTGGCTGAACGACTTGCTGCGAACAATCTCGTCGGGCCGGGGGTTTTTGGTTCCTACGGGAATTTGGATCTTGATCCTGCTGTCGCTGCTCGTCGGCGGCATTCTTGCCTACTCACAATTCGGTCGACACCTGCTTGCCATCGGCTCGAATGAGCGCACGGCTCGCCTGTGCGGCGTTCCCGTCGAGCGACGCAAGCTGGGGGTCTACACGCTGGCGGCGGCCTTCGCAGGGCTCGCCGGAGTGATGCAGTTCGCGAAGCTGTCGGTAGGAGATCCGACCGTCGCGGTGGGGTTGGAGTTGGACGTGATCGCGGCCGTGATCATCGGCGGGGGCAGCCTGAACGGGGGCAAGGGCACCGTGGTTGGAACCCTGGTCGGAGCGGTGTTGATGACGGTCATTCAGGTCGGCTGTTCGCAGAAGGGCCTCCCCAACTGGGTTCAACAAATCGTGACC
>CAZVOI010000350.1:0-24964 GCA_964628275.1 uncultured Acidobacteriota bacterium | reverse complement strand
GACGATCACGTCGCAGTACCAGCCCTGCAGCTCGCCGACCCGGGTGCCGTTGCGGATGAAATCCCGCGGGTTGTGCGGGCCTTCGAAGGCGTTGTGCTCGGTCGCGAACCAGTGATCGAACCCGAAGTCGGACGGGGAGGGCTGGCCCATGTTCTTCTCGCCAAGGCGGCTCACGTGCCACTTGCCGACGAAACAGGTGTCGTAGCCGCGCGCCTTCAGCAGCGACGCCACCGAGATTTCCTCGCGCCGCAGGTGCGCGTCCTTCTCGACCAGGTAGTACAGGCCCAGACGGTAGGGGTGACGGCCGGTGAGTAGGGCGGCGCGGGCCGGGGAGCAGACCGTGCTCGCCGCGTGGGCGTCCGTGAAGCGACAACCCGCCCGGGCGAGTGCGTCGAGGTTCGGCGTCCGGTTGATCGGATTCCCATAACAGGCGAGGTCGCCGTAGCCGAGATCGTCGGACAAGAACAAGACTAGGCTCGGCGGCCGCGAAGCTGACAGCGCGCCTCGCGGCGCCAGGGCGGACAGGCCGAGACCGGCGATGATACGCTGCGAGAATTCGCGGCGGCCGATGCCGCCCACACTCACACTCGGCTGGCGACGTTGCCTGTTGGATTCCATCCTGTGCTACGAATTGTGCACAGCTTCGTATACTATAGTCAAGGACGCAACTCACTGATGGACAATCGTATGAGAGGACACTGAGCTTCGCCTCGCTTGGACCCTTGCCCGGATCAGAGCTCGGTGTGGCGAAGCGCGCGATACCCGGACGCGAGGCCGGGCTTCTATTCACGATCCTCGCGCTTGCGGCGCTCCTTGCGCTCGCTCGCCCCGGCTTCCTGAGGCCCAGCAACCTGGTGTCGATCGGAACCGGCATGGTCTACGACCTGCCGCTCGCCGCCGGGGCGACGCTGGTGCTGGTGGTCGGAGGCATCGACCTGTCGCTGGGCGCCGTGCTGGCGCTGTCGAGCGTCGTTACGGCGCTGGCCTTGCGGGCCGGCTGGCCGATCCCGCTCGCGATCGCCGCCGGGCTCGCGCTGTCGGCCGGCGTCGGGGCGCTGAACGGCCTGCTCGTCACGCGCTTCCGGCTCGCCCCGTTCATCGTGACGCTCGGCACCATGTCGCTGGCGCGCGGAGCAGCGGTCGTGCTCACGTCGGGCTACATGGTCGCCGGCCTGCCGCCCGCGTTCCTCGCGCTCGGGCGCGACCACTGGCTCGGCGTGCCAGCCTCGATCTGGGTCGTCGCGGTCATGCTCAGCACCAGCCACCTGCTGCTGCGTCGCTTCCAGCCGCTGCACGACGCGTTCTACGTCGGGCAGAACCGCGAGGCCGCGCGCCTGTCGGGGCTGCGGGCCGACGCCTTGACGGCGACCGCGTACGTCGTGGCAGCGCTATTCGCGGGGATCGCCGCGCTGTTCATGAGCTCGCGGCTGGGCATGGGCTACGCGCGCTTCGGCGAGCTCGCGGAGCTGCGCGCGATCGCAGCCGCGGTGCTGGGCGGGGCGGCCTTCAGCGGGGGCGCCGGGAGCATCGTCGGCGCAGCACTCGGTGTGCTGCTGCTCGCGGTGATCCTCAACGGCTTCGTGCTGCTCAACATCTCGATCCACTGGCAGAACGTGGCGACCGGGGTCGTGCTGGTGCTGGCGATCGCCATCGACTCCGCGCGGCGGCGCTTCGGCGCGGGAGAACGGGAATGAGCGGCCTGCTCCGGCTCGAGGGCGTCTCGAAGCGCTTCGGGCCGAACCCGGTGCTTCACGACGTGTCGCTCGAGGTCGAGGCGGGATCGATCCACGCGCTCGTGGGAGAGAACGGCGCGGGCAAGTCGACGCTGATGCACATCATCGGGGGCCTGCACCGGCCGGACGGCGGGGTGCTGCGACTCGACGGCGAGCCGCTGCGGCTCGCCGGGCCGCTCGACGCCATCGAGCGGGGCATCAGCTCGGTCCACCAGGAGCTGAGCCTCTTCCCCAACCGGACCGTGGCGGAGAACATCCTGGTGCGGCGAGAGCCGACCCGCGCCGGCTTCGTGCGGCGCCGGGCCCTCGAGGAGCGGGCGCGCGAAGCCCTGGCGCGGATTGGCAGCCGCCTCGATCCCTCGCTGCCGCTCGGCCGGCTCGGCGTCGGCGAGCAGCAGGTGGTGGAGATCGCTCGCGCGCTCGAGCGCCGCGCGCGCCTGCTGATCCTGGACGAGCCCACGGCTGCGCTGGCGGACCACGACGCGACCCGGCTCTTCGCGGTGCTGCGCGAGCTGCGCTCGCAGGGCGTCGCCGTCCTCTACGTATCCCACCGGCTGCCCGAGGTCCTGGCCCTCGCCGACCGGATTTCGGTGTTACGTGACGGACGCCTGACGGCGACGCTCGACGGTTCCGCCGCCCGCGAGGAGGAGCTGGTGCGGCTGATGGTGGGTCGTGAGCCCGAGCCGCTCGCGGCGGGCCGGTCGACCGAGCCCGGGCCGGTGCTCCTGGCCGCGAGCGGCCTGGGCCGCGCCGGGGCCTTCGCCGACGTGAGCTTCTCGCTGCGGAAGGGCGAGATCCTCGGCTTCGCGGGCTTGATCGGGGCTGGCCGCACCGAAGTGGGCCGCGCGATCTTCGGCGCGGACGGCTTCGATCGCGGCTCGCTCACGCTCGCCGGCGCGCCCTTCCGTCCTGGGTCTCCGCGCGAAGCCATCGCCCAGGGAGTCGCTTACCTCACCGAGGACCGCCGCGCGCTCGGGCTGTTCCTGGGCATGACGGTCCGAGACAACCTTGTGGTGGCGTCGCAGACCGCCATCGTCTCGCGGCTTCGGTTCCTGCTGCCGCGTGTCGCCCGCCGGACGGCCCTCGCGCTGCTGCAAGAGCTCGACGTCCGACCGCTCGAAGACGGCTGGGAGGTGGCGCGCCTCAGCGGCGGCAACCAGCAGAAGGTCCTGCTGGGCCGGTGGCTGGCTGCGGCGCCGCGCGTGCTGATCGCCGACGAGCCCACGCGCGGCGTGGACGTGGGCGCGAAACGCCGGATCCACCGTCAACTGCAGGAGCTGGCGGAGCGGGGCCTCGGGATCATCCTGATCTCCTCCGACCTGCGCGAGGTGCTCGGGCTGAGCCATCGCGTGGCCGTGTTTCGGTCGGGCCGTCTCGTGGCCGTGCTCGACGCGAGCGAGGCGACCGAGGAGCGGGTGATGAGCCATGCCGCCGCCTAGGCCTAGGCTTCGCGGGCTCCAGGCCCCGACGCTCGCGCTTTTCGCGTGCATCCTGACGCTGATGGGCGGCATGACAGCCTCGTACCCCGACTTCGCCACGCTCGCCAACGCCGAGGTGGTGGCCATGGGCTTTGTGCTCGAGGCGTTCATGGCTCTCGGGATGACGCTCGTGATCATCACAGGGGGCATTGACCTGTCGGTGGGAGCCGTGTTGCCGTTCGCCGCGATACTAACCGCGTCGATGCTGCGCGCCGGAGCCCCGATTCCCGTGGCGGCCCTGGTCGCGCTCGCCGTGGCGGCGGGCGTCGGCTTGCTGAACGCGGGGCTGACGGTGGGGCTGCGGGTCCACCCGTTCATCGTCACACTCGGCACCATGCTGTCGCTCAAGGGGCTGAACCTGGTGCTGACGGGTGGAGGTCCGCTCGCCGGCCTGCCGGCCGGCTTCGCCTGGGTCGGACAGGGACGCACGCTTGGCGTTCCCGTCCCATTGCTGCTGTTCGGGGCGCTCGCGGTGACGCTGGCCGTGCTGATGCGGAGCCATCGATTCTGGACGCAGGCTTATCTCGTCGGCGGCAACCCGCGCGCGGCCCGCACGTCGGGAGTGCGGGTGGGTCGGGTGCTCGCCGTGGTCTACGTGGTGAGCGCGATGCTGGCGGCGGTCGCCGGCGTGATCGCCGCCTCCAGCCTGGGCAGCGCCAGCGCCGGCTTCGGCCAGAATGTGGAACTGCGCGTGATCACCGCGGTGGTGATCGGCGGCGCGAGCCTGCGGGGAGGCACCGGCTCGATTGGTGGCACCCTGCTCGGCCTGCTCTTTCTGGCCCTGCTCTACAACGCCTTCGCCATGACCGGCGTTTCGACCTACTGGCAGGATGTCGTGACCGGGGTCCTCGTGCTCGGGTCAGCGCTCGCCACCGAGCTGGTCACGAGGCGACGCGCGAGGACGTAGCCGAAGCGCGCGGGGCGAGACGATCAGCGAACGGGGCTCTTCGAGTCGGGCCTGGGGGTCGTCGCCGACACGGTCTCTGCGAGCCATGCCTCGACTTCCCGCTCCATCAGATCGAGGGGCAGCGCGCCGTTGCGGAGCACGGCGTCGTGAAAAGCGCGCAGATCGAAAGCCCGGCCCAACCGTTCCTCGGCCTTTCGTCGCAGCTCACGGATCTTCAGAGTGCCGGGGGTGTAGGCCAGACCCTGGCCAGCCTCGGTGATGTGGCGGTCGACTTCGGCGGTCGCCGGCCCCAGCTTGAAGCCGGTGTTCTCGGCCATGTAATCGATGGCCTGCTGGCGTGACCAGCCGAGAGCGTGCACGCCGGAATCCACGGCAAGACGCACCGCCCTCCAGATCTCGTACGTGAGGCGCCCGAACTCCTCGTAGGGGTCTTCGTCGAGGCCGGCCTCGGGGCCCAGTTGCTCGGCGTAGAGAGCCCACCCCTCCGTGAACGCGGTGATGCCCAGCTTGCGGCGGAACTCGGACAGCTTCTCGTTCTCTCTCGCCAGCATGATCTGCAGGTGGTGTCCGGGCACCCCCTCGTGGAAGGCCAGGACCGGGGCGACGTAGAGCGGCCGGGCGGGAAGGTCGGAGGTGTTGACGTTGACGTAGCCGGCCTTGGTGCCGTCGGCCTCGCCGTGGTCGTAGTAGCCGGCGGAGAGTCGCGGCGCGACACGCGCCGGCATGCCGCGGATGCCGTAGGGCGTGCGCGGAAGCCGTAAGAAGAGGCGAGGCAGCGCGCCGTCCATCCGCTTGGCGGAAAGCGCCACCGCTCGCAGGTAGTCCTCGGACGTGCTGGCGTAGAAGCGTGGGTCGGTGCGCAGGAACTCGACGAACTCGTGGAGCGTTCCGGAGAAGCCTGCCCGTCGCGCCACGGCCTGCATCGCGAGGCGCAGGCGCGCGACTTCGCGGAGGCCCATGGCATGGACCTGCTCCGGGGTGAGATCTAGGGTGGTGTGCATCCGGATCCGGTGCCGGTAGAAGGCGGCCCCATCGGGAAGCGCCGTGACGCCGAGAGTGGTGCGCGCGCGAGGGATGTACTCGCGCCGCATGAAGTCGAGGAAGTCGCGAAACCCAGGGATGGCCGAGTCGCGAATCGCCGCGGGCCCGTCGCGCTGGATGCGTTCGCGGTCGGCGTCGGGGAACGACGCGGGGGTCCTCGAGAAAGGCCAGGCCAGCTCGCTTCGACCAGGGTCGTCCACGACGTGCGGCGCGAGCGTCTGCTCATATCCCTCGAGCACGTCCCGCGGCAGCGTGCGGCCCGAGGCGAGGCCGGCCCGCATCGCGGCGATCTGCTGGCTGGTGTGCTCGCGGAACGACTGCAGCTTGGCGATGTACTCGTCGTATTGCTCCACGCGGTCGAAGGATTGGCGATCCGGCAGCGTCGCCATCGCGAAGTGGAATCCCTCGCGACTCCCGATGGGTATCTCGAAGCTGCGAAAGCGCAGCTCTTCGAGGCGATCTCGGAGCCGACGCTCCAGGATCAGGGCGTCGGCCTTCTCCATGCGGGTGAGGCCCTGGGGATCGATGGCCCGAAGCCTTTCGGCGAAAGCCGACAACGAGCGCTCGTCCTCGCGGAAGCGTCTCGCCGAAACGTCCTCGAGCCGCTTCGAATAGCGGCTGTCCACGCCCGCGGGGACCGGGAGGAGCGGGGGGTTCTCGCCGAAAGCGGCGACGTCAGCGAGCAGCCTCGGAAGGGCGGCCTCCGCCTCGGCGGCCGAGCTCAGGGCAAGACAGGCGACGGCAGTAAGCGTCGGAAGGAACAGGACCATCACAGTGTGGCCTCCCCGGTTCTTTGACTCCAGCCAACCGCCGCCTGGCGTCGACTATCTTCGAGTCGTCTTCCGGCGGCGTCAAGCGCCGTACGTTCGCGCCTTGGCGGCGGGGCTCGCGCAGTAGCCACCGGGTCTGGTTCTGGAGGTGCCGCTCGCCGCGCCCGACGTGATGCTGTGCTGCGCGACGAGTTCGCGCTGCGCTACCTGATCGTGCCCTGCGGCCGTCAAACCTCCACCTGCCAATTGGCGGGCGCGTTGAACGGCTCGCGTGTGTTAAGGCTGATCGAAGAGCTGCCGGACGGCGATCGGCTCTACGAGGTCTCGCGCTAGTAGCCGATCGACTGTCGGTTGCTCAGGGCTCGGGCGGAAGCAGCTCGGCCGCTCTCGCGACCATCATTTCATGGGCCTGGGTCAACGGCCGGCCCGCAAGCTCCTTCGACAAGCGGGGCCACTCGCGTCGCCACGCCCGGGCGGCGCTCCGATAGCGGGCGAATCGTTCTTGGTTCTGCCGCATCAGGTCCTGACGCTCCTGATCGAGCAGGCGCTCGATCTCGGCCTCCTGGCGGCCGCGCTCGATTCGAGAGAGCAGAGGACGTTCGGCCGCCGCCCGCGTGAAGGCCGACCGGTGCTCCTCGGCCAACTGCATCAGGTCCCTGGCGCTTCGGGAATACAGCAGCTCGAGGCGTCGGTCGCCCATCCTGCGCGCCAGCTCGCCAATCACGGCGTAGTCCTTCTCCCGGTTCGTCTTCTTGAGCTCCGAGAGTATCGGAAGACTGACGATCGCCGCCTCCTTTTGAACGGGCGCTTGCCAGAGCGCCTCCAAGTCCATCGGTGTGACTCGGGGCGGCCGCGTCACGAAATCGCATCGAAACCGCGAGCCAGCCTCATGGAATTCGAGATGCGAGCTCCAGCCATGCTTCAACCAACGTAGCTCGAGCGGCGCACCGAAGCGATAACGCGCCCCGCGACGCTGCAGCGTCCCGAGCACGTGCCCGAGCGTCTCGGTGTCTTCCCTCAGGATCCAGTCGCCGCCCTTGCTCATGACGGCGAGCCGGTACAAGACGACCGCTTGTTTCGATGCCAGGATCGCTCGCAGGCGACCGCCGTTGAACTCGTTGGTGAGTCGAACGTAAGGGTTGTCCATCAGCCTCCGGCATCCTGAGTCGAAGCGGGAACTTCCTGCCTAGCAATTGAAATCTAACACTGTGGAAAGCCGCCGCCTGTGCGGGAGACGTTGACGCCCGGCTATTGAACCCGTTCCAGGTCGGGGTTCTCGGCGGCCGCACGGCCTTCCTTGGCGAGGTCGTACCAGCGGCCGTGGATCCGGACCCGGACCACGTCGGCCGTGAAGTCGTTGTTGGAGCCGCATATCTCGCACGAGGAGAGCAGCCAGGAGCCGACGCCGTAGACGTCGGCAGGCACGCGCAGGTCCTCGAAATGACGGATCTTGGCGGCGTTGAAGCCGCCGGTCACCGCGATCTTGACGTCGCGGCAGTACTGCTCGCCGAGCTTCCGCTCGTCGCCCGAGAGCGCCCAGCTCTGCCACTCGCGATCGATCGCCTCGCGCATCAGGAACACCAGACGCGGGTTGACGCCACAGTCGAGCTTCTTGTCGCCGAGCGGCGGCACCGACACGTCGCGCATGTTGCTCGAGGTGTCCGGCCGCACGCCGGCCAGCTTGTACTTCTTCGCCTCTTCGTGACGGCCGGCCCTGACGAGTTCGATGTACTTGCGAAACATGGTGCGGATCACCGACAGCGAAGTGCCGACGCTGTCGTTGCGGAAGTCGACGAGGGCGATCCTCGGGATCTCGGCCGGCCGTGTGGCGGCGAAGGCCATCGTGGCTTCGGCGGTGTCGCCCAGGAAGCACGCGATCGCCGCGTGGGCGACGGTGCCGCCGCCGGCGCCTCCCCACCAGTCACCCTGCGCGTCTGTCGAGACGAACGCCGACAGGCTCTTGCCGTGATTCCTGTTGAAGAGCTGGACCGCCACCTGGTACGCGTATCCGTCCGCGGCCTGGACCTCGTGCGCGTCGAAGCGGGCCGGGAAGAACAGCACCTGCTTGCCGCGCGCCGCTTTCAGCACCTCGTAGACGTTGGTCGCGACGCGGCTGCCGCGCGTCAGCGCGCCGAGCGTGGGCGTCTCGAGCATCGCGAAGTCGCGGTAGCGGCCGCGCACCCGCAGCACCGGCGTCACCTCGCGCGGATCGCCGTCGTAGCGCGCCTCGGCGCCGTCGGGCAGGGCCCAGACCTCCATCTGGTCGAAGGTGCTCACGAACTGGTCCTTTTCGTCGAAGTAGCCGGTGCACTCGCGGAGCATGGCGAGCGCCTTGTCCACGCCAACGACGATGCACGACGGCGAGCGGCGCGGGAACCACTGCATCTCGACCTCGATCGAGCCGACGTCGATGTTGCTGAGATCGACGTCGAGATCCGACAGGTCGGGCGAGCTGCCGCCGAAACGGTAGCCCTGCTTCGCCAGTGCTGCCAACGTCTCGGCGATGTTGATGAAGTACTTGTCCGAGTACCAGCCGCGGCGCATCCGCTCCACGTCGAGCTTGAAGACCGGGGGCGGCAGGCGGCGGCTGTCGAAGACGCTCATGCTGGCGCGGGATTGTAAGCGCCTGGGCGGCAACGAGAACCGCGAGACCGAGACAGGAATCGCTCTCCTCGCGAATCAGTAGCTGGCGGCGCCGTACAAGACCCGAGCTTCGGCGATGCTCCAGAGGCGGGGGGCGTCCGCGACCAGCACGACACGCAGCGAGCGGAGTGATCGCGGGGCGAACCGCACCACGACCGATCCCGTCCATGGTTTCTCCCAGGTGCGGGTCTGGTAACAGGGGACAGCTTCCCCGGTCAGCGAACGGCCGGTCACCTCGATCGCGAGCGGCTCCTGGCCCAGGGCCGCGGCCGAGACGAGGGCCAGGCCCTGGACCGGGAGCCGGGAGTCGAGGTCCAGCTCGATCCAGTCGCCGCGAGCCTGCGCGCGTCCCGTGTACCACCAGGAGCCGATGTTGTGATCTGCGATCCGCTCCAGCCAGTCTCCGTGGAGCGACGCGCGGGCTCCTTGCGGGGCTACCCAGCGAGCATCGTCGAGCAGGTCCACCAGCTCTGGCAGGTGTTGCGCGAGCAGGGCCGGGTAGCGCGCATCGGGGTCAGCCTCGGCCAGGGCCTTCGCAACGCTCGACGCGGCGGCGGGCCGGTTGGTGCGCAGCAGCAGCTCCGCAAACATGCCTCCCGCGAAACGGTCCCACGGTCGTCTCCTCCACTCCGAGCCCCACAACTCGGCGGCGGCAAGCGGGTCGTTCGCCACCTCCCGCTCGACGGCCCGGGCCAGGCGCGTGTCCCACGGCCGTGCCGACAACCCGGCGTGCAGGAGCTGCGAGTCGCCAATCGACCGCAGCCGGTCGCGGAAGACGTCTACGTTGGGGTGGCTGTCCCAGAACAGCACGTGCTCGCGAGTTCCCAGCACGCCCACGACGGCCCCGAGGATCGCCGCGGCCACGACGACGCGGCGGAGCAACGGCCGTAGCGGACCCGACGCCGCGGCAGCCAGCAGCCACCAGGGCAGCGCATCGGTCATCAGCCGTGGTCCGAAGCAGTGCCCTCCCCACCATGCGCCCCAGCAGCCGTAGAGGGCGAGGAAAGCCGCGAACCCGCCGAGGCCGCAGCCGCGCCAAGGCCCCACCGCACGCCGCGCGGCCAGCGCCATTAGCAGGGCCACGGGAACCACGGGCTCGTACCAGACGACGCCGCGGCTCGGGCTCAGCAGCACGCCCGTCACGTTGCCGAGCCATCGCGAATCGAAGGCGGTGAAGCCGCCGACCTGGAGCGCGTAGCCGGCGAGCGGCGAGCCGTACTCCGCCAGCGCGTGGAGCGTGAGCGGGAGCGTGAGGACGGCGGCGGACAGAACGGCGAACAAGGCGCGGCGGCCGCTGCTGCGCCACGCCAGCAGCCCGAGTAGGGCCGCGGAGATCGCGAGCGGGGGGCGCGTGAAGACGGCGAGCGCGGCGCACGCGCCCACGGCGGCCAGTCGCCGGGGCCTCGACGTCTGCGTGTCGAGCAGGCGCTCCAGGCCTCCCAGCACCCACAGCTCTCCGGGGCCGTGCTGCCAGAGCGCGTGGGAGGAGATGAACCAGTGCGAGGTGCCGAGGCCGTACGCCAGCGTGAGCAGCGGGCCTGGGACGATGGGCGTCAGCCGTGCGCAGATCTGCGACGCCAGGCGTACCCCCGCCAGGCCGATCAGCAGCGCCGCCAGGTGTCCCACGCGGTCGAGCAGCTCCGGGCGTGGCTGGAGGAGCAGCGGCACCGGCAGGAACAAGGGCCAGCTCAGCAGCGCCGCTCCCAACGGGTAACTGCTTCTCAGCCCCGCGTGGGTGGCGGTCACGAAGTACGGCAGGCCGCCTTCGTGCAGCTCGGGATAGCCGTCGAGCGCGATGCCGCGCCCCGTGGCGATCGAGAGCGCCGTGTACTCGGAGGGGATGACGTCGCCCAGGCGCGGCGGCCGGGCCGGCAGCGCGTAGAAGAAGAGGCAGACGAGCAGAACGGCAGCGTCCCGGCGCGGCAGCGAGCGCCGGCGCAGCCAGCCCAGCGCCACGCCGGAAAGGATCGCGACCGCCACCGGCCGCGCCAGGCCGGCCGACTTGAGCCGCAGCGGCCCCAGCTCCAGCAGCAGGCCACCGGCGTAGGCGTTGTGCAGCGCGACCGCGGACGCCAGGACGAACGTGACGTACGCGAGGGCTTGCCTCAGCGGCTCGCCACCGGCTTGGCGTCCTCGGCGATGCTCATCACGTGCCCCAGCGTGCGAACGACAAGCAGGCCGTCCGAAATCGCCGGGGTCGCCATGACGATCTCGCTGATGACGTTGGTGGTGAGGAGCTCGTACCCGGGTCCTGACGAGGCCAGCCCGGGTCACCACTGAGTGTCACGGCGTGAGCTTACAACCTGGAGAATCTGCGGGCCCAGGTCCTTCAAGCCCGCCGCGACGGGAAGACCGTATCGGACGCTAGTTCGCCCGACTGGCCGATGGGCAGGTGGACGGTCGGTGTGCAGTTGCCGTGGTTCCTGTTGAAGAGCTGGACCGCCACCTTTCATGGTCTACTTGATACGGACCTCAAGGATGGCGTCACCAGGCTCACCAACGGGCGAGGAACGCCCTCTCTACCGGCGCGGCCAGTTCCTGACGGCCCTGAACCGTTGGCTGTCGTTGGGCCTGGGCATGCTGGCGCTCGGCATCCTCTGGGCCGCGCCTGGCGTGCAGCCGCTGCCAACCCTCGCCGTGGGCCTGGGTTACGCGGTATTCGCTGTGGCCGCGCAGCTCTGGCAGCGGCGCTCCGGCCGGGGCCGCGCGCTGAAGATCGCGCACGACATCGTCGATGCGCTCGCGGTCGGCGCGGGCGCCGCGTTCACGGGCGGCACGCGTAGCCCGCTCTGGTTGTTCCTGTATCCCCACATCGTTGCCGTCTCGGTGCGCGGCGGGCTGCTCTACGCGATGGCGATGGGGCTCCTCGACGCCGTGATCGTGACCAGCCTTGGGAGCCTCTCGGAAAGCAGCTTTTATTCCCCGCTCTACGGCGTCTCGCTGTTGTGGTGCGCGTTCATGGGCGGGACGGTGAGTTCCTACCTGCACCAGACCCAGATGCGGCTCGGCCAGGCCAACGCCAGCTTGCTCACGCGCAACGACGAGCTGCGTCGCACGCTGGCCACGGCCGAGGAAAGCCGGGTACAACAGGACGAGGCGCTCGTGCGTTTGCGGGCCTCGGAAGAGCGTTACCGCCGCCTGCTGGAACGGATTCAGGATGGCGTCGTGATCTTGAGCGAGGGCAAGATCGTCTTCGTCAACCGCGTGTTCGCGACGATGGTCGGCGACACGCCTGAGGGGCTCTCGGGGGTGGATCTGACCGAGCTGATCCCGGCCGACAACCAGGCCGAGATCGCGGAGCGCTACCGGCGCTGGCAGGAGAGCCAGGCAGCCGCCGGCGAGCTGGAGACCCGGCTGCGACCGCGCCAGGGAGGCGTCCTGACGGTCAGTCTGCGCGCCGGCTCTGTCGAATGGGAAGGCCGCAGTGCCACGATCACCACCGTTCGCGACATCACGCGCGAGCGTCGGATGGAGCAGGAGCTGAAGGCGCATGCGGTGCGGTTGGCGGCGATCAATGAGATCGCCAATGCCGTCAACCAGAGCCTCACGATCGAGGACATCTTTCACGTCGCGGCCGAAGAGGCGCGCCGGATCGTGCCGTTCGACCGGCTCACGATCGCGCTGATCGACGAGATCTCGCCGCGGCTGGAGCTGGTGGCGGTCGGAGCCGGGGCGCGCCGCCAGAAGTCCGAGCTGCGCCGCGAGGACGCGGCCTGGGCGTTCCGGCACCCGATGACCTGGCACGAGGGCGGCCAGGAGCCGCTACCGCGGCGGCTGCACGAGATCCTGGCCGAGAAGAGCTTGAAGTCGGCGGCGACGCTCCCGCTCGTCTCCAAGGAACGGGTCATCGGCGCGCTGTGCCTCGGCCGCTTCGAGCCCGAGCCGTTCAGCTCCAGCGACCTGGCGGTGATGGAGCCTGTGGCCAGCCACGTGGCGATCGCGCTCGACAACGCTCGCCTGATCGAAGCCGTGCGCCGCCACGGGCGCGAGTTCGAGTCGCTCGTCGAGATCGGACGCAGGATCGTGGAACGGCTCGAGCCGACGGAGATCTTCCCGCTCGTCACGCGCAGCGTGAACCGCCTGCTCGGCACCCATTTCTGCGTGCTGATGCTGCGCGAGGGCGATCACCTGGTGGTGGCCGCGCAAGAGGGGCTCGAAGCGGAGGTGGTCAAGACGTTCCACGACCTGCCGGTGGGTGGCAGCCTCTCGGGTTGGGTGGCGCGGGAAGGACGGCCGCTCTCGGTGCCCGACATGCGCAAGGACGCCCGCGGCAGCTTCCCGGAGCTACTCGACCGCTTCGGCTACTGCTCGTACCTGTGCGTGCCGCTGCTGCGCGGCCAGGAGACGCTCGGCACCCTGGAGGTCGTGACCAAGGAGCCTCGCAACTTCGGCCCCGAGGACCAGGCGATCCTGACCGCCTTCGCCGACGCCGCGGCGGTGGCGATCGATCACGCGCGGCTCTTCCAGGAGACGCGCTCCCACGTCTCGGAGCTGGCGGAGGCCAACCGCCGCCTCGAGGACCTGGATCGGCTGCGCCAGGAGTACCTGCGCAACGTCAGCCACGAATTCCGCACGCCGCTCACCGTGATACGCGGCTACGCCGAGTACCTGCAGGGAGCCGAGCCGCCCGATCCCAAGTCGCTGCGCGACTTGATGCGGATCGTGATCGAGAGCTGCGACCGCGTGATCGACATGGTCGACACGCTGATCGAAGTGAGCCGGGTCGAACAGGGCGCGGCCGCGGCGGCGCTGCACGTGCAGCGCCTCGACCTCAAGGAACTGCTGACGTCCTCGCTCGAGCCGCTGCAGCCGCAGGCGGCGCGCAAGGGCGTGAAGCTGGCGGTGGAGCTGCCCAAGAAGCGGCTCGAGGTGTCCGGCGACGCGGGCCTGCTGCAGCAGGTCGTGCGCAAGCTGGTCGACAACGCGATCAAGTACAGCGCCAAGGACTCGCGGGTGCGGATCGCAGGCCGCGATGCGCGCGACCACATCGAGCTGCTCGTCGAGGACGAGGGCGTGGGGATCGCCGCCGAGCACCTGCCGCGGATCTTCGAGAAGTTCTACATGGGCGACGGCGGCTTGACACGACGCGTGGCCGGCGCCGGGGTCGGCCTGTACCTGGTGCGCGAGATACTGAAGCTCCACGATGCCCAGGTGGCCGTGCGTAGCGAGCCGGGAAGAGGAGCCCGCTTCACGGTCCAGCTTCCGCGAGCCGGCCGTGTTCGAGCCGCGCCGGCTCGATGACGACGACGGCGGCGCGCGGCGTGCGCACGCGCTTGGCGTGTCTCGTGGTCTTGCTGACGGCGGCCGCAGCCGCGTCAGCCCAGACGCCTGCACCGACCACGCCACAGGACGTGCTCCGGGGGCTGCAAGAGGTCTGGCGCACCAGGAACTCGGAAGCGTACATGGCGCTGTGGGCGCTCCCCAGCGACGCAACGCGCGCCGAAGAGCTCGCCTACGTGCGAGCGCAATTCGAGGGCGATGAGACCGAGCTGCGTGTCGACCGCCCCGCGCGAGGGCCCGGCAACAGCTACCGGATCGGCATCGAGATCTTCTCGGTCAGGGAACCGAGGGCGCGTCTCGACCAGTGGTTGCTGACGCTCGAACCGCGCCCCGAGGGCTGGCGCTTCGTCGCCAAGGAGACCGCGGGACAGATCGATGGGCTGGTGCACCTGTCGCTGGATCCCGCGGGCCTCCGGGCCGCCGGCCTGACGCTGCGGCTCGAGGACTTCGAGCTGAAGATGGACTCGGGAACGCTGTTCCTTTCGCCCGCCGAGCTGGGACCGACGCTGCTCGTCTTCGTCGGCGACGGCACGGTGCAGGTGAGGCCCCGGCCGGCCGAAGAGAAGGAGCAACTCCGCCAGTTCGCGGGCAAGCCGGAGCTCGTCGAAAAAGTGTCGCTGGCCCTGGTTCGGATCCATCCCGCAGATTTCCGAGAGGTGCTGGTCCCGCTGCGCCTCGATCCCGACCCCGATGCCGCCCGCCGCCTGCCTGCGGCGCAACGGCTCTTCCGCGAGCAGGGTGCGCGGGCGTTCGTGCTCGACGCCGGCGTGGCGCGCGCGCCGTGGTGGCTGCTTCCAGGGTTGGGTGACGCGGCCGTCACGTTCGCGACGGCGCGGCGCGGCATGCTGACCTTCACCGTCGGCGCCGGCGAGGCCGAAGGCATCAGCCTGTTCGATCGCGACAAACGGCGCCAGATCTGCCTGTATCCACGCCAGGGCGGGAGCGCCGTCTACAGCGAAGACCAGGGCCGGCTCACGGACATCCTCCACCACGACCTGCGCGTGCGTGTCGACCCGTCGCGCCAGACGCTTGCCGGCGAAGACACGCTGCGCATCGACCTCTTGGGCAGCATCGGCACGCTGAGGCTGCGCCTCGATGACGCGCTACGCGTCGATTCGGTGACGTCGGCCGAGGTGGGCTCGCACTTCTTCTTTCGCGTCCGCAACCAGGACACGCTGATGATCTCGCTCGGAAGCCTGACCGGCACGCTCGGCGAGATCTCGCTCACGGTGAAGTATTCGGGCACGCTGGACCCCGGGCCGATCGAGTCAGAGGTGTTGCAGGGGCGCGAGGCGCCGAACCGGGCCGGACTCGGCGAGGAGGACGTCCCGCTCGAGGCGGTGACGCTGTACACCAACCGGAACGCGTGGTACCCGCAAGGCGTCACCGACGACTACGCCACCGCGACGCTGCGTTTCGACGTTCCGCTCGGCCAGACCGCGATCACCGGCGGCGTGCGCAAGCAGGCGAGGGTCGCCGGTGATCGCGTGCTGGTCGAGTTCGAGCAGAGCCGGCCCGGCCGCTACATCACGGCCGCGATCGGCCGCTTCCAAGAAGGAGTAACGGAGCGCGCCGGCGCGATCACGCTGCGCGGCTACGGCGTGCCGCGCCAGCGTAGCGAGATCGCCGGGACGTTGAAGCAGGCGGCGGACATCCTGGCCTTCTACGAGAGCGTCTTCGGACCGTGTCCGTACGAAACGCTCAACCTGGTGCTCACCGAAGGCTTTGCGCCCGGCGGCCACAGTCCGCCGGGAATGATCGTGTTGCAGCGCCGGCCGCTGCTGCTGCGGTCGGTGTTGCGCGACGACCCGGCCAACTTCAGCGACGTGCCGGGGTTCTTCCTGGCGCACGAGCTGGCGCACCAATGGTGGGGCCATGGCGTCGCCGGCCAGAACTACCGCGAACGCTGGATCTCCGAGGGCCTCGCCCAATATGCGGCGGCGCTGTGGGTACAGAAGGCGCGCGGCGAAGACAGCTTCCTCGGCATGCTCAAGCAGTTCTCGCGCTGGGCGCTCCGCTTCACGGACAAAGGGCCGATCCATCTGGGATACCGGCTCGGCCACATCAAGGGCGATCCCCAGATCTTCCGCGCGATCGCCTACGACAAGGCGGCCTACGTGCTACACATGCTGCGCGGGGTCGTCGGTGACGAGCCCTTCTTCGCGGCGTTGCGCTCGCTGCAGGGCGATCGGCGCTTCCAGAAGATCGGCGCCCATGACGTGCGCGACGCCCTCGAGAGGGCTTCAGGCCGCGATCTCCGCAACTACTTCAGCGAGTGGATCTTCGGGACACGGCTGCCGTCGCTCAGCGTGTCGCAGGTGAGCACGGCGAGCGGCCTCACGGTGGCAGTCACGCCGCGCGATCTGCCGGGTCCGGTCCCGCTGACGATCGCCTTGGAGTCGGAAAGAGAATCTCGACGCCTGGAGCGCGTTACGCTGGAGCCGGCGGGCGGCCGCTGGAGCTTTGCCGCCGATGCCAGCGCTCGCGCCGAACCCAACGCCGATCGCGGCCTCTTGGCCACCGTCACCAAACGCTGACTACTAAGGCCGAAAACGGCTCCTGCGGCCTTCTTCCTGAAGGTCGGCGACGCGCTGCTGCGCGGCGCTGAGGTCGGCCTTCACCTGTTCGAGCTGGCTGATCAGATTGGTTCGCTGGGAGCCGTATATGTTGCCGGTCATGTCGCCGAGGTTCTTCTGTATCGAATCCGCGAGCTGGCCGAAAGTCTGGACTTCCTGGTTCGCCTTCTGGAGCTTCTCGCGCCAGGCCTTCTCGGCCTCCGCTTGTAGCTCGTCAGCCGTCTTCTCCTTGGCTCCCGGCGCTCCGGATGGAGCGGCCGTCGGAGCCGGACTGGAGGTGGAGGACGTTGCGGTCGCCGGGACATAGGCTGGGACGCCTTGTCCGCTGCGCTTCAGCTCGAACTCGTCGTAGACCTTCGCTGGCTTCTGGGTCTTGCGCTTTTCCTTTTCCTTGGCCGCCAGCTCGGCCATGCTCTGCGCCTGGACCACCGAAACTCCGCCGGGGACCAGCGTCAGGAACAGCAAGCACGCCACTCGTCTCATGATCGCCTCCAACCCGTCACCGGCTAGCGCGAGACCGAGATGCCGGCGCGTCGAGCTTCCTCTTCGAGCTTGGCGATCTCGCCCTCGGCGTCGGCGATCAGCTTGTTGCCCTCGTCGAGTATCTTCTGAAGCCCCGCCCGCCGGTTGCCGGCGGTGTAGCTCGAGAGATCGTTCAGCTCCAACTGGGCGCTCGCCATGCCCTTTCGAGTGTCGGCGATGAAGTCGGTCCACTGCTTCATCTGCTTGGCGATCGAGGCCTTCTTCTCCGCCTTGATCTCTTCATCCGTCTTGGGCTTTTCGCCGGCGGCGGGCAATGCGCCGGGCTTCGGGGCGTCCGCGGCCGTACCGGTTGTGCCGCTGGCCTGAGCGGCAACGTAGCCGGAACGACCGCTCTTCAAGTCGTCCTCGGTGATCACCTTGGTCTGGCCGGTGCGGGCCTTCTTCTGCTTCTCGGCGGCCGCCGCCAGGGATGTCTCTTGGGCCAGAACAGGCAGCGAAACCACCGAAAAAGCCAGTGCGGCAGCGATCTTCTGCATGCGAAATTATAGCCCCGGCGGCAAGCCCCACGGTGATGCAGGCCACGCCCGGGGCTAGCCGGGCGGCTCCTCCCGAATCGCTTGTTGGACCACCCGGAGCAGCTCGCTACGCATCTCGGAGAGCGATTCGTAGCGATCCTGGGGACGATGCGCCAGGGCGTTCATCACCACGGCCTCGAGGCCAGGAGAGAAAGGCGTCCGCGGCAGCAGGTTCAGGTCGGGCGAGCCGTAGGCGACCCGAGCCATCACGGCGCTGACCGACTCGGCTTCGAAAGGCTTCTTGCCCGACAGGAGCTCGAACGCGATCGCGCCCACCGAGAAGATGTCCGACCGGGCGTCGACCGCTCGGCCCTCGACCTGTTCCGGGGAGATGTAGTGAACCGAGCCGAGCACCAGCCCGCGCTTGGTGAGCGTGGAGGACTGCAGATGCGCGATCCCGAAATCCATGATCTTGACCTCGCCCGTCGGAGTCACGCGGATGTTCGCGGGCTTCACGTCCCGGTGAACGATGCCGTGCGCATGCGCGTGGCCGAGCCCCTCGCAGATCTGGCGCAGCAGGTCGATCTTCCACTCGACCGAGAGCGGCGCGTCCTGGATGATCCGCTCGAGGTCACTGCCCGCCACGTACTCCATCGCGATGAACAGCTTGGCGTCGCTCTCGGCCAGCTCGAACACACGCACGATGTTCGGGTGCTTCAAGGCGCCCGCCTCGCGCGACTCTCGCAAGAAGCGCTCGCGCGGCTCGTTCTCCTTCGCGAGCTCCGGCGCCAGGACCTTCAACGCGACTCGCCGGTCCGTCTCCGGATCGCGCGCCTCGTAGACGGTCGCCATCGCGCCGCTGCCGAGCAGTCGCAGCACCTCGTACTTGCCGATCTTCAGGGAGGCGGGGGCGGTCACCGGGGACATGCTATCGTCCGGCGCCGGGAGCGGGGAAGTGGTGGTTGCGGTGGGCGTCGACCTGATCGAGCTCGGCCGGGTGCGCGCCTCGCTGCAGCGTTTCGGCGACCGCCTGGTTGGAAAGCTGATGGGACCCGAGGAGGCGGCGCGCTTGCCGCCTGAGATCGAGCTGCGGGCGCTGGCGCTGGCTCACGCGATCGCCGCCAAGGAGGCCGCCAGCAAGGCGATCGGCACCGGCTGGAGCCGCGGCGTGCGCTGGCGCGACGTGGTGCTAGACGCGGGACCGCCGCCTTCCGTCACGCTTCACGAGCGCGCGCTCGACTTCGCGCGCCGGCTCGGCTCGCAAGGCCTGGTTCGGTTGCGCCTCGAAACGCGGGGCGAGCTCGTGCTGGGCGAAGTGCGGCTGATTGGCTAGGTCGCTGCCGGCCTGGCGGAAGAACCAGTACGTCACGGCGGCGATGGTGTTCGTGGTGTTCCTGGCGTTTGCCTTCGTGCTGCCCTTCATGCCGCTGTACGTGCGCGAGCTGGGCGTAGACGACGAAGAGACGGCTGCCCTGTGGGCCGGCGTGCTGATCGGCGTTTCGCCGCTGCTGGCTGGCGTGCTGGCGCCTGTGTGGGGGCGTCTCGCCGACCGCTACGGCCACAAGCCGATGGCGCTACGCGCGCTGTTCGCTTACGTATTGATTCTGGCGCTTTCCAGCATGGTGCGGGCGCCCTCCGAGCTCTTGGCGCTGCGGATCGCGGTCGGCCTCTTCGGCGGCATCGGCCCGTTGGGCCTGGCGATGGCCACCTCGCTCGCGCCCCGCGAAGAGACGGGCAAGGCGGTCGGCCTGATTCAATCCGCGCAGATCCTGTCCGCCGCGGTCGGTCCGTTCGCGGGCGGCCTGCTCGCCGACATGATCACGATTCGCGGCACGTTCATCGTGACGTCGCTATTGTGCGCGCTGGCGTTTCTTCTGGTCGCGGCGCTCTACCAAGAGGCGCCACCAGCGCCTCGCTCCGCCACCGAGGCCGCGCCGCGTCTCGGCTTTCGCGACGTGCTGGGTTTGCCACAGGTTCTGCCGCTACTGGTGGTGCTGTTCCTGGTCAACTTCATCGGCCGCTCCTTCACGCCGATACTGCCGCTGCACTTGCAGCGGCTGGGCATGCCGACACCAGGCCTGGCGCTCGCCACCGGCCTGCTGATCTCGATCTACTCGATGGCGGCGGCGGCTTCGGCGATCGGCTTCGGCCGTGTCTCGCGCCGTGTCTCGCCTTCGCGGCTGCTGATCGCGAGCCTGGTCGGCGGGGCCGTGTGCGTGGCGCCGATGGCGCTAGCACCGTCGTTCGCGGTCCTGGTCGCGCTCGCAATGTCGCTGGGCCTGGCGGCGGGCGGCTCGCTCACGCTCTGCTACACGATCGGCGGCCTGAGCGTTCCGGCGGACCGGCGGACGACCGCGTTCGGGTTCTTCTCGGCCGCCGCCCTTTTCGGCGGCTCGGTGTCGCCGTCGGTGGCGGGGCTGATCGCGCATGCCGACCTGCGCGGCATCTACCTGGTCGACGCCGTGCTGTATCTCGCGGTGGCCGTCGGCTTGCTGCGCCTGCCGCGGGTTTCCGCGCCCGCTGCGAGCTGAGCGAGCCTGCTACCGGGCGGCGTCCTTGGCCGCCGCAGCCGAAGCCTCGACCGGCAGCGGCGCCAGGGCCGAGGCGAGGCAGACGCGGTTGCGACCGGCCTCTTTGGCCGCGTAGAGCGCGCGGTCGGCCGACGCCAGCAGCGCTTCGGGTTCCTTGCCCTGGGCCGGCCATTCGGCCAGGCCGATGCTGGCGGTGAGCGTGATGCGCGCGGCCTCGAAGATCACCTGTTCCTTCTCGATCGCGCGCCGCAGACGTTCGGCAACCTTGTAGGCCCCGACCTCGTCGGCCGAGGGCATGATCACGACGAACTCCTCGCCGCCGTAGCGCGCCGCCACGTTAGCGTTTCGGCCGTAGCGCGCCGCCACGTCCGCCTTGCGGATCGTCTTTTGTATCGTGCGCGCGGTGTTGCGTAGCGCCGCGTCTCCAGCCGGGTGTCCGTAGGTGTCGTTGAGCTTCTTGAAGTGGTCGATGTCGAGCAGCAGCAGCGTGAAGCGTCCGTTGGGGCGGCGGTCCTCGTCGGCGCACGTCCGGCGAAGCTGGTCGTCGAAAGCGCGCCGGTTGTAGAGACCGGTGAGGCCGTCGCGCTGCGCGTTGCTCTTTTCTCTTTCCGTCAACTGAATGTGGTGGAGCGTGGCCGCGGCCTGGTTCGCGAACAGCCCGAGAACCCGGCGCGCGGTCGCGTCGAAGGCGCTGCGACGGCCGGTCATGATCAGCGCGCCGATCAACCTGAGGCGCTGGCCCGCCAGCGGTTCGACCTCAGCCTCGGCCTCGTCGTCGGGCTCGTCGCCCTGGCCGACGCGCAGCGGCACGATCAGGAGCGACTCGGCGCCGGTCTGGTCTTCGTCGAGCACCAGGATCGGCATGCGTTCGTGATGCGCGCTCAGGTCGTCGATCAAGAGCGACTCCTCGCCGCGCAGCACCCAGGCGGCGAAGGTACGCTCCATCAAGCCGACGTCGCGGCCCTCGAAGGGCTGCGCCCAACCGTGGGCCTCGACGACCTCGTAGCGCGTCTGACTTTCATCCGTCATCACGAAGGCCGCGCCCTCGACCGCGACCAGCTTGCGCGCATTATCGAGCAGGATCTTGCGCACGCGAATCCCGTCGGTGGCGCGTGCCAGCAGATCCGAGACGCGGTAGACAGCCTGGAACTCAAGGCCCTCCTCTTCGCGCCCCATCGCCGCTCGAGTTTGGACGACGGCGTCGGCGGCCAGCGCGGCGAAACCCTCGAGCGCCTGAGGCTCCTCGCCGGTGAAGGCCTGGATCTCGAGCCGGTCCGCCACCAGCACGCCCTGCACGACCTCGCCCATCACGACAGGTAGCGCCAGCAGCGTGCCGATCTTCACGCCCGCCTTGTAGTAAGGCAGCTCGTGGAGCAGGCGCTTGAAGTCGGTGGCATAGAAGGGCACGCGCCGCTCGAGCACGAACCCGAACGGATCCTGGCGCAGCGGCACACTGGCGTCGGGCTTGAGCGTCTCCGGTCCGGACGAAGCAAGCAGCCGCGCCACCTCGCGCTCGCGATCGACGTCGAAGTAGAGCACCGCGTGCGCGTTGATCGCGGTCTTGGCCACCTGCGTCAGGCGCAGGAGCAGTTGCTCCAGTTCGGCCTTGCGTTCGATCTTCAGCTCGCGCCGGCCTTGCTCCGAGACACGCCTCAGCAGGCGCCTGGTGCCGCTCGCAGACGTGCTCTCGTCGGGGGCCGGCTCGGGTTCGTCGAGGCCGAAGCGCAGCCGGTCGATCTCCGCCTCGGCTTTCCTGAGCTGATCGCGCTCGTACCGCTGCGCCCACTTGAGGGCAGCCACCAGCGAGACGTACCCGACCGCCGCCGCCAGTGCCGGTCTTCCGTCCACGGAATTGCCGCGAGCCGCGTCGGCCGCCCCCAGCAGCGAAAGCAGGCCCGCGGCGCCGTAGGCGACCGCCGCGTCTTCGGCGATCGCCAGCGCGCAGACCACGAGCGCGAACAGCGGCCAGGGCGGCCATCCGAGCGGCGCCAGGATCTGACCGAGGCCGTCCAGAGAGAGCACCAGGAAGACGTAGAACGCCAGGCGCTCGGCTCGGCCGCGCCCCTTGAGCCCGGCCAGGAGTGCGCTGCCGGCGACGCCGAGACCGAGCAGCAGCGTCACGGCGAAGCGCAGCCGCGGCGAGGCCTGCGGAGCCAGCGGCCGCCACAGCGCCACGAGCGTGAGCAGGCCTGCGAGGACCAGGAAGACCGTACCCGCGCGCCAGCGCGTGCGAATGTCCACTATCGGGCCGGGGATCGGCTGCGTTCCCGTTCGCGGTTTATGGCTGGAGGTCACCAAGCGAGTGTCGGCGCTCGCGGGCCCTTTAGATCCGGTCCTGGTCGCGGCCCAGCACCATCGCGTAGGCGACGAGATCTTCCTCGGTGAGGCCAAGGCGGTCGAGGTGGGCGTAATAGGCGCGGACGCCCTCGCTTTGCTGCGAGACGATGGCCTTCTTCTCGCGGATTTCCTTGACCAGGCGCAGCAGCAGGTGAACCAGCGTCGGCGTCACCTCGACGCCGGACGCGGCGAGCTCGGCCTTGTGGCGCTGCAACACGGCGTCGATGGCCATGGCGCCGGAATGCTTGCCGAACAGGAAGCGCAGTTGCCCGCCGACCGACTCGGGCTCGATCACCTGGTAGATCGCGGAATGAATCGTCATGCCCGCGGTGTGGATGCCGGTCTCGTGCGTGAAGACGTTCTGGCCGATGATCGGCTCGGTGGCGCCCACCGGCAGCCCGGTGAACTCCTCGACTTTGCGGCGCAGCGTCCACAGCATGTCGTAGCGAAAGCCGGGGACGCTGATCCCGTAGAGCTCCTTGAGGATCATCACGGTCTGGTGCAGCGACGCGTTGCCGGCCCGCTCGCCGATCCCGTTCACGGTGCAGGTCGGCACGGTCGCGCCATGGTGGAGCGCACGCACGGTGTTGTAGGCGCCCAGGCCAAAGTCGTTGTGGAAGTGGACCACGAGCGGCTTGTCGGGAAACGCGGCCACCAGCTTGGGAATGTAGTAGTCGACGCCCTCGGGCGCGAAGAAGCCGACCGTGTCGGGAAAGGATAGGCGGGTACCGCCGGCTGCGTAACAGGCCTTCGCCAGCTCGATCAGATAACCGACGTCGGCGCGCGAGCCGTCCTCGCCGCCGAACTCGATCGCCTGCACGCCGCGACTCCGCGCGTGCGCGATCGCGCGCGTCGCCATCCGGATGTTGGCCTCGCGATAGAAAGACACCGGCAGGTCCAGCCATTCCTCGGGCTTCCGGCCTTCGCGCTGCAGCAGCGTCTTGCCGATCTTGTACTTCAGGTGCAGGTCGGAACCGGACGTGAAGATGAAGAAGGTGCAGTCGGTCGGCTGCGCGCCCATCTTCTCGAGGGTCTCGAGCGTGATGTCGAGGTCCTTCTCGTTGCTCCGGCACATCACGATGATCTCGAGGTCGCTGCGCAGCCGGCCCTTCTTCTTGCCTTCCAGGATCAATTGCAGCGCGCGCCGCTCCGACGGCGCCGCCGACGGGAACCCCATGTCGATGATGTGGATGCCGGCGTCCGACAAGAGCGCCGCCAGCTCGAACTTCTGCTCCGGCGTGAACGCGACGCCGGGCGTCTGCTCGCCATCGCGCAAGGTCGTGTCGTAGAGCCGGATCTCGCTCGCGCGCGGGAAGCCGGTGCTCTTCGTGAAGACGGAGTGCGGCGCGATAAGCGTGTCGATGGGCTCGCGAAGCTCGACCATTCTCTATACTTACTATGCCATGGCCGAGAGCGCCAATCCGCCGCGTGAACCGACCGCTCGGACGGCACGACAGGCCTAGCCGCGTGGATTCGATCGTCCAGAGGGCCGACGACGAATACCACAAGCTCCTGCGAGACGAGAAAGGCCTCGTCCAGGAGATGGAGGCGCGTTTCTTCGACAAGATGCGCGCGGCCCAGCTCACCTTCGGCGGGCGCGTGCTCTGCCCGTACCTGCGGCCCAACTTCGTCTCGCCGCGCGACTATGAGGAAATCCGCGGCGTCTGCCGAGCCATCTTCGCGGCGATCGAGAAGGTCGAGGCGCGGCTCGGGCCCGAGCTTCTCGACCGCGTCGACGTGACGCCCGAAGAGCGCGACCTGGTGGCGATCGACCCCGGCTACCGCCGCTCCTCCCCCACCGCGCGGCTCGACTCGTTCCTGACCGAGAACGCCTACCAGTACGTCGAGCTGAACGCCGAGACGCCGGCCGGCATCGCCTACAACGAGGTGCTGGTCGAGATCTTTCTGGACCTGCCGCTCGTCAAGAAGTTCCAGGAGCGCTTCACGCTCACCAGGTTCCACGCGCGCGAGCGGCTCCTAGAGACGCTCGTCTCCTGCTACCGCGAAGCCGGCGGCAAGGCGGCGCACCCCACCGTCGCCATCGTCGACTACGACGAGGTCCCCACGCGCACAGAGCACCACCTCTTCCGCGAGTTTTTCGAGTCGCACGGCCACCCGTCGATCGTCTGCGATCCGAGAAGGCTGACCTTCGAAGCCGGCACGCTGCGCCACGACGGCTTCGCGATCAACATCGTCTACAAGCGCCTGCTCGTCAACGAGCTCCTCGACCGCAAGGACGCCAACGCCGCCTTCATCGCGGCGGCTCGCGCGGGCGCCGTGACGATCGTGAACCCCTTCCGCTGCAAGCCGATCCACAAGAAAGCGATCTTCGCGGTCCTCACCGACGACGATCTTCAATCGGTATTCACACCCGACGAGCGCGCCGCCATCACCGCCCACGTCCCGTGGACCCGGCGGTTGAGCGAAGCCCGAACCAAGCACTCCGGCAAGGAGATCGACCTCGTCCCCTTCATCCGCGAGAACCGCGAGCGCCTCGTCATGAAGCCCAACGACGAATACGGCGGCAAAGGCGTCTTCATCGGCTGGGAGTCGACTGCGGCCGAGTGGGACGACGCGCTCTCGAAGGCGCTCTCGGCGTCCTACGTTATCCAGGAAAAGGTGACGCTCCAGCGCCAGAACTTCCCTGAGCTCATCTCAGGCGAGCTGCAG
>CAZVOI010000349.1:0-5399 GCA_964628275.1 uncultured Acidobacteriota bacterium | reverse complement strand
CCCCGCTCGGTGTACTGGCCGTTGCGGCACATGTCCCACTCGCCCACCGCGCAGTTGGGGCAGGGCACGGGGTCCGGGCGGCGGACGATGCCGACCACGAGGTCGCCCTTCTTCAGCCCGCCGCTCGAACCCGGGTCCAGCACCCGGCCGAGAGACTCGTGGCCGAGCACGAGGCGCGTCTGCCCCGGGGGAGCCCAGCCGTACTTGCCCTCGGCGATCTCGACGTCCGTCCCGCAGACGCCGACCGCCACGGCCTCCACGAGAACCGAGCCCTCGCGAGCGTCGGGCTCGGGAACGTCCTCGAATCGGGCGCTCCCGGGCTGCTTGGGCTCGACCGTGATCGCCTTCATGGCTTCGGTGCCCCCGAGACTCGCTCGGCGTCCCGCGTCCTCTGCGCCAGCTCGGGGTTGATGCTCGACACGGCCTCGAACTGGCTGAGGTGGACCTTGCCGGTGAGCTCGTGCAGGAAGTGCGACCGCTTCAGGCGGTCCATCACGGGGCCCTTCACCTCGGACAGGTGCAGCGTGATCCCGCCGTCTTTCAGCCGGCTGTTGATCGCCTCGAGGCTCTCGAGCGCCGAGGTGTCGATCGCGTTCACGGCCGGGCACTCGAGGATCACGTGGCGGATCGTCGGGCTGGCCGCGACCGCTTCGTTGATCCGGTCCTCGATGTAGCGGGCGTTCGGGAAGTAGAGGCTCTCGTCGATCCGCAGGGAGAGGATCTCGGAGTCGGTCACCACGGCGTGGCGCGCCACGTTGCGGAAGCTCGTCGTGCCCGGGATCTGGCCAACCACCGCGATGTGCGGCCGCGACGTGGCGTAGAGGTGGAGGAAGATCGAGAGGCCCACGCCCACCAGGAGACCCGCTTCGACGCCCTCCGCGAGAGTGAAGAGGATGGTCGCGAGCATGGCCGCGAAGTCGGCCCGCGAGTAGTCCCAGGTGTGCTTGAGGGCGGAGAAGTCCACCAGGGCGAGAACGGCGACGACGATGGTCGCGGCCAGCGTCGCCTTGGGCAGATAGAACAGCAGTGGCGTGAGGAACAGCGTGACGAGCGCGATGCCGACGGCCGTGAACGCTCCGGCGGCGGGCGTCTCGGCGCCGGCCTCGAAATTGACGACCGAGCGCGCCAGGCCACCGGTGACCGGGAACCCGCCCGAGACGGCCGCGCCGACGTTGGCGGCGCCGAGCGCGATCAGCTCCTGGTCGGGGTCGACTCGCTGGCGGCGTTTGGCCGCGAGGGTGAGGGCGACCGAGATCGACTCCACGTAGCCGATGACCGAGATCAGCAGCGCGGGCACGAGCAGCTTCGCCCAGAGCGCCATCTCGAAGGGCGGCAGGGCGAGACGGGGGAGGCCCTTGGGGACGTCGCCGACGATCTTGACGCCGTGCTCGGCCAGGCCGAAGCCCCAGACGGCCAAGGTGGACACGACGAGGGCCACGGCGGGACCGATCTTCGCGAGCGTGCCCGCGGTCTTCTCGCCGATGCCCATCCGGAGCAGCAGGGGCTTGAGTCGGCTGCGCGACCAGAAGAGGAACGCCAGCGACCCGAGGCCGATCGCCGCCGTGGCGGGGTTGGTCTCGCCGAGGTTGCTCACCAGGGGCTCGACGATCTCGACGAAGGTCTCGCCCTCCGCGTGGATGCCGAGGACGGGGGCCAACTGGCCGGCCGCGATCTGGAGGCCCGACGCGGTGATGAAGCCCGCCACGACCGGGTGGCTGAGGAAGTTCGCGAGGAACCCGAGTCGCAGCAGCCCCATCGCGATCAGCATCAGCCCCGAAACCAGCGCGAGCGCGATGGCCGCTGCGAGGTATTCCGGCGTGCCCTGGGACGCGAGCGGGCTGATCGCGGCCGCGGTCATCAAGCTCGCCACCGCCACCGGCCCGACCGCCAAAGTGCGCGAGGTGCCGAAGACGGCGTAGAGCAGCAGCGGCGCCATCGAAGCGAACAGCCCGACCTGCACCGGCAGCCCCGCGAGCAGCGCATACGCCAGCGACTGCGGGATCAGCATCACCGTGACGATCCCCGCCACGATCAGGTCGTTGGTGAATGTCTGGCGCGAGTACTCGGCGCCCCAGGTCAGGATCGGGAGATAGCGGCGGAGGATCGACATGGCCTACGCCGTCCTTGCAGGGACAGGCTCACCGGCAGAGGCGGGACGGGCAAGCCATCTCATCCCCAGCCGAGGGACGATCACCATGATCGGAAGGGCCAGCACGATCATGAGAGTGGCGCGCTGATCCATGTCCGGCACGGAGAGAAGCGGGGTGAGACAGGCCCCAAGATTCCGGGTTGTGACCCCAATGCTCAGTACGATCTTCTGCTCATACGGCAAGCCCAGGCCAAGCCAGTAAGTGCCGGCGAAGACGACTCCGAAGAACAGGAGTTCAGAGGCAACGGCGAAACTCCCCGCCACTCCCAGCAGGCCTTTCCCATAGATGATCAGGCACAGGACAGCCCAAACGGCCCCGGCGATCCCCGCCGCCTTTTTCGCGAGGGGCGCCATCTTCGAGGCGAAGGCGTCAGCGCTGCGGCGGATGATCACTCCCACTGCCATCGGCAGCAGCACGACGATTAGGAGCGGCTTGGCAATGGCCCACGCACTGGCGGTCAGACCCTTGGCCAGAAGAGGCACGGTGAAGGGCATGCAAACCACCGTGCCGACCGAAGCCAGCACCATGAACGCCGCCGTGAATCCGAGGTCCCCTTTCGCCTTGTCCACCATGAGCGGGACAAAGGGAGCACAAGGCGCCATTCCCAGCAGGATGAGGCCGATGGCATAGGGAGCCTCCAGCGGAATCACCTCGGTGATGGCGTAGGCCAGGGCCGGGCAGATGACGAAGCTCCACACCACCGCATACGCCACGAAGCGGACATTGCGGAGTCCTCGAATGGCGTCCGCGAGGTTGAGCCGGAGCCCCATCTCCAGCAAGCTGCCTGCCATGAAGATCGCCAGGGAGATCTTGAACAGGACCATCAGCAAGCCACTCATGTGTCAGGCCTTTCTCTTCCGCACGGCTACTTCTTCACGAACTGCGTGTTGACGCCGATGAAGATCTGCAGCTCCGGCTGCGCCGGGCCGTGAGAGAGGATCGTGTACTGCGGCTCGATGAACAGGTTGAAGACGGCCTTGCTCGTGGGGACCACCTTGCCGATGCCGAGGCCCACCGGTACGTTGTACTTGTCGTTCTCGAGGTCGAACACGGCCACCGCCGACCCGCGCACGTACAGCCCGCCGCCGAGCTGGAAGAAGTAGAAGGGCTGCAGCGCGAGCACGTTCACCGGCGAGCGGGTGTCGTCGCCGGCGAAGTCCTTCTGCCAGGTCACGAGACCGCCCCACTGCACCACCTTCGACTTCGCGACAAAGAAGGTGGCGGCGAAACCGCCCAGCCAGCGGCCGGTCCCGGTCTCGTCCTCGCTGGCCGTGGGGATCGTGATCTGCGGACCAAGGCCGACCGCCACCGCGGGGTTGCCGGTATCGAACAGGTAGGCCGCGAAGGCGTTGGCGTCGCCGAGGCCCGACATGGTCTTGCTGTCGGCCGTCGGGACGCGCGAGGCGGGCAGCGAGGCCCGGAACAGCCACTTCCCGAACGGCTGCGCGTAGCGGAGCCAGAACGCGTTGGAGTTCTGGCCGTCGAGCTCGGAGATCGCGGGGACGTAGTAGTTGTGGACATTGAACGCCTGGAACTTCGCGAGAGGGTTGTTTGCGTCGGACGTCGACGGAGCCTTCGCTGCGTCTGGCGCCGCTTGCGTCTGGGCGCACACGGGAGCCGGCGAGGCGACGGCAAACAGCAGCGCCAGACTCGACAAGAAAGTGCGGAACGTCGCGGCTCGCGGTCTGCTCGAACGCACTGCCTTCGCTCCTTTTGCCGCGCCGCGCGATGCGAACGGGCCAGCATGCCGCGTTAGGTACTTCTGGCTTTGAAGCCGTCCTGGAGCAGGATGCGCGTGGCTAGTCATTTCACAGCCATGGCCGTCGGGGAGCTGCGGCCGAAGGCCTCGTCGATGATGGCCTGCAGGTGCTTCACCAGGTCGTCGGACGGCGTCTTGTAGTCGTCCAGCTCGTACACCTTGCCCAGGTGCTCGTACTTGCCCAGGCCGAAGCGGTGATACGGCAGGAGCTCGTAGTCGATGACGTTCTTGTGCGGGCGGATGAACGCCAGAACCGCCCGGATGTGCTCTTCGTCGGCGTTGATGCCGGGAATCAGCGGCGTGCGGGCGATGAACTCCGTATTTGGAAACGTCTCGTAGGCCTTCTTGAAGTTCTCCAGGATCCGCTTGTTGTCGACACCCACCCACTTCTTGTGCCGCTCCGGGATCGTCATCTTGTGGTCGTGCAACATCGTGTCGACGTGAGGCAGCACCTTCTCCACGAAGGCCCAGGGCACGTTGCACGCCGTCTCGATCGCCGTGTTCATGCCGCGATCGTGGGCGCCCTTCAGCAATGCGGCGCTGAAGTCCGGCTGCAGCAGGCACTCGCCGCCGCTCAGCGTGATTCCGCCTCCGGTGCTACGGTAGAAGGAGGCGTCCTTCTCAACCTCGTCCAGGACCTCGTCCACGGTCATCCGCTTCCCGTACATGGACAGGGCCTTGGGCGGGCACAGCGCCACCATCGCTTCGTCGCAGTCCATGGCGAGCTGCCAGTTGACCGCGACCTTATCGTCGGAAGCACCCTCCGGCACGTAGAAGGCGCCTTCCGGGAAGGGCGGCTTCAGGCACAGGCCGCATTCCTTCCTGCCGACGCACACCTTCGGGTCGTAGGCGGGCTCCGGCTTCGGGGCGATGCTCTCGGGGTTGCCGCACCACTTGCACCGCAGCGAGCAGCCCTTGAGGAAGACGTTCGTGCGGATGCCTGGACCGTCGTGGCTGCAATAGCGCTGGAGGTTCAGGACGATCCCGGTCCGGCCGGACGGATCAACGAGGCGAGTCATTACAGTTCCCTCCCCAGGAAGATGCCGAGGGAGCCGGCGATCTGCATGAACTCGCTGTCCGCGGGCACGGTCCTGACCTTGTTGATCGCCTCCACCAATGGCACGAACTTGATGTCCGGTGGAACGAAGGCCACCATCACGCCGTTCTTGCCGGCGCAAAGGGCCCGCACCGCACCGGCCCCGTAGGCCATGCCCAGCTGGCGGTCGACCGCCGTGGGGCTACCGGTCCTCACCCACGGACCGAGCACGAGGGGGAAGGTCTCCTGCGCGATCAGCAGCTGCAGCCCGCTCGCCACGGTCTCGGCGGCCGTCCCGGACCGCCGGATGACGTGCTCGCTGGCCTCACCCGTGGCCAGCGGCGACAGGGAGGCCTTCAGGGAGGGCGGCTTGGCCTGGGCTTGCGGGTCTTCGACGAGCGTCGCCCCCTCCGCGACCACCACCAGCCCCCAGGGCCTCCGGGCCGTCACCTTG
>CAZVOI010000348.1:0-4983 GCA_964628275.1 uncultured Acidobacteriota bacterium | reverse complement strand
TCGCCCGCCACGGCGTGCGTCACCTCTTCATCGGCAAGGCCGGCGCGATCCTGCTCGGGTATCCCGATACCACGCAGGACCCCGACCTCTTCCTCGAGATGACCGAAGCCAACGGGAACGCGGCGGTCCGTGCGCTGAGCGAGCTGGGCTTCGACCTCTCGGACGCCCAGGCGGCAGAGATCCGGCGCGGCAAGGTCTTCGTCCAGCTCAAGAACGGGCCCTTCGACCTCGACCTCGTGTTCGCTCCCGACGGCATCGAGAGCTTCGAGGCGGCGTGGCGGCGCCGCGTCGAGGTAGAGGGATTCACGGTCTGCCATCCCGAGGACATCATCCGGAGCAAGGAGGCGGCCAACCGGGTCAAGGACCGGGAGACGCTTCCGCGACTGCGGGCGTTCCTGGACTACTGGCGCCGCACCGCTCGATAGGCCGGCGCTTGCCGGCACCCGGAGCGCACCCCACAATCGCAGCCGGCCAATGAAGTTCCTGCCCTTCGTCCTCAAGCACCTGCGAGCGACGTGGGTGCGCACGGCCAGCACCGTGGTGGCAATGGCGCTCTCGGTCTTCCTGTTCTGCACGCTGCAGAGTGTGCTCGCCCACTTCGACGGGTTCATCGAGAGCCGCAGCCCGAGGCGCCTCGTCACGCGCAACGCCGTGAGCATCATCAGCGCGATCCCGCTCACGCACGGGAGCCGGATCGAGCGCGTGCCCGGCGTCAAGCGCGTGGCGGCCACCGTCGGCTTCGGGGGCGTGCTGCCGGCCCGCAAGGAAGGCAAGGCCGACCCGGGCGACGACCGAGGGACCGACTGGACAGCCGTCTTCCAGAACCTCGCGGTGGACTCTCGGCCCTACTTCGCGATGAGTCCTGAGCTCATGGTGTCGGCCGAGGAGTTCCGCGACTTCATGGGCGATCTGCGCGGCTGCGTGATCGGGCGCCAGCTCGCGGAGAAGTTCGGCTGGAAGACGGGCGACCACTTCTTCCTGGAGAGCTTCGTCGCGGGCATGCGCAAGAAAAGCGGCCCATTCGAGTTCGTGGTGCGAGGTCTGATCGACACCGACTCCGTGCGCTACCCCGGCACCGACACGAACATCATGTTCTTCCACTTCAAATACCTGAGTGAGAGCCTCGGGCGCGTCAGCTGGACGCAGTTCTTCACGGTGGAGATCGAGGATCCCGCGCGTTCCGCCGAGATCGCAACTACGATCGACGCCCTCTTCGAGAACTCCGGCGACGAGACCTACACGGAGACGGAGAGCGCCTTCATGGCCGGCTTCATCTCAATGATCGGGGATCTCGGCGTGCTGGTAGGTGCGATCGGCCTCGGGGTTTGCTTCACGATCCTGCTGGTCACCGCGAACACCATGAGCATGGCGGTGCGCGAGCGGCGCACGGAGATCGCGGTGCTGAAGACGCTCGGCTTCGGCGGTCAGCAGGTGATGGGCCTGATCGTGGCCGAAGCATTGCTGATCGGCGCGGCCGGCGGCGCCCTGGGTCTGGGCGGCACCGGGTGGGCGCTCTGGGCCCTGAACCACGCGCCCGGGCAGACGGTCCTCGGGATCGCGCACCTCGAGCTCCGTCCGGCGGTGGCGCTGAGCGGCGTGGCCGTAGCCCTCGGCCTCGCCTTCGCCGCGGGCTTCGTGCCGGCCTTCGGCGCCTACCGAGCCCGGGTCACGGACATGCTGAGGAACCCGTAGCCGTGCCGCTGCCGCTCGTCTACAACGTCCGCAGCGTTCGCCGTCGCTGGCCCGTGGCGCTGCTGGCCGTGTTCGGCATTGCGCTGGTGGTGGCCGTCTTCGCCGTGCTGATGGCGATGTCGCAGGGATTCAGGGCGGCGCTCCGGGGAACGGGTCGTCCGGACAATGCGATCGTCGTGAGCCGTGGCTCGAACTCCGAGGTGACCTCGCGCGTGGAGCTCGATGACCGCAGCGCGATCCTCGACCACCTGGCGACGATGCGCGGGCCGGACGGCCAGCTGCTCGAGTCGGGGGAGCTGGTCTCGGTGATGTCGCTGCCGCGTCGGTCCGACGGGCGGCGCTCCAACGTCGTGCTGCGCCGGGTCACGCCGCGGGCGCTCGCCGTGCGGACCGGGATCCGCCTCACGGCCGGCCGGCACTTCACGCCCGGCCTGGAAGAGGTGGCGGTGGGGCGCAGGATCCTGGAGCGAATCGCAGGCCTCGAGCTCGGAGGCATCCTCCGGTACCGGCGGCGGGAGCTGCGGATCGTCGGTGTCTTCGAGTCGGAGGGTGCCGCCTTCGAGAGCGAGGTCTGGGGCGACTACGACACCCTCGTCGGCCGGCGCGGCCCGGTCCTCAGCTCGCTGGTGGTCCGCGTGAAGGACCCGGCCGAGATCGCGGCTCTCGACCGCTGGATCCGCCTCCAGCCCAACATGCCGCTCAAAGCCGTCTCGGAGCGGCAGTACTACGAAGACCAGGCCGGACCCGTGGCGAAGACCATCGAGGCGCTCGGCGCGCTGGTCGCGATCGTGACCGGCATCGGCGCCGTGTTCGCCGCGATGAACACCATGTACCGGATCGTCGCCTCGCGCACGCGCGAGATCGGCACGCTGCGCGCGCTCGGCTTCTCGCGGCGCGCGATCCTCGCCTCGTTCGTCGTCGAGTCGGCGCTGCTCGGCCTCGCGGGCGGCGCGCTCGGGTGCCTGCTCGCCTCGACGCTCCACGGCTTCTCGACCAGCACCTCGAACCTGCAGAGCTTCAGCGAGGTGGCCTTCGCGTTCCGGATCACGCCGGCGATCGTCGCCTCCAGCATGGGGTTCGCGCTCGCGATGGGTGTCCTGGGCGGCCTGCTGCCCGCGGCGCGCGCCGCGCGCCTGCCGATTGCGGCGGCGCTGCGAGAGGGCTGACGGCGAACCGGCTCGCGCCTCGGGCCTTCGGCTCGCGGCGGGCGCTACCTTGACCCGGGGTAGCCCGGGCCGCGCAGCGCCTGGCCCGGCCGCGCGTCGGTGATGCGCCCGCCGTCCACGACCAGCACGCCGTTGACGGCGACGTAGGGGATCCCGGCGCTGTACTGGTTGGGATTCTCGAAGGTCGCGCGGGAGGCGACGGTGTTCGGGTCGAACAGCGTCAGGTCCGCGCGGAAGCCGACCTTTACGAGGCCGCGATCGGGGATCCCGGCCGCCTGGGCCGCGAACGAAGTCATCTTGCGGACGGCCTCCTCGAGGCGAAGCAGCTTCTGCTCGCGCACGTAGTAGCCCAGGATGCGCGAGGCCGAGCCCCAGCCGCGCGGGTGGGAGGTCTCTCCCGCAAATGGGCCGTCCTGGGCCTTGGCCTGGGAGTCGCAGTCGAAGGAAACGAGCGGATGCGCGAGCGCCGCGCGCACGTCCTGCTCGTCCATGATCGAGAGGATGCAGGCGGCGTTGGCGCGATCTGCCAGCACGATGTCGATCACCACGTCGCGCGGGTCTTTCTGCTCCGCGGCGGCGATCGCGGCGATCGTCCTTCCCTCGTAGGCCTTCAGCTTCGGAGACAACACCTCGGCCACCATCACGCCGTCGCCGCCGCCCGCGCCCAGCCATTGGTTCTCCCAGTCGGCGCTCTCCCGCGCCATGTCCGCCTTGACGCGCGCCCGCGTCGCGGGGTCGGCGAGGCGCTTCAGCAACGCCTCGCGCCCTCCCTCGCGCACCCACGGCGGCAGGCAGGCGTCGAGCCCGTTCGAGGCGCGGTTCCACGGGTACTGGTTGGCCGAGACGTCGATGCCGCGGGCGCGCGCGGCTTCGATCTTCGCCAGGATCTCCGGCATGCGGCCGAAGTTTGGCCGGTAGGCCGTCTTCAGGTGCCACACCTGCGAACGGATGCCCGCCTCGGAGGCGATCCGGAACACCTCGTCGAGCGAGGCGTCGATGCGCCCGGACTCGGAGCGCTGGTGCGTGAAGTACGCCCCGCCGTAGCGGGCGGCCACCTTCGCCATCGCGACCAACTCCTCGGTCGAGTTGAAGATGTCGGGCACGTATTGGAGCGACGAGGAGAGCCCGAGCGCCCCTTCGCGCATCGCCGCGTCCACGAGCGCGCACATCTGGCGGAGCTCTTCGGGCGTCGCGCGCCTATTCTCCTTCCCGATTACGAAGTCGCGGACGCCCCCGGACCCGACCAGGCTGCCCAGGTTGATCGACGCGCCGCGGCGCTCGAACGTCTTGAAGTAGCCGTCGAGCGTGCGGAACTCGGGCGTGTAGCCGTAGCGCGCGTAGGCGTCCCGGCCCTCGGCGAGCATGCGGTCGTTGATCGGCGCGATCGAGGCGCCCTCGCCTGTCACCTCGGTGGTGATCCCCTGCGTGATCTTCGAGGCGGCCCGGCCGTCGACGAGCACGTTGTACTCGGACTGCCCGAGCAGGTCGATGAAGCCGGGCGCGATCACGAGGCCCGTCGCGTCGACGACGCGTTTCGCGGACGCACCTTCAAGGCGGCCGATGGCCACGATGCGCCCGTCCCGCACCGCGACGTCGGCCGCGAACCACGGGGCGCCGCTGCCGTCCACGACGCGGCCCCCGCGGAACAGCAGGTCGTAGCTCGACTGGGCCGGGCTCGGGGTCGCGGCTGCAAGGATCCCGAGCGCCAGGGCGCCGGGCAGCAAGGGCGTTGTGTACTTCATGCGCGGGAGTCTACTCGGATCGGAGGACTGAACCAGCTCCGCTGGTGCGACGGGGTCCTGCGCACCGACTCCTTCGTCCTCGGAGCCACCGTCTTCTCGCTCGAGATCCCCGGCTGGGGCTCCTTCGACATCGCGCCGATCATGGGCCCCTTCACGGACCACGTGCGCTCGGCGCGTTAGGGGCGTAAAGTTGCCGCGACGCATGGAGCTGAAGCGCGGGGCACGTAATTCCTGGAAGCCGATGCTGCTCTCGGGCCTCGTCTTCCCCGGGCTCGGCCAGCTCGCGACCGGGCACCCGTGGCGGGCGCTGGGCTTCGCCGCCTCGAGCGTGGCGCTGCTCGTGGCCGTGGTCGTGCGCGTCGCCCGCGAGACCCAGCGCCTGC
>CAZVOI010000347.1:0-2094 GCA_964628275.1 uncultured Acidobacteriota bacterium | reverse complement strand
CGGCAGGAATATGGCCGACGCCACCATCCCGACCGCCGCGATCCGATCGGACAGCGTGCAGGAAAGCTTGAAAGCCATGCCTCCGCCATTGGAAATCCCGTCCGCATAGACCCTGGTGGAGTCGATGTTGTAGGCCGCCTTCAGTGTGTCGATCAACTCCGAGAGGAATCTGACGTCTCTCATGTCGTCGGCTCCCTGGCCCGAGCGCCAGGACCGGTGCCTGGCGAGCCCGAGTCCCGACGGGTAGACGACGATGAACCCGTGCTGATCGGCCACCCTGTTCCATTGACTGATGTCCTTTTGAGCGGCCCCCCACATCCCCCCGCCGTGCATGCTGATGACGAGCGGCGTCGGCTTGGCGTGGTCGTAGCTCTTCGGGACATGAACCAGGTACTCCCGTTTCCGGCCCGAGGAGACGATGGTGCCGTTGTTCCGATTCACGACGTTGAAAGAGACTGCTCCGATCAGGGCCAGGACGACCGGCAGGCCGAGCAGAGTCATCACTGTGCCGAGGACGATCGTCCGGCTGGCCGAGGCCGGTGCCGTCACCGATGCCGATTCCATGCGAGCGCCAGCGGCGCTGCGGACAGCCGTGCCAGGGGGATCTCCAAGATCGCGATGAGCAAGAGAAAGTAGCTCGCGACGTGCGGTGTCGAGAAAAACCACTCCAGCAGGCCGTAGAGAGCGAGCACGGCGACGAGCCAGCTGGCGGCGCCGGTCACGAGTAGGTGGTCACTCAGGAGCCGGGCGTCGTAGAGGCGTACGGCGACCCAGGCCGCGGCGGACACCTTGACGCAGACCAGAACCGCGAGAATCCAGGGTAATCCGTTGAGCAGCGCGGCCAGCACCTTTCCGTCGTCGTGGATCCATATGGCGATCGGCTGGATGACGACGAGGAACGAAAGGGCGAGCAGCACCGTCGATTTGATCAGCCATTCGCGGCCGGAGAGCCCAATGTACAGACTCTGCACGAGCTGCTTCCACGTCGAGGCCATCAGTCCCAGCAACCCCAGCAGCATGACCACGACCACGCGGGGAGTCCCAATGGTCTCGATTCCCCGGTCGACACGTTCGATCACCGCTGAAGACGTACCCGACCAGACGAGCGCCAGCGGGATGGCGACGAGCACCAGCACCCACGCCAGAAGCGTGCTCCAGATCGTCGCTTTCAGCTTGGCCGCGATCAGCGCGACGCTCGTCATCGGACGCGTCGCCAGGAACGGCGTCACGCCGTAGGAGTCGCGCGCGGAAGGATTCGACTCGCTGACCGTCGCGGCGGTGAAACTGGCCATGAAGGGTGGCGTGAGCAGGACGCCGAGAAGTATGTAGAAGACGAGCTCGGGCAGGACGAAAAGCAAGGCCAGCTCGAACGGCAGCAGAAGACCGACCCACACCGCTAGCGACCACCCATGACGGCGCCACTCGAACCACATTTGAGCCCGGGCCGGCGAAAGAAAATGGTCTCGCCGCTGCTTCGGGACATGCGCGACCTGTCCGAGCCGAGCGAACATTCCCCGCCAATCGGGCACGTCCCCACGGCGGGCCCGGGAAACCGCGAAGCAGGCGGCGAGATACGCGAGAAGAAGCTGCGGCGCCAGGACGGCGACCAGCATCGGCTCGGGGATCTTGTACTCGACCGCCACGAAAACGGCGGCGTCCAGCGAAATCAGCCACAGCACGGTGACGATCACACGCAGCCCGCGCCAGCCGTACGGCATCCACGTCAGCGCCTGGGTCCAGGCGAGAAAGACCGCGGCCAGCAGTGGCGGCCAAATCAGAGGCACGTCGAATCCCCACTCTCGCACTGCGAAACGCCCGAGATTTCCCGAGGGTTCCCAGCGCACGAAGAACTCGGCGGCCAGCACCAAGATCGTCATGGCGGCCGTGCCATAGAACATCGGCCAGCCCGCCAGTGCTCTGGTCGTCACCGGCAGCGTGAACATGCGGGCGGGATAGATCGATTCGCGCGCCGCCAGGTCGCTCGCAAAGCCGAAGCTGAACACCGCCAGGAAATACATGAATGTCGTCGTGACGGGAACGACCACCAAGGCTGCCGTGTCTTCGACATACAGGAGCATGATCGTCCCCCCGACG
>CAZVOI010000346.1:0-1699 GCA_964628275.1 uncultured Acidobacteriota bacterium | reverse complement strand
CCATGCGCGCTCCCTCGCGGTGCGCGGCCTGGGCGATGCCCCACGCGATCGAGCGTTTGTTCGCGATCCCCAGGACGAGGCCGCGCTTGCCCTCCAGCAACATGAGTCCTCCAGGAAGCCGAAAGGCACTATAACCCTGGGCCGCGCGAGCCCGGTAGCGCGCGCGGCCGGCAAGCCGCGGCTTTCCGGCCACCACCGAGTGCCTCTGGGGTCAGAGGAGCTGCGAGAGGAACGTGCGCGCCGGCACGACCACCGGCTGGTGCTCCGAGAAGCAGTCGGCGTCGACATAGGGCAGCTCGAGCACGACCTGGAACGCGTGGGCGGCGCCTACCTGACGCTGGAACCGCGCCAGGGCCGGCGAGAGTGTCGTGTCCGCGAGCTTCACCTCGACCAGGAACCACGGCTTGCGGTCCCGCACGACGAGGAAATCGACTTCGTGCTTGTCCTTGTCGCGCAGGTAGCGAAGCTCGAAGTCTCCGAGGCCGAGGTCCACCCAGCCTTCGACCGCCTTCAGCAGGTGGCAGGCGACGAGCGTCTCGGCGCGCGCGCCCCGGTCGTCGCAGGCCGACCAGTCGCGCAGGTACCATTTCGGCTCCTTGCGCAGGGCCTTGGCCACGTTGCGAAACCAGGGCCGCACCAGGAAACCCCAGTGCAGCGCCGAGAGGGCGGTCACCCAGCGCCGAACGGTGTCCACCGAGACCTGTACCTCGCCCGCCAGACCGCTCAGCACCAACGTCGCCGCCGACCGCTCGGCCAGCAGCAGACCCAGGTGTTCGAGCTGGGCGAGCTCGTGGATCCTCGTCAGGTCGCGCACCTCCTCCCTGAGCAGCTGGGCCGAGCGCAGACGGCGCCAACTCCGGCTGAACGCAGGATCGCGCTTGACGAAGGGCTCGGGGTAGCCTCCGTGCTCCAGCAATGCGGCCCACGCTGCGTCAGCGAGCCGCCGCGGGCCCCGGATGGGGCGCTTCGGGATGGTCGTTTGCAGCAGCTCCGCGACGCTCAGCGGGTGCATGCGGTACAGCAGGTAGCGCCCCATCAGACTGTCGCCGGCCCTGCGGAACACGTCGAGCCGCGAGCTGCCCGTGACCACGAAGCGTCCACGCTCGCCCCAGCCATCGAACAGCCCCTTTAGGAAGTTCTTCCAGCGCGGGCTCTTGTGAAGCTCGTCGAAGCAGCAACGCAGCGGACGCTCCCGGAGCACGTCGAGCCCGAGGGCTTCCGCGACGGCGCTTGCGCCCCGCAGGATCAGCCGCTTGTCACGGTCGTCGTCCCAGCTGAGGTAGGCACTCGCGAGCGCCCGACAGGTCGTGGTCTTGCCCACCTGCCGAGGGCCGCTGACGAAGGCCATCTGACGATGGCTGCGCTCGTGCCGCGCGAGCACGGCGTCGTAGAGGCGTGGGAGCGTCCGGACTTTCTTTACACTCATCGTAAGTTGGTCCGGACCATCTTACGACCTATGCGAAGAATGTCCAGCTGCCACGCGCCGCGGCCATCCTGGCCTTCACGCCTCGAACCAGAAGGCGTTCAGCCCGCGACGAGGTCGGCGGCCCGCAAGCCGCGCAGGCCGAGAATCCGCTCGAGGACCTCGCCCACCACGTTGTTGGGCGTCGAGGCCCCCGCGGTCAGGCCGATCGTGATCGGTCCCGCGGGCAGCCAGGACAGCGTCGACGTCTCGTCGTGGGCGCCCACCGGCCGGTGG
>CAZVOI010000345.1:0-3947 GCA_964628275.1 uncultured Acidobacteriota bacterium | reverse complement strand
CTTCTCCGGCAACCCGCGCTACTACGAAAGCCTGGGTGTGCCGAAGGAACGGATCCCCGCCGAGCTGTACGCGGTCTACGAAGGAGTCGAAGGCGTCGGCCGGGGGGACCACGCGCTAGTCGGGCCGATCTACGTAAACGGCGCGGAGCCGGGGGACACCCTGGAAGTCCGCATCGAGGCGGTCGAGGCGCGGCTGCCGCTCGCCGGCCAGGGCTTCCGGCCGCACCGCGGCCTGCTGCCCGAGGACTTCCCGTACGTCGGAGACCGCGTGCACTGGCTCGACCTCCAGAACCAGACGCTCGAGTACGCGAAAGGCGTCGTCATACCGTTGAAGCCGTTCTGGGGCGTCGTCGGCGTCGCGCCGCCGCGCGTGATGGGACGGGTGTCGAGCGGCCCGCCGGACATGTTCGGCGGGAACCTCGACAACAAGGACCTCGGCGCGGGCAGCACGCTCTACCTGCCAGTGCAGGTCAAGGGTGCCTTGCTCTCGCTCGGCGACGGGCACGCGGCACAGGGGCACGGCGAGGTGAGTCTGTCCGCGGTCGAGGCGTCGCTCAAGGGCCAGATCCAGGTGCTGTTGCAGAAGGGCCGGCGCTTGCGCTGGCCGCGGGCCGAGACCGCCACCCACTACATGACGATGGGGCTGCACGAGGACCTCGACGAAGCCGCCAAGCTGGCCACCCGCGAGATGCTGGATTTCCTGGTCGAGCAGAAGGGCCTGGACCGCGACACTGCCTACATACTCTGCAGCGCGGCGATGGACCTCGTCGTAACCCAGGTGGTCGACGTCACCAAGGGCATCCACGCCCTGCTGCCGAAGTCGATCTTCAAGAAGTAGGAAATCTGCAACCTTCGTACTCAGTCCCGAGCAGAGCAGCCTGAATCCACTGTGGCAATTCGCGCGCGACGAAGATGACATGGCCGTTTCGAGTCGTCAGCAGGAGCCGCGGGCCAGTGGGAGTGCTGTTGTCGTAGACGCGCACCCGGTCGAACTCCTGCAGGACGCGGACGAGGTTGGCCAGGCTCGCTCGATGGATCTCTCGGAGATGTCCAGCAGCGGCAGAGTGCCCGCCAGCGTCTGCGCGGATGGCCACTCGCTCGATGTGCGTGTCGACGTCATCGAGGGCGAGATACTCGAGGTCGATCGAGAAGCCGGACTCGCGCGCCGAATGAGCTTGTTCGAAGACGATCGAGCTGCGAAGAGTAGTTTCGAAAGCGAACGCACGTCGTGTCCGTATGTGGCTCTCGATGAACTGCTCGAGCGCTCGGTTCGCCTGCTCGCGAATGCTCGGTGGGATGTTGCGATAGGAGCCACCATTCAGCCGCGCGCAGTAGTCGTCGACGTTGAACGAGTCGACGCCCATCTCGGCCACTGGGAACGCGGTGGACTTGCCAGCCCCAGCGGGGCCGGCCACGACCCGCATCACGGGTCGCACGTGAGCGGCTAGACTCCGGTCTTCGAACCCGGCCGCATGTCGGGCGGAAGCTCCTCGCTGATCCGCCGCCCCTTTTCGTCCACGATGCCAGCCGCGCGGTGGCGCTGAATCGCTTGCTGCACGCGCTCCGCCGCGGACGCGACCTCCTCACGCTCGAGGCGCTCCATCTCGGAGTCATTGTCGGGGTCGACGTCAGCGAGCGTCAGGGGCTTCAGGCGGCTCGCCGGGCGATTCATCTGAAGGATGATATCACCGCCTCGACTTGGCCCCGCGATGATGACTCGGCGCGGCGCGTTGATAGACCGCCGGGAAGAACGCGCGGGTTGCAATGGGTCCAGCTCTCCGTCTTGGGCTCCGCCACCCGTCCTCCCGTCCGGCCCCTACTTGAGCGCCGCCGTCCAGTTCAACACCACGGTCGTGGGCGGGATCGCGTCGCGCCCCAACGGCGCCAGCACCAGGAACCGCTGGCCGTCCGGTGTCGGGCGAAACAGGGCGCGCGCGATGGCCGGAGCGAAACGCGCCTGGAAGAGAGCCTGCGGCGTTCCCGCGTTGAACGTGGTCGCGGTCTCCACCGGCACGGCCATCATGCGCGCGTCGCGCGCGCGGTAGTAGAGCTCGCGGCCATCCGCCTTCCAGAAGGGATCGCTGCCGCCGCTCGTGGACACCTGCCACTTGCTGCGCGCTTCCGGAAACTCCTGGACGTACACCTCGACTTGCCCCGACTCGTTGGAGCGATACGCGAGGAACCGGCCGTTCGGAGACAGCGACCCGCCGTGCTCGGCGAACTTGGTCTTGACGAGAGGCACCGGCTTGCGTTCGCCGGACATCGGCAGCGCCCAGAGGTCCCAGTTCGTTTCCGGGTTGTTGCTGGCGTAGATGATGTACGCGTCATCTTTGGACCAATCGGTCACGAACTTGCTCTCGGCGCTCTCCAGCAGCAGCTCGGGCTCTCCAGTGCCGGCGGCGTCCTTGACGTACAGATCCGAGACCTTGCCCTGTTTCGCGAACGCGATCCGGCGTCCATCGGGCGACCATTGCGGGACGAACTCGCGCGCCGGATCGAAGGTGAAGCGCGAGGTGACGCCCCGCGCCAGGTCTCGGATCCAGAGATCGGCCTTTCCGCCGCCCTCGTTCACGTCGAAAACCAGGCGCTTGCCGTCCGGTGAGAGCCCGGTGTCGGTGTAGTTGCGCGGCTCGTCGAGGGCCGCGGTTTCCTTCCCGTTCCGATCCATCCATAGCAGGCGCCGCCCCTGTGCCTCCCCAGCACGAAACACCAGGATGCCGGTCGCGGATAGCGAGAACGAAGCGCCGCCCACGTTGTTGACCCCGAGCCCCTCGCCGACGGGAACTGCTTCGCCCTTCATCGTCTGGGTTGCCGCGTCGAAGGGCTGCGCCACGAGCGTCTGTTCGCGAACGTAGACCAGGTACCCGGGCGGCGCGTACAGGACGCGCGAGCTGGTCTTGAAGAGCGTCTTCGAATCGGTCGAATCGAGCGCGCGGACCATCAGCGTCCGGTCGTCGCCCCCAGGGCCGCTCATATAAAGGTAGTGGCGGCCATCCGGCAGGAACTCCGGCCAGCCGGCTGACGCAATGCCCTGCTTCGCGTCGATTGCCACTTCGACTTTCGCGACACCTCCCGCCGCGTCGACCCTCCAGATCGGGTCGGTGCCTTGTCCGTCGAAGAGGATCACGCCGCTCGGGCTCCAACTGCCGTCGGCTCCCCGGGGCGCGTCGCAGATCGTCTGCGCCGGGCCGCCCGCGACCGGCACCTTGCGCAGCTTGCCGTCCGCGACGAACGCGACGTACCGGCTGTCGGGCGACCAGATCGGCCGGAGCGCGCCGTCGGTGCCCGTGAGCGGGCGCGCCTCGAGCGTGTCGAGCGGGCGGAGCCAGATCTGCCGTTTGCCGCTGGTGTTGGCGGCGTCGAAGGCGATCAGCCGGCCGTCGGGCGAAATGGCGGGCGGACCGACCGTGATGACCCCATCGGGGTTGGCGAACGCGAACCGGACGACGTTCGGCGGGCGCGGCGCGCGCCGCGCCCAGGCGATTGCGAACCCGAGGACGCCAATGGCGAGGACGGCGCAGGCTGCCCACAGGGTCCCCTCGCGCACGCGCCGCCGGCTGGATACGATCGCCGGCAGGCCGGCGCGCGAGCCGCCCTCTGCTATCCATTCCAGCTCCGCCATCACGTCGCGCGCGCTCTGCCAGCGGTCGTCGGGGTCTTTCTCCAGGCACTTGCGCACGACGTGATCGAGGGCCGGCGGGCTCATCGCCTGGACGCTCGAGATCGCCGGCGGATCCGAGGACACGATCGCCGCGATCAGGCTGGTGCGGTTCTTGCCCTCGAAGGCCTTGCGGCCGGTGGCCATCTCGTAGAGCAAGGCGCCCAGCGCGAAGATGTCGGTGCGCGCATCAGAGACGGCGCCCTCGAGCTGCTCGGGAGCCATGTACTGGAAGGTGCCCAGGATCGTGCCCTGCTCGGTGAGCGGCTTGTCGACGGTCTCCAGCGTG
>CAZVOI010000344.1:0-3566 GCA_964628275.1 uncultured Acidobacteriota bacterium | reverse complement strand
GGACCGAGGCGGGCGGCGAGAAGGCCGTCGCGTCGTGGCTGCGCCTCAAGACCGCGGAGGCCTTCAAGCCGGACCTGGTCGTGTGCCAGAACGACTCGATGGCGATCGGCGCACGCAAGGCCCTGCGCGAGCACCGCAGCGCTTGGGGGGCACTGCCCTTGCTGGGCTGCGACGGGCTGCCCGAGGGCGGCCAGAAGCAGGTCGCGGAAGGCCTCCTGGCGGGGACGGTCGTCACGCCTCCGAACACCGGCGTCGCGCTCGAGCTCGTCGTGCGCTGGCTGGAGACGAAGCAGGCGCCCGCGCGCGAGCTGCTGCTCGCCCCGCGCTCGCACCCGCCGGAGGACCGGATCCGGCCGCGCGCCAGCCGCTGAGACGGCGCGACGACACGCTGCCACCCGCGTGGCCCGGTCACACCAGTGAGCGCAGGAGCTCGAGCGCGGGTGCGATGCGTATGCCCTCGGGCGTCCGGTAGTCGCGGGTGCCGGTCGCCGAGAGCTGCCAGGCATCGACCTTCGGAAAGCGGGCCTTCAGGTACCGCAGGCCCCGGTCGACCTCGGCGTCGGCCCACTTGCACTCCACCATCAGGAGCGGCTTCTGACCCTCCAGCACCACGAAGTCGACCTCACGCCCGTCCGTGTCGCGAAAGTAGCGAAGCTCCAGGTCGCGGCCGCGGGCGTCCTGCTCGAAATGTACCCACTTCAGCAGGTGCGAGGCCACGAGGTTCTCGAAGCGGGCCGGCTCCGAGGGGACGAGCGACCAGTCGAACTGGTAGTGCTTCTGCTCCTTCTTCACGGCCCGGATGCGTGGCGCCCCGAAGGGAGGCAGGCGGAACACGGCGTAGAGCCTCTCGAGCACCTTCAGCCAGCCCGCCACCGTCTTGTGGCTCAGCTGCAGGTCCTCGCGCAGTGCGTTGATCGAAAGGGGTGAGCCGACCAGCTCCGGCAAACGCAGTGCGAGCAGCTCGAGGTTGCCGAGGTCTTGGACCCGCTCCAGGCTGGCCACGTCGTCGTGCACCAGGCGGCTTCGGTATTCCCGCGACCAGCGGCGAGCCTCGACCTCCGACCCGCCCAGGAACGGCTCCGGAAAGCCCCCGAGCCTCAGCAGCTGCTGCAGATCCGCGGGCGTGCGCAGGCCCAGCTCCGCCACGGAAAAGGGGTGCAGGCGCAGGAAGTGGTACCGCCCCTGGAGCGAGTCGCCGCCGAAGCGGTAGAAGTCGAGCCTGGCGCTGCCCGTGACCAGGATGCGCTGGCCGCGGCGGCGGAGGTCATACAGGCCCTTCAGGTACCCGCGCCAGGAGCGGTACTTGTGGATCTCGTCGAAGATCCACAGGCGCCCCGGGGGGAGCTCGCGTCGCAGGATGCGATCGCGGTGGCCGCCGTCGTCCCAGTTCAGATAGCCGGCCGCGGCGCCAGGCAGGCTCCGGGCGAGTGTCGTCTTGCCCACCTGTCGCGGGCCACCCACGAAGACCATCTTGCGTGCCAGATCCTGGCGCACCTGCGCGAGGAGGTACCGAGCCTGCCGAGCCACGGCTCCACATTACAGTGATTTTTGACCCAGGTCAAAAACACTCACGGTGATATTCGACCGCGGTGGAGGATTGCTGCCTCGGCCTGGGGGTCTGGCTCGGGCCTTGGCCGATAGGTCTCAAACAGTCGAGGCAGGCGCGCCTGGCTTGGCGATGGCGAATGGATCGGGGATCGACTTTGGCTCTGCGACTCTCTGGCGGATGGCGAGGACGGATGCTGCGGCCGTGTAGTATCGGCCGCGCTTTTCTCCCTTGGGTTCCAGCAAGCCAGCGTTCGCGAGAGCCCCGAGGTCACGGCCCGCCACTGCGGGAGTCACGTCTGCGGCTTTGCGGTACGTGGGATTCCGGATCTTGTATCCGAGGGCAGCGTCGGCCAGTGCGAGCACGCTCCGCTCCGGGAGCCCAAGGCGCCGCACCATCACTTCCAGCTCGTCGCAGAGCTTCTGAATCTCGCGTGTCCGGCGCAACAGCGTCATCGCTTGTCGGTAGTGAGCCGTCAGATTGAACCGAATCCACGGGCGCGTGTCGCGCTCAGGATGCCAGGCACCCTGCCCGACCTGCGCCAGCACATCGTAGTAGGCACGCGTGTTCCGGCCGAGGTATTCCTCGATGCTCGAGAACAGTGGGTCCGAAACGCCGCTGCGGGCGAGCACGAGCGTCTGCAGGCATCGCGCCATGCGCCCGTTACCGTCCGAGAAGGGATGGATCATGACGAGATTGAGATGGGCCATCGCCGCCCGGATCAGGTTGGGAATCCCCGTCGCATCGGCCGCATTCAACTCGAGCAGGAGAGCGTCGATCAAGGGAGGGACGAGTTCCACCGCCGGCCCTTCGTACACCTGTTCGCCTGTCGTCTCGTCGCGCACGAAGATCGGCCCCGGACGCCACCGGCCGGGGTTCTTGCGGAGGTCGTAGCCAACCATCATGAAATGGAGCGCCTTGAGCAGCTCCGGTGAGAACGAAAAGGACTGATCCTCGGCCTTCTGCAGAACGAAGGTCATGGCGGCACGGTAGCCGGTGACCGCCATCCATGCCTCATCCTTCGGCTCGATGGGCTCCTCGCCCTCGACGGCGGCGACGGCGTCATCCAGGGTGACGTTGTAACCCTCGATGCTATTGGATCCACGCACAGCCCTGGCGAACGTGCTACGCCGCAAAAGGCCAAACCAGCGTTTCGGCTGCCTGGTTGCGTAGCCGACAGCCTTCCTTAGCCGTTCAACCTCATGAACCAATTCGGCTTCGCGCTCATTCGGCTCTGGCGCTGCAAACAGCATCTGCATATTCATTCACACTTGAAATCTGATATTATACGTCTTAGAGTCGTATGTGAAGATCATTTCGAACTCGGACCCCACACGGGTCCGCGGCAGAGCGCTCTGGGATCCGCGACGGCCGCTACAAGTTCATCGCGGCCCCGCGCCGTGAGCTCTACGACCTGCGCGAGGACCCCGGGGAGACGCGGGACATAGCACTCGCCGACTCTCGCCGGGCCGACGTGCTCGAGCAAGCGCTGCGGGCCGAGATCGCGCTCGTGGCGGGCGCGGCCCCGGCGCACGCCCCGCGGCCGATCGATCCCGAGACCGAGGAGCGGCTGCAGGCGCTCGGCTACTTCGCGGGCACCGAGAGCGCACGCCCCCGTCCGGTGGTCCGGACCCGTCCCGGGAGTCCTGAGCCGGTCCCCCCCTTCGTCAGCTCGTTCGCTGTTTCCGGGCGGATCCGGTCTAGACCAGCGGGGTCTTGCCCGGGACGGCGACCTCGAGCGGGGGCAGCTCCTTCCACTCCATGTGCGGCGGCGTCAGGTCGAGCTTGGAGGCGTTCATGACCCAGTCCCAGTTGAGCGCGCGCCCGGGGTAGGCGCTCATCCGGCCCATGATCGCGGTGAGCGTGCTCTCCGCCACCTGGCGGCCCTCATTCAGCGGCTTGCCGGCCTGGATGCTCGCCACCAGGTCGACGTGCTCCTGGACGTACGGGTTCGGCGACGCCGCCTCGTTCTCGTAGGCGCGCGCCCCCTTGATGTACCCGTCCGCGCTGTCGGTGAAGG
>CAZVOI010000343.1:0-2316 GCA_964628275.1 uncultured Acidobacteriota bacterium | reverse complement strand
GCTGCACGACATCGCCGACGCCCGGATTGCTCTGGATGAGACCATCAACGGAACGACCGACGACGACGACGCCCGTGTGTCCCGGGCGCCGGGCGGGCGCTCGACGTTCGGGACCGTGCGTCCCTGGATCGCAGGATTGGCTGCCGGCGCCCTGATCACCGGACTTGCCGGTTGGGGCCTCGGGCTGCGGAGATCGCCGACATCCACCATGCGCTTTCGAGCGGTCACGAGCTTCGCCGGCGTTCAGGCGCAGCCGGCGCTCTCTCCTGATGGGCGCTCCGTCGCGTTTGTTTCAAACCGGGACGGTGGTTACGACATCTACGTCGGCCTGATCAGCGGCGGCACGATGATCCGGATCACCCATGATTCCAATCTGGAGTCGCGGCCCGCCTGGTCGCCGGACGGGGCCTCGATCGTGTACTCGCGATTGAACGACTGGGGCCTCTGGGACATCTGGCAGGTTCCCGCACTTGGCGGGACACCGCGCCGCCTTATCCTGAACGCGACCGATCCCGCCTGGTCTCGGGACGGCCGTTCGCTGGCGTATGCGAGCGGCGCCACGGGGACGATCTGGGTTTCGGACCCAACCGGGCAGAAGGCCCGAGAGGTGACCCGGCTCAGCCGCCGGAGTGACCCGGCCGCCGAGGTCACGGGCAGCGCCCCCCGCGAACCGGCGTTCACCGGAACCCACGACTCGGAGCCACGCTTCTCGCCCGATGGTCTCGAACTGGCCTACGTGACGCGGAGGGGTGGGCCGCGGAGCGAGCTGAACGTCGTCACACTCGGCTCCGGCGAGGTTCGCCATCTGACGTCTGCCGAGACTCTGGCCCTGTCGCCCGCCTGGTCTCCGGACGGCCTTCACCTCTTTTTCGCATCGAGCCAGGCGGGGACCATGAATATCTGGAAGATCCCGAGGGGCGGCGGCAAAGCGGAGCAGATCACGGCCGGCCAGGGCGACGACCTGGAGCCGGACGTTTCGGCGGACGGGAGTCGGATCGTCTTCGCGACCCACCGGCAGAGCCTCGGCTTCGCGCGACTGGACCTGACCGCGAAGTCCGGACCAGACAACCCCAGGCAGCTCGCCATTGACCTCGCCCGAAATCAGATCGGGCCGGCCCACTCTCCCGACGGGACCCGCCTCGCTTACTTCTCGAACCTCAAGGGCGTCGAGATGGAGAGCATCTGGGTGGCCGACGCCGACGGAACCGACCCTGTGGCGATCGTTCAGGACGGGCTCGTGAACATCTTTCCAAAGTGGAGCCCGGACGGCGAGCACCTCATCTACGTGACCGGGAGTGAGTACCGCCGCGTCTCCGTCTCCGGCGGGGCGCCCACGACCCTGCTCACCGACTCGGGGGACTACAACTTCGACGTGGGACCTGACGGGCGCCTCCTGTTCCGGGATGGCCAGGGCAGGATCCGATCCTTCGACCCTGGGAGCCCACCGGCCCAGGAGCTCGCCGTCTCGAGCCTCAGCCAAAGGGGATGGCTCCTGCGTTGGTCCCCGGACGGCCGCTCCATCGCCTACAACATTCGGCCCGGCCATGAGAGTGAGTCTGATGCCGGACTCTGGGTCGAGGACCTCCACGCGAAGCCGAGGCAGGTCTTTCGCGGCTGGGTCACATGGTTCGCGCGCGGCCCGGGGAATCAGATCTATCTTCAAGAGGGGAAGCCTGATCTCAATGGGGTTCTCTGGAAGGTTGGCTGGGATGGCAAGGGGCTCACGCGCCTCTCCACCATCCCCCTCGTCTATTCCTACTGGGCCGCGGGCAAGGGGCTCTTGCAGAACTACGTGGAGATTTCTCCAGACGGCCGCCACGTGATCTTCGCCTCACAGAATGTGCTGCAGGCGAACATCGGAGTGATCGAGAACGGCGGAGCGGAGCGGCCTTGATCGGCGCCACCCTTTCCCACTACCGAATCACCGCCGCCATCGGCGCGGGCGGGATGGGCGAGGTGTATCGCGCGCGCGACACCAGGCTCGACCGCGACGTCGCCATCAAGGTTCTTCCCGCGGATCTGGCGAAGGATCGGGAACGCCTTGGCCGCTTCGAGCGCGAGGCCAAGCTTCTCGCTTCCCTCAATCATCCCAACATTGCCCACATCTATGGATTCGAGGGCGCGACGCTCCCGGACGGATCGACCGCTCATTTCCTGGCCATGGAACTCGTCGAGGGCGAGGATCTTGCCGAGCGCATGAAGCGCGGCGCTCTTCCCGCGGACGAGGCCCTGCCTCTCGCGATCCAGATCGCCGAGGGACTGGAGCAGGCTCACGAACACGGCATCATCCATCGCGACCTCAAGCCCGCGAACATC
>CAZVOI010000342.1:0-6813 GCA_964628275.1 uncultured Acidobacteriota bacterium | reverse complement strand
CGAAGCGGAGCAGCAGCGCCCCGAGCGCGATGAAGATCGCGCGCGAGACGAGCGCGCCCAGGATGCCAAAGAACAGCACCCGGTGCTGGTAGGCGGCCGGCACCGCGAAGTAGCCGAGCACCACCACGAACACGAAGATGTTGTCGACCGAGAGCGAGTACTCGACCACGTAGCCGGCCAGGAACTCGAGCGCGGTCTGGAGCGCGGCCTGCTCGGGGTCGAAGCCCGGGATCGCCATCAGCCGAGCGTCCTGCGGGAACCACCAGCGCATGTAGAAGTAGAAGCCGACGTTGAAGGCGAGCGCCAGCGTCACCCAGACGACGCTCCAGCCGGCAGCCTCGCGGATCGACACGGCGTGGGCCTGCCTGTGGAAGACGCCCAGGTCGAGCGCGAGCAGCACGAACACGAGCAGCAGGAAGCCCAGGTAGAAGGGCCAGTACTCGGCGAACGGGAAAAGGCGGAGGTCAGGGGTCATCGCGGGTGCTCGAAACGACTAGTTTATCAGAAGGCCACGCCCTCCCCTTGACGCCCGCTCCCGACAGTTGATAACGTCCCCTTCGAGCCTCGCGGGCCGCCTTTCCCCTCCTCTCCCGGAAAGGCGACGTTTCCATGTCACGACGGATGCCGTTCACCAAACTGGCCCTCGGCCTGCTGGCAGCGGCCTGCGCCCCGGCCCTCGCCGACGAGGCGCCCCGTCCCACCGCCCGCCCCGCGGTGCGCGTCTACACGAACGACGACCTGGATCGAATCCACCCGTTCGCCGGACAGACAGGAGGGAACTCGGTTCCCGCGGGCCCCGCCGGGGACGATCCGGACGCCGCTCCCGAGGCGGCGTCGCGCGGCCAGGGCGAGGCCTACTGGCGGCGCGAGGCCGCCGCCGTGCGAGAGCGGGTGCGCGGGCTCGAAGAGCGAGCTGCCGAGCTGCGCACGCGGATCGCCGAGCGCGAGCGCGCACCCAGGCCCGAAACCATTTTCGGGGGCCGCCGGCGGGCGTCGTCGGGAGCGTCCTCTGGATCGGCCTCGATCGCTTCGCTGCAGTCGTCACTCGCGGCCGTCGAGCGGCGCATGCGGCGGGCCCAGGACGACCTCGAGGATCGCGCGCGACGCGCGGGCGCGCTGCCCGGTTGGCTGCGCTAGGACCCCGCGGGCGACTCCGACGGCGGCCAGCTCCAACCCACGGCCAGGTAGACCGGGAGGGACAGGAGCATGAGCGTGGAGATTCCGAAGGTCATCGAAACAGCTATCGCGAGGACCGGCGCCAGGACCGAGAAAATGCCGTTGACGCCCCAGGCCCAGGGCACGAAAGCCGGCGCCTCCGTCTTCAGTCGCTCGAGCGCCGTGGGAACGAACGTCCCCAGGCAGACACCGATCGGTGCGACCAGGACCAGCACCAGGAGCGTCCGCAAGGGGAACGAGAGGCCCACGAGCCGGGGCAGGCGCGGGAGGAGGAAAAGCAACTCGGCCAGCACCACTCCGCACAGGACATAGCTCACGAAGCGGACGCCCCCCAGCCGCCGGACGATGGGGCCCGAGAAGAGCGAGCCCAGACCGGTGGCGAGCAGCAGCGAGGCGAGGACCACGGAGAGCGCGTAGTTGGGGTGGCCGAGGAACAGCCCGAACTTCTGGAGTAGCGCCACCTCGAGGCCCAGGTAGCCGAGTCCCGCCCCTCCGAAGTAGACGAGCCAACGCCACGCGCGCGGGGCGCGGAGGCCCTGGTGGGCGAAGTGGACGAGCGGCAGGTAGATGCTGAGCAGCGCGGCGAGGCTGATGGCGCCCAGAAGCAGGATCAGGCTGTACTCCATGACGGGCACGTTGTCCCAGATCATGCCGTCGGAGGGAAACACGTGCCACCAGAACGAGTACTTGAAGAAGAAGGGCCGGTCGTCCTCGGTGGCCGACACGTCGAAGGGATAGGCGGCGACGAAGGCTCGCTCCCGCTCGGGGTCGCCGAGCTCCAGGAACGTCCGGTAGAAGTTCCTTCCCGTGTCGCGGCGCGGCGCCGCCGCGACCTCGATGAAGGGGTTGTGGGCGGCCCACGCCGACAGCCGGTCGATCTCCGCCTCGCTGAACGGGGTCTTCTTGACGAGGAGAGCCGTGAAGTTGCCTCCCGTGGCGGTCAACGTCACCACGTGGTCGGCGGGACGTGCGACGCCCGCCCGCCGCAGCGCCCCGACCGCCGTGACCAGGGCCCGCAACATCTCGCGCGGCATCGGGAACTCCAGCCGCATGACGTTGAGGATCCCCTGGTCGTCGAGCCGCGACAGGTAGAGGTCGAACGCCTCGGCGGTGTAGAGGTAGTTCTCCGAGAAGACGTGGGCAGCGCCGGGCGTCCCGCTGTAGGAGTCGACGCCCGAGAGCTGCAGCACGTCGAAGCGGTCAGCCGTCGTGGTGAGGACCTGACGCCCTTCCCCCTCGACGAGCTCCACCCGCGGATCCCTGACCCAGCTCTTGAAATAGTCGGCGTACTCGCGGGTCAAGATGTCCACGGTGGCGGAATTCACCTCGACGGCCTTCACGTGGGAGGCCCCGAAGTAGAGCGCGGTCAGGATGTCGAACCCGCCTCCCACGCCGATCACCGCCACGCGTGGCGCGGCCACGCTGCCGGACTGGTAGGCTGCGGAATAGATGGTCTCCTCGATCCCGGTGAGCGAGGCGCGCTCGCCGTCGTAGTCGATTGCGTAGGTGAAGGCGTAGTTGTTCTGGGTCAGCACGCGCCGGAAGCGCGCCAGGAAGGCCGGGTTCTCCCCGATCAGGCAGGGGTAGGGCATCGTCCGCGGGTCGGGAGGCGGGATGCGCCACACCTCGATGCGCGCGAGGGGATCCCACGCCACGTACTCGGGGTCGTGGCCCGACGGCATCGCTCCTTTCGAGTAGTGAAGCTCGAAGGCGCGGTCCTTGAGAAACATGCAGGCCAGAAGCCCGGCGGCGGTGACGGCCACCAGGATGCGCACGCGTGTGGAGGGCGGCGGAGCGAGCAGGAACGTACCGCCGAGGAACGCCGCGCAGACCGCGAGCGTGCTGGTCTCCACCCCGAGCAGTTGAATCGCAGGGATGGCGGCGAAAGCGCCGGCGGCCGATCCGAGCAGGTCCCAGAAGTAGACGCGCCTCGCCGGCAGGTCCGGGGACGAGAGCAGCGCCCCCAGGACCAGGCCGCAGAAGGTGAAAGGAAGCGCGAAGAGCAGGGCAAAAGGCATCCAGCGAAAGAAAGCGACGACGAAGCCGGGACGGGAGAAGCCGAAGAGGGCCAACGCCTCGCTGCGATAGAAGGCGATGCTGGCGAGGAGCAGGCTCAGGACAAAAAGCGCGCTGCAGAGGTTGGCGGCGTCGCGCAGCCGCGCGGCGAACCTCTCGAGCGTGAAGCTCAGCACCACGCCCGACAGGGCGAAGCCGAGCATCGTGAGCGAGATCACGAGGAACGCGTAGTTGTTGAGCAGCTTCGCCGAGACCATCCTGTGCACGAGGATCTGGAGCAGGATGGTGACGGCTGCGGTCAGGAAGGCGAGCCCCGACGCCCGTCGTGAAGAGAGCCGCATCAGTCGCGGGATCATAGATGAGCGAACGCGCTTGTCAACCTGGGCGAACGGGGCGCTGCCCGGCTGGCTGCGCTAGCCGGTTGCGTCGGGCGCCCGCCTCCCGGAGCCGGGAGAGCTCCAGCCGACGGCCAGGTACACGGGGAGCGAGACGAGCAGGAGCGCGGAGATCCCCCAGCCGATCGAGACCGCGATCGCCAGGACGGGGGCGAGCACGGAGAAGATACCGTTCACGCCCCAGGCCCAGGGGACGAAGTCCGGAGCCTCGCTCTTGAGGCGCTCGAGCGCGCTGGGGACGAAGACTCCCAGGCAAACCCCGATCGGCGTCACCAGGCCGAAGACGAGCGCCACGCGGACGGGGAATGACAGGCTCGCGAGGGCCGGCAGGCGCGGGAACAGAAGCAACAGCTCGGCCAGCACGATCCCGCACAGCGCATAGCTCACGAACCGGATCCCGGCCAGCCGCCGCACGATCGTCCCGGAGAAGAGCGAGCCCAGTCCGGTTGCCAGCAGCAGGGCCGCCAGGACCACGGAGAGCGCGTAGTTGGGGTGGCCGAGGAAGAGCCCGAACTTCTGCAGCAGCGCCACCTCGACGGCCATGTACCCCAGTCCCGCGCCCCCGAAGTAAACGAGCCAGCGCCAGGCCGAGGCAGCCCGCAGCCCCTGATGCGCGAAATGGCGCAGCGGGAGGTAGATGCTGACGAGAGCGGCGAGGCCGATCGCGAGCAGCAGCAGGATCAGGCTGTACTCCATGACCGGCACGTAGGCCCACACGATGTAGTCGGCCGGGAAGACGTGCCACCAGAACGAGTACTTGAAGAAGAAGGGCCGATCGTCGACCGTGGCGGAGATGTCGAACGGATACTCGGCCACGAAGGCCCGCTCGCGCCGCGGGTCGCCCAGCTCCAGGAAGAAGCGGTACGCGTTCGCGCCCGTGTCGCGGCGCGGCGCCGCCGAGATCTCGAAGAAGGGGCTGCGGTCGGCCCACGCCGCCAGCCGGTCGAGCTCCGGCTCCGTGAAGGGCGACTTCTTGATCAGGAGCGCAGTGAAGTTGCCGCTGGTCGCGCTCACCGTCACCACGTGGTCGGCGGGACGCGCGATCCCCGCACGCCGCAGCGCCTCGACCGCCGTGACCAGCGCCCGGAGCATCTCCCGCGGCTGCGGGAACTCCAGGCGCATCACGTTCAGGATCCCCTGGTCGCTCAGCCGTGCCAGGTAGAGATCGAACGCCTCGGCCGTGTAGAGGTAGTTCTCGGAGAAGACGTGCGCCGCACCCGGCGTCCCGCTGTACGAGTCGACTCCCGAGAGCTGGAGCACGTCGTAGCGTTCCTGGCGGGCCGTCAGGACGCTGCGGCCCTCGCCTTCGATCAGCTCCACGCGCGGGTCCTTCACCCAGTGCCGGAAGTAGTCCGCATAGGTGCGGGTCAGGATGCCCACGGTGGCGGCGTTGACCTCGATCGCCGTGACGCGCGAGGCGCCGAAATACAGCGCGTTGAGGATGTCGAAGCCGCCCCCTACCCCGATCACGGCCACGCTCGGGTTGGAGACGGAGCTGCCCTGGTAGGCCGCGGCGTAGATCGTCTCTTCGATCCCGGTGAGCGAAGCCCGCTCCCCGTCGTAGTCCACGGCGTAGGTGAATGCGTGGTTGTTCTGGGTCAGCAGGCGCCGGAAGCGCGCGAGGAAGGCACGGTTCTCGCCGATCAGGGAAGGAAAGGCCATCGTCCGCGGATCGGGAGGCGGGATACGCGACACCTCGATGCGCGCGAGCGGGTCCCAGACCGTGTGCTCGAGCACGACGCCCGAGCCGGGGTCGCGGGTCGCCGCCAGCATGGAGCCCTCGGGGTAGTAGAAATCGAGGGCCCGGTCCTTGAGCAGGACGCATGCCAGCAGTCCCGCCGCGGTTGCCGCCAGCACGACTCGCACGGCTCGGGAAGGCGGCGGAGCGATGAGCGGCGTGCCGATCAGGAACGCGGCGCACGCCGCCAACGCGCCCGTCTCAACCCCGAGCAGCTGAATGGCGGGGATCGCCGCGAAGGCGCCGACGGCCGAGCCCAGCAGGTCCCAGAAGTAGATGCGCCGTGCGGGCAGGTCGGGTGAGGCGAGCAGAGCCCCCAGGATCAGGCCGCTGAACGCGAAGGGCAGCGCGAACAGCAGCGAGTAGGACATCCAACGGAAGAATGCGACCACGAACCCCGGGCGCGACACGTCGAATTCAGCCGGTGCCTCGGCGTGGTAGAAGGCGACGCTCGCCAGGAGCAGGCTCGCCACCAGCAGGCTCGCGCAGAGGTTGGCGGCGTCGGGCAGGCGCTCTAGGAAACGCCGGAGATTGAAGCTCAAGACGACACCCGAGAAGGCGAAGCCGAGCATCGTCAGCGAGATCACCAGGAACGCGTAGTTGTTGAGGAGCTTGGCCGAGACCATCCGGTGGACGAGGACCTGCAGCACCAGCGTCACAGCCGCGGTGAGGAAGGCGAGACCCGCTGCCCGTCCCGGAGAAAGCCGCATCTGTGCGCAGATCATAGAGAAGCAGGCGCCCCTGTCAACCGGACGCCCGGTGCTATGCTGCCGACCCATGCTGGAGATCCCGGTCGAGCTCGGGGCCCGCCGCTACGTGGTGTCGGTGGGCCACGGGCTCGCGCAGCTGCTGCCCGACCTGCTCGCACCTCTGCGAGGTCGGCGCACGGTGGTGGTCGCGAGCCGGCGGGTGTGGAGGCGCCACGGCAAGCGCCTCCAGCGCTCCCTGCGCGGCCTGGGCCCGGTCCACACCTGCCTCGTACCCGACGGCGAGCGCTTCAAGAGCCGAGGCACGTTGGAGACCGTCTACGACGCCTTCCTGGAGGCCCGCCTGGGGCGCGACGGCCTGGTCGTGGCGCTCGGGGGCGGGGTGGTGGGAGACCTCGCCGGCTTCGCCGCGGCCTCATGGATGCGCGGGGTGGACTGGGTCGTCGTTCCGACGACGCTGCTGGCGATGGTCGACAGCTCGATCGGCGGCAAGGTCGCCATCAACCACGCCCGCGCCAAGAACATGATCGGGGCGTTTCACCAGCCGCGCGCGGTGGTGATCGACCCGGCCTTCCTCGCCACGCTGCCGGTGCGCGAGTTCCGCTCCGGCGCATACGAGATCCTGAAGTGCGCCGTGCTCGGCAACGACGCGCTCTTCGCCAGCTTGCGGCGCGCCCCCGCCGGCCTCGTGGGCTGGGAGCGGCCGGAGGTCGACAACGCGATCGCGACCGCCTGCCGGATCAAGGCCGACGTCGTCGAGCGCGACGAGCGCGAGGGGAGC
>CAZVOI010000341.1:0-2277 GCA_964628275.1 uncultured Acidobacteriota bacterium | reverse complement strand
CAGCCGGCGTGACGCGTCGATCGGGCTGGTGCTGTCGGGCTTCCTGGTCTTCGCCCAGTTCGCGCTCTTCCTCGTGCTCGGCACCCTGCTCTGGGCGTTCTACGGCGGGCGCTCATTCGCCCGGGGTGACGAGGTGCTCCCGACGTTCGTCTCCACGGAGCTGCCCGGTGTCTTCGCGGGCGTGATCCTGGCCGCGATCGTCGCGGCGGCGCTGTCGCCCTCGCTCAACTCGATGGCCTCGGCTACCGTCCGCGACTTCTACCTGCCGTTCGTGCGGCCCGACGCCAGCGACAAGCAGCAGATGCGCGTGGCCCGCGCCTTCACCGCGATCTGGGGCGCCGCCCAGATCGCCGTCGCGCTCCTCGCCCAGGGCATCGACTCGGCCCTCAACGAGGGCCTGGCCGCCCTCGGCTATGCCTCGGGTCCCACGGTCGGAGCCTTCCTGCTGGGGACGCTCACCCGCAGTGCCCGATCGGGCCCCACGATGATCGGCATGATGCTGGGCCTCGCAACCAGCCTGACCGTCGGCAAGCTCGCCCCGTTCCTGCTCGACCGCCCGGGCGTCGCGTGGACCTGGAACGTCGCCGTGGGTGCTATCGTCACGTTCGCGGTCGGCTGGTCCCTGAGCCGCCTCACGCGACCAGCCGTGCCCGCCAGCGCCTGAAGCCGGCCTCTTCCCTGATATCCCCGCGAATATGGGGTCGGTTACCCTCTAAGCGAGGATGACGGCCCTGGTTCCGGCAACGGTCGATGTGCCCGGCGCGGGTTTCCAGTTGGGGCGAACGGCGGTCACTAACGCCGAGTACGCACCGCTCGTCGAGGCTGGCCGCGCCCCTGCGCCACCGTGGTGGCGCGATCCCGCCTACCACGCCCCCGACCAGCCCGTCGTAGGCGTCACCTGGTTCGAGGCCTGCGACTACGCCGCGTGGCTCTCGGAGCTCACGGGCGGACGCTGGCGGTTGCCGACGGAAGCGGAGTGGGAGCGTGGGGCGCGGGGCGGGCTCGTCGGAGCGGCGACTGCCTGGGGCGACCGACTGCCCGATGGCGAAGTTCCCGAGGGACCGCTCGCGGGGCCGTGGCGAGTGGGCCGCGGCACACCCAACGGATTCGGCCTCTTCGACATGGGAACGATCGTCCACGAGTGGTGCCTCGACTGGCACGACCCGGAGCTCGCCACCCGACGCGTCAGTTGCGGCGGCTCGTGGCGCCACCACGTGCGTTGGTCTCCGCCCTCCGCCCGCAGCAGCCTGCCCCCGGGATTCCGCTACGCCGACTACGGCTTCCGTGTGCTGCAGCAGACGGACGCGCTTCGCGCTGGAACTCTGTCCGGACGGAGTTGAGCCGCCGTTTCCTGCCGCCGCCGCAAGCTCCGCTTCACCGCCCGCGGGCCTTGGCCCTGCTTAGGCGTAGCGCCGGGCGATCGCGAGTGCCGCGGCGCCGTAGTGGCCGCCGAAGATCAGGTGGTGGTTCAGCAGGTGATAGAGCTGGTAGAGCGGGTTGCGCTCGCGCCACCCGCTGGGCAGCGGCAGCGCCTCGTGATAGGCGTCGAAGAACCGCTCGGAGAAGCCGCCGAAGAGCGTCGTGATCCCGAACTCCAGCTCGCGGTCGCACCTGGCGCAGGCCGGATCGACCAACGCCGGACCGCGGGTCGTGGTGAGCACGTTGCCCGACCACAGATCGCCGTGGGTGAGCGCGGGCCGGACCTCGTGCGCGAGGAGCGTCGGCAGCCGCTCGCTCAGGCGATCCAGGACGGCTCGCTCCGCCGGCCCGATCCGGTCCTCCCCCTCGAGCCGCCGCGCGAGCGGCAGGATGCGCCGCTCCACGTAGAACTCGGCCCAGGAGCCGCTCGGCCGGTTGTCCTGGGCCGTCGCGCCGCAGTACGTGGTTACCGGGAAGCCGAAGGCCTCCCTCGCCTGTGCGTGTATCGCCGCCAGCCCCCGGCCGAGCGCCGCATCGTCACGCGCTCTTCCCGCGCCCGGCAGCAGGTACTCCATCACGATACAGGCGGGGTGAGCGTCCATTGGCGGCAGGGCCACCAGCACGTCCGGGATCACGAGCCCGGCCCCGGCCGCCCGCATGGCCCGCAGCCCCTCCGCCTCGCTCAGGAACAGGTCGGGCGCGCAGTCGTCGTTCCACTTTGCGAACCAGTCGCCGCGTGTGGTGCGGACCCGAAGCGCGTGGTGGATGCAGCCTCCTCCGACCGCTTCCATCCCGAGGACCTGCAGCGCCGGATCGTCGAGGCCACGCCGCAGCACGCCTTCCAGGAAGCTCCCGGCG
>CAZVOI010000340.1:0-1988 GCA_964628275.1 uncultured Acidobacteriota bacterium | reverse complement strand
CCACGCTCTCGGGCCCCCAGGAAAACGGGGCCTGCTTGGCGTCGTAGAACGGTCTCCAGGCTTCGGCGACCGCGGCCTTGCCCCGCTGCACGGCACGGCCGAAGAACACCGCCTCGTCGGCAAGGAACGAGACGAACGCGGCGTGGTTGCGATCGGCCATCGTCTTGGAGAAAGCGGTCTCTGCGTTGCGCACTTGTTCCTTCAGGTCTTCGTTCGTCTCCGCCCGGAGCGACGGTGCGAGCAACGCCAACGTCACCATCCACGCGAGTGTTCGCTGCATGCGACTGTCTCCTTCTTCGGGAGGATCCCACGGCTCGCGTATCGACGGCAATCTTTCTATAGTCGCTTCACCGCTCGGCGCGCGCAAGACGGAGGTCGACCGTGAGAATGCGATGACTCGCAGCGCTGGTCTCCGAGAGCCCTTCGGCCCATGACGCCGGCTGAGCTGCGCGACCTGTACGACCGCGAGCTGCGGCGGCGGCTCGAGGTCCTGGAGCCGCTTCGAAAGCAGATCGCGCGAGGCCGGCTCGGCGGGCCGCTCGTCAAGCTCTGCGGTCTTCTGGCCTTGGGAGCGCCGGTCTTCTCCGGTGGGCGGGACATCGACGCAATGATCACGGTCCTGCTCGCGCCCGCCTCTCTGGGCCTGGCGATCTATCTGTTCCTCGTCAAGCCGGCGCAGCGTCAGACGTCGCTCTACTGCCGGCGCTTCAAGGCCGAGGTGCTCTCGGAGGTCATCCAGAAGCTGGCGCCGGGCGCGCGCTTCGAGGCCGGCGGCGAGGACGTGCGTGGCGGCGGCGACGCCACTCGCAGCGGTCTCTTCGCGGCGCCCGATTTCTTGCGGCACCGCGCCGAAGACCATCTGTCGGGGACACTCGGCGAGACCGCTTGGCATTCCGCCGACCTGTACCTCTACGAGCCTTCCGACCAGCAGCTCGGCGATTCCGGCCGCGAGCAGCGCGTCTTCGGACGCTCGCGCCCACGCACGCTCTTCCGCGGGTTCTTCCTGCAGCTGACGCTTCAGCGTTCATTCGCTGCGCACACGATCGTGGAGTCGCGCGGCGCCAGAGCCGCCGCCACGCTCGAACACGCCGCGCTCGACGTCGTCGCTCTGAGCGACACGGACTTCGACGCGGCGTTCACGGTGAAGACGTCGTCCGCCGAAGAAGCCAAAGCGCTGCTTCGGCCCACGCTCCGGGCGAAGCTCCTGGCCTTGCGCCGCGATGTGGGCCGGCCACTGCTGCTTTCGTTCGCCGAGAAGCACGCCTGGCTCGCGGTCCCGTTCGACGGCGACCTCTTCGAGCCTGAAATGCGGGAGAGGACGTCGCCCGAGGCCATCCAGGTAATGGTGGGGCTCCTCGAAAGCGCAAGGATCCTGGCGTCCGAGACCGCGGATGGCGTGAAGGTCGCGCGAGCACCCGGGGCGATGGCTGCCGCCGAGACCGGAAACGCGCCCCCGCGGCCGACGCGCAGTCTGATCCGTGTGCGGCGCGGCGAGGACGGCCTGCAGATCGACTACCTCGGCTCCGTCTCGTTGATCGCCGTTGCGCTCACCGGCCTCGCGGCGCCCGCCGTCTGCTGGTTCTGGCTGCTCTGGGTGCAGGCGCTACGCGGCGCCAGTGACTACGACAGCTCCGGCATCTTGTTCGTCGCGCTACCGCTCTTTCTCTTCACGCTCGTTTGGTTCTTCTTCGCGCAGAACTGGTGGCGGCCGGCGGCGCCTGGAGGTGGGCCGGGACGAGGTCAGCGTGCTGCGCGGCGTCTTGCGCCGCACGCGCGCGCCGCGGACGGCGCTCGCGGCGATCCAGTCGCGGAGGACCGACGACGGTCCCGAGCTCTTCGCGGGCTCGCTCCCGCTCTCGCCGCCACTACGGAACGCCGAGGCGCCGTGGCTCCTCCACGAGCTGCGGACCGGCGGGCGTTCCGGATGATCGCGAAAGCCGCGAGCGCATCGGTCGCTTCGTGATCGGATTCGGCGCTTCGATCGTGTT
>CAZVOI010000339.1:0-2951 GCA_964628275.1 uncultured Acidobacteriota bacterium | reverse complement strand
GCGCGGCCTCGTGGGAACGGGCGCTCGTTTGCGTATCGGGGTCGAGCCGCACGATGCGTCCCGCGGTCGCGGCCACCTGGTCGAGGTAGGCGGCGTCGTGGACGCGCAACAGCTCCTCGCGCGTCGCCGGCCGCGGCTTGCGGAACGTCAGCCGCGCATGCAGACGGTCGGCCGCCTCGGCGACGGCCTTGACGCGGTCGGCCTTCTCCGGGTGTCCGGGCCCGGGATCGTGTTCGCGGAAGAGCGGGTCGTCGTAGAACGCGACCCGGAACGCCGCTTTGATCGAAGCCGTCATCCTATCCGCGAGGAATCAGTCGGGCAGCGGATTGCGGTAGACCGCGTCGACCTTCAGTTCGGCCTCCAAGGAGACCAGCCGGATCAATGCGCCTGACCCGCTGGACGCCGCTGACCAACTGCCGTCGCCTCCGCGTCTCCAGACCTCCACCTCGGCCAAAACCACGGGGTTGGTGAGCGCGTTCCGGTCGACGGAGTCCCTTTCGATCCGCCCACAGACGACGCTCGCGTCGGGATAGGTATCCAGGCCCGTCGCCTGAATCCGCACGCGCACGTCGGAGGTGAACACCCGGCAAGGACGGCCCTCGAGGGCGTTGGACAGGATCGCGATGAGGTTCGCGCACGGCCCGCCGTGCTCAGGCGTGCCCCCGGCCATGGCGTAGATGTGTCCATCGAGGTACTCGTGCCGGACGTTGCTCGTTTCCTCGAGGACCGAATACTCCTCGAGGCTGTAGCGCGGGAGCCGCGTCGCCTCAGCCATCGTGTCAGTCAGCTTAGCTCAGCCTAGCCGCCTCCAAGAGCCGTTTCGCTTGCCAAGGAGCCAAGCGCCCCAGTATTCTTTACATTCAAGGTGCTTGAACCTAGGAGGAGGCGCTGTGGCCCAGACCGTGCTGAGCCGACTTTCGAGCAAGGGCCAGGTGACGCTACCGAAGAAGGTGCGCGAGCTGATCGGCGTGCGGCCGGGCGACGCCGTCGCTTACGACATCAGGAAGGGGATGGTCACGCTGCGGCGGGCGGAGCCGCTGGACATCGCGTTCCATGGCGCGCTCGAGCGGACGCTCGACGAATGGGCGTCTCCCGAAGACGACGAGGCCTTTGGTGATCTGTGAGCCCTGGCAGGTCGTCATCGTCCCGTTCCCGTTCACGGATCGATCGCAGACCAAGAAGCGCCCGGCTCTCGTCTTGAGCCAGACGCGCTTCAACCGGCGCGGCCACTCGATTCTCGCCATGATCACGTCGACGGCGCACCGGCCATGGCCTGGCGATACGCCGCTCACGGATTTCGCTTCGGCCGGCTTGCAGCGCCGGTGCCTCGTCCGGCTGAAGATCTTCACGCTCGACAACCGGTTCATCCTGCGGCGCATCGGAGTCCTCGCCGGAGCCGACAGGAAGCGCCTGGGTTCCGAGCTTGCGGCCCACCTCGTTGCCACCGCCTGACTGCGGCGTCGCGGCCCTCACTCAGAGGTCGTCGTAGCGCGGGCCTCCGCCGCCTTCCGGGGTGACCCAGGTGATGATCTGGTACGGGTCCATCACGTCGCAGGTCTTGCAGTGGACGCAGTTCGAGAAGTTGATCTGGAGCCGCAGCTCCTTGGCGTCCCCCGTCTTCGGCACCATCTCGTAGACGGCCGCCGGGCAGAACTTCTCGCACGGGTTGCCGTACTCCTCGCGGCAACGCGTCTCGCAGATGTTGGTGTCGGCGACGTGGAGGTGGACCGGCTGGTCCTCTTCATGCTTGGTGCCGGAGTTGTAGACGTCGGTCAGCCGATCGAATGTCAGCTTGCCGTCGGGCTTGTCGCGCACGAAGCCGTCGCGTGTCGTGTCGGAGCCGTAGAAGTCGGCGAGCTTCTCGATCTCGGCGTAGCCCTTGCCGGGCTGCATTGGATCGACGAGGCCGCGCCCGCCGGTGAACATCTGCAGGCCGGCATGGACCATCCCCGACCAGAGGCCGTGCTTGAAGCCCTGGTGGAAGTTGCGGACCTTCCAGAGCTCCGACTTCACATACGATGCCGCGACCTTGTCCTCGAATGACTTCAATCGTGAAGCACTCGGATCGCCGTGGATCACCGCCTCGAGCGCGGTCTCGGCCGCCAGCATCCCGGTCTTGATCGCCAGGTGGATGCCCTTCAGGCGCGCCGCGTTCAGATAGCCGGCTGCTTCGCCGACCAGCAGCACGCCGTCGGCGTAAGGTCGCGGAATCGAGTACCAGCCGCCCTCGCCGATGGTGCGCGCGCCGTAGCGGATCAGCTTGCCGCCCTCGAGGATGCGCTCGACCTCGGGATGCTCCTTCAGGCGTTGGAAGAGACCGTGCGGATCCAGGAACGGATCGTGATAGTCGAGGCCGACTACGAGGCCGATCGAGACGCGGTCTTCGGTGAACCCGTAGATGAAGCCGCCGCCAAAGGTCTTGAAGTCGAGTGGGTAGCCCATCGTGTGGATGACGGCGCCCTTGGCGAGGCGGCCCTTCGGGACTTCCCAGAGCTCCTTGATCCCGATCGTGTAGACGGCTGGAAATTTGCCTTTGTCGAGCTGCAGCCGCTGCACCAGCGCCTTGGTCAGGCTGCCGCGCGCGCCCTCGGCCAGGATCGTGACCTTGGCGCGCAGATCGACGCCGGCTTCGAAATTGCCCTTCTTGTTGCCGTGCTTGTCGATGCCCTTGTCGCCGGTGCGCACGCCCACCACCCGCTCGCCCTCGTAGACGATCTCGGCGGCCGGAAAACCGGCCAGGCAGTCGATCCCGCGCGCTTCCGCCTGAGACGCCAGCCATTTCACGAGCTGGTTCAAGCTGATCACGTAGTTGCCGTGGTTCTGGAGCGGCGGCGGGAGGATCGGGAGCGGCAGCTTCCCCCTCTTGGAAAGCATGTAGACGTGGTCTTCGCTGACTTCCGTGGTTACGGGCGCGCCCTTTTCTTTGAAGTCCGGAATCAGCTCCTTCAGGG
>CAZVOI010000338.1:0-1892 GCA_964628275.1 uncultured Acidobacteriota bacterium | reverse complement strand
TGACGGGAGGCGCCAACGGCATCGGCCGAGACTTGGCGCGGCGGTTTGCAGCGGACGGCGCGCGCGGGGTCGTGCTGGCCGACCGGGACGCCGGCGGCGCCGCGCGAGTGGCGGCGGAGATCGGTCAGCGCGGCCTGGCTGTCCCAGCGGACGTGGCCAGCGAGGCCGAAGTCCGGCGCGTCGTCGATCGCGCCACGGAATCTTTTGGGCCGATCGACCTGTTCTGCTCCAACGCCGGCATCGGAATCGAGGGCGGCATCGAGACGTCCGGCGACGACTGGCAGCGCATCTGGGAGATCAACCTGTTGTCGCACGTCTACGCCGCCCGCGCCGTGCTGCCGGGCATGCTGGCGCGCGGCCACGGCTACCTGCTGCAGACCGCCTCGGCCGCCGGGCTGCTCACCGAGATCGACTCGGCGTCGTATTCGGTCACCAAGCACGCCGCTGTCGCGCTGGCGGAGTGGCTTGCGATCGAGTACGGCGATCGCGGCATCCGTGTCTCCTGCCTGTGCCCGATGGGTGTCCTGACACAAATGCTGCTCGGACCCGACGGCGCTCGCCCGAGCTTCTTGCGCGAAGGCGCGATCACGCCCGAGGCGGCGGCGGAGGCCGTGGTCGAGGCGCTGGCCGAGGAGCGCTTCCTGATCCTGCCGCATCCCGAAGTGGCGGAGCACTTCCGGCGCAAGGCGGCGGACTACGACCGCTGGCTCTCCGGCATGCGGCGCTTGCGACGCAAGGTCAAGACGACTTCTTGAATGGGCAGGGTGCCTACCACTTCGCTCGTCAGGCCGGCCCGTCTGGAGAACTTCCGGTACCAGCGCGGACATCACCAACACGCCGTGCTTTTGCCGGGTCCTGGCGTCCCGACCAAGTGAGCAGACCCTCAGAAGCCAGGCCGGCGTAAAATCGTCGAGCCATGCGGACCGTGACCCTGGACGAAGAGTTGGCCGCGCTCGTCGCGGGGGAGAAGTCTCTGGACGAGGCTACCCGTGAGGCGTTGGTGATGGACCTCTTCCGTCGCGGGAAGATCTCGACCGGCAAGGCTTGCGAGATGCTCGGGCTCGCACGGATGGACTTCATCCACCGCGCGAGCGAGCTGGGTGTCCCCGTCTATCTCACCACCGAGGAGGAGTGGGTGCGGGAGAAGGCCACGATCGACTCATGGCTCAAGTCGTAGCGGACGCGAGCACCCTGATCCATCTCGAGAAGATCGGGCAGCTCGCCCTCTTGGAGGGGCTGTTTGGACAAGTCGCGATCCCTCCGGCGGTCGCTCGCGAGGTTCAGAAAACCCTTCCAGAGCTTCCCGCGTGGGTCCGCGTCCACACGCTGGGCCGATCGATCCCGTCTTCCATCGCGCAGCGCGCGCTCGGATCTGGGGAGACCGAGGTAATGGCCTTGGCGCTCGAGCGTGGGATCCCTTGGGTGATTCTCGACGACCTGAGCGCCCGGCAATTCGGGCGCTCGCTGGGCCTGGAGATCGTTGGCACGGGCGCCGTGCTCTTCAAGGCCAAAGAAAAAGGTCTCATCCCCGCCGTGCGCCCGTTGCTCGACGCGCTCCTGGCCACGGGCTTCCGCTTGAGTTCACACGTCTATCGAACGCTCCTGACGGCGGCTGGCGAAGGGGAGTGAAGCGCCGTCGATCTCGCGAAGAAGGCAGCGAGCCACATCACCAGGGGTGGACCTGGATCGCGCCGAAATCCTCGAGCCGCGCCGGGTACTCCGGGTGGCGGCTGGCGCGGATCTTTGCGAGCGGGCCGACCAGCACCGCGACCAGCTCCTCCGGGCGGTAGTGGCGGCGGGCCGCCGCCAGCACGTCGGCCCGGGTGACGGCTCGAATGGCGCGCACGTAGCCCTCACTCCAGGTGTGGTCGCCCTCGAAGAAGAAGTCCTCG
>CAZVOI010000337.1:0-5529 GCA_964628275.1 uncultured Acidobacteriota bacterium | reverse complement strand
TATAAACGCATGCCAGCCAAGAAGGTCGAGGTGATCGGCCGCTCCCGCAAACACGCCTACGACGACGACGCGTCGATCGCGGGCCGTTCCTGGATACCGGAGGTCTTCTGATGCCGAACATCGGCCGTCTCGAGCGCTAGCGAACAGCCACCGCACAGCACTTCCCTCGGGCGCATCAATCACGCCTTCTGGCCGGGCGAGGCCATGGTTGCGCGACACGCCGGATGCGATCAAGCGACGCTTTTTCGCTTTCCGGCTGGGCTATCGCTACGGGCGCTACTTGGTCGGGATCGAGTGGCTGGGCGGCAAGTCCATTATCGAAGATTACTACTGCCGACGACTCGCGCGCGACGATCGCCCACGTCAACGCCTTCGGCCTGGCGCTCAACCTGCTCTTCTGAGAGCACCCCGCGTCAACGCGCAGCTGTCCTCGCCAGTCCCTCGGCCAGTTGGGTGACCAGCCCCGACATCGTCTCGTGCGACGCTGCCGCCGCGCGCTTCAGTGCCAGGTAGGCAGGCTCGGGGAGCATCAGCTTGGTCTGCACCTTCCTGACACCACGGGGTCGGCCTCGCCTCTCTCCCAAGGCACCCATGATCGCCTGGTAGGCCTGGTCGAGCCGCTTTCGGTCCCCAGCGGTGACCGTCAGGTCGAGTTGGCAGCCGATTCTGCCTTCCGCTGTTCGGTAAAGCCTCAGCGGTCCGGCGCTGGGGAAGAAGCGCTTGACGACCGACCGCGCCTTCGCTTCCTTCCTCCGGAGATCCGCGTCCGGAACTACCTCGACGACGTGTACTTTCGTCTTCCGCATCGGCGCTCCCCTCGTGCTCAATGAGTCCGCTCCACTACCTCGATCAGCAGCGAATCCGAGTCGTAGGCCGTCCCTTGGCCATACGCGTCAGCGGCCTTTCTGGTACCTAGTACCCAGAATAGCAGACGGTCGAGGCACGTTCAAACCGGGGTGGCGCCGAAAGCTCGTCTCCTCGAAGCCGTTCAGCGTGTCGGGCCGCGTCAGGCGCACGCCGTAGAAGCTGAACGAGACGTGGTCGCCGCTGATCCAAGGCCACGATTAGCGCCGGCAACCGCGGTCGCGACCTTGAAGGGGCTGCCCGCCCGTCTGAAGCTCGCGGGTGATCACGTATTCCCGCGTGACGCTGTGGCCGGTCAGCTCGATCTTGGTGACCGGGCGATTCTCGTAGGACGCGAGAGCGGCCAGGTCCACGTCAGCGGAGGCGGCGCCCAGCGCCAGGGTGACCGCAACGATCGCCGTCGAACGGCCGGCGCGAAAGAGCCCGACGGCTGTCCCCGGCGTGGAATCGGGTGCAGCCACGCCCGGACAGCCATCGGTATCGGATTCGTCGAGAGTTTAAGACTACTTCTTGGCCGATCCGGGCGGAAAGTCCTTGAACATCTTGTCGGACGCCTTGTCGAGCTTCTTGACGTTCTTCTCGGCTTTGTCCGAGATCTCGTCGGTCGCCGTGCCGCGGAACATGAGCTGCTTCGTCTTCGCGTCGAAGATGTCGACGACCAGAGTGCCGACCAGGTACTCGGTGGTCGTGGTCGACGCCGACCCCATGCCCATCGCGCCAAAGCCGCGGTAACCATACCCGCCGCCGCCGCTGTAGAACGTGTTCAGCTCACGCTTCTTCTCCGTGGCGCCGTGGATCACCACGACCGCGTCGGATTTGCCCTCTTCGGCTTTGGTCCAGCCCTTGCCGGCGAGCGCCTGCGTGATTTCGTCGGTGACGCGCTTCTCGCCGATCGGGTTGCCCCATGAGGTCCCGATCTTGAGCGAGAACGTCTTGATGGCGCCGAAGTTGGCGGCCTTGTCGAAGTCCGTCTTCACATCCTGTGCGAAGGCTGTCGCGCCAAGCGACGCGAAAAAAGCCGCGGCAACGAAAGTACTAGTCTTCAAATTCTTCATGTTCTCCTTGTTTTGCCCCTCTATACGACGATGTCGACGCTGAGCGGCCGAGCCAGCCGGAACTCGAGCGCCGTGCCCGGCGCGACCGCGACCTGGTTCCCCGGAGACGACGAGGCTGCCGCGACGCCGACGACCGCGCCGACGCCAGCGCCGACCGCAGCCCCGGAGCCGCCGTCGATCATGGCCCCGATGCCCGCGCCGAGCGCGGCGCCGCCCAGGACCTTCTTGCCGGCCTTCTTGGCTTCGGCAGTGAACTTGTTGGGCTCGGTCGACAGCGGCACGACGCGCCCGCCGACCTCGACGTCGGTCAGCTCGAGCACGAGCACCGGCTGGCCGCCGGTTCCGGTTCCAGCTTTCGCTTCCACGACCTTGCCGTAGACGCGCGAGCCGCGCGTCGCCAGCACGCGACCGTCGGAGACGATCAGGTCGTTCTCGAGGTTTCCCTGGAAGCGCTGGCCCGCTTGCGCCTTGGCCGAGCTGATCTCGGCGGAGAAGCGCACCGTGAGCGGCGTGCCCGGCGCAGCGGTCAGCGAGACGAGCGTGGCCTTGGCCACAGGCTGGGGCGCCGGGGCGGGCTTGGCTCCAGCCGCGGGTTTCGCTGGCGCCGGCGTGCCGGCCTTGGCGGCAACCGCCGGCACGGCGCCCTTCGGCGCGTCGACCACGACGTACGACTCCTCGCCGCTCGGGTCGAGGTACGCGAGGTAGTAGCGATCCTTGGACTTGAAGTAGATCAGGCTGCCGGCCTGCAAGGGCTCGAAGTCGGTGGGCAGCGCCTTCACCGCCACGAGCCCAGCGGGCTTCACGACCGTAACGAAGGTCTCCTTGCCATCGGCCACGATGCGCTTGTAGAAGGTGTTCCCGTAGAGGTAGTACGTCACGCCGGCGATCGTCACGCTCGCGCGGTCCGCGGGCAGCGACGTGCCGGGAATGCTCGCGCCCGCGGGCGGCGCGACGACCTGGTACTGCGTCGCGCCCTCGACGTAGGTCGTCTTGTAGTACGTCCCGTCCGAATACAGGAGCGACATGCCCACGATGGTGAGGGCGATCGCGCCCACCGGAACGGTCGAGTAGTAGCAGCCCCACGGCGGGTGCATATAGCCGTAGTAGGGGACGCCGTGGTAGGTGTAAGGCCGATAGTAGGCGCCGCCGTGGGCGTAGTAGGAGTGGCCGTAGGCGTTGTAGGGGCGGGCGCCATAGGGGAGGCTCGTCGCGTAGACCGGCCCGCCGTAAGCCTTTCCGGCCACCACGGTGCGGTCGCCGTAGCGGCCGCCCTCGACGTCGGCGACGACGCCGCCCCCGTACGGCCCGCGCGCGCCGTAGCCCTCGGCCTCGACTTTCTGACCGTAGCGGTTCGTGCCCTCGCCCTCGAACTCCCAGCCGTAGCCCGAGCGCTCGGCCTTGCCTTCGTAGCTCGCCGTTTGCCCGTACTTGTTGGTCGCCGAGGTGTTGCGCTCCACCGATTCGACGCGGCCGTCGTCCATCTCGTAGGTCTTCTGCGAGGTCTTGCTGGCGCCGCTCGTGCTCTGCACGTTGCGGTCCACCGTGACGTCGTCGCCCGACTTGCTGACGTTCCGGGTCGCGGTCGCCGACTCGCCCGACCGTGTCTGCCCCGTGGTCGTGCGCGACGACGTGTTGCCGGACGTCGAGCGGCTGGTGCTGGCGCTGCCGCGGTTGGCGCTGCCCACCGAGCCCCGGCTGCCACCGCCCCCGCCACGTCGCTGTGCATACACCGGCGCGTCCGGCAATGCGAGCATCGCCACCAGGGCCAAGGCCACGCCCGGACGCCCCAAGCCGGCGTCGTTCTTCCGCATCATCGCCCTCCTGCCGAGGCCCCGTCAGGCCGAGGCTTGTCACCCACGTCCGGCTTCTTCATCGCGGTGGCATCCACCTTGGTGGCGCCCTCCGGCGCCTCGAACGTGAAGAGCCCTTCGGGCAGCTTCGGTTCGAGGCTCCAGCGCTTGATCGTAGCCGAGTATTGCGGCTCGCCCGGCTCGTCGACGTAATTGATGACCAGCTTGCGCGGCAAGGGCTGATCGCCCGCGTCGATCCAGATCTGCCACTCGATCGTGGCCTGGGCGAAGACGAGGTGGTGGCACGGAACGCCCGCGGCCTGGTGGATGCCCAGATAGCGGCCGTAGCGGACCCCTTCGCTCAGCACCTTGTACGGGTCGGCGGACAGGAAGTCGGCCAGCGGCAACACGATGCCGTACTCGTCTTCGAGCTTCTCGATCATGGCGTCGATCGTCGGCGGCATCTCGACCGTCGCGTAGACGTTGTGCTCCTTGTCGAGGGTGGTCAGCGTCTTTCCGTCGTACCACGAGGCGCGGTTCAGCGTGTCGCCGGTGGCATCGGCGGCCACATGGTTGGGTCGCTGCACCGCCAGGCGCCGGACGTTCGTCAACTCCCGCTTGGGCTCGCCGTCTGGAACCTCGTCGAACGTCTCCTCGGCCTCGAGCGCGAAGAGCTTCTGCTTCGCCAGGAATTCGCTCATCTTCTTCAGTTCCTGGTCGGCGCGGGCTTCGATCCTCCTGGGCGGCGGAGCCGGGGAGGGGCTCGGCGCCGGTTGCTGTGCCGCTGCCAGCGCGGGCAGCGCCAATACGCATAACGTGGCGACACTCGATCGTTTCATATGCGTCCTCACCTTACCAGCCGCGGACGATGGCGGCCACCGGCCGCTTGGTCGCGATCTCGTAGATCTTGCGGCGGGGCGCGCTCGACTCACGCATCTCGTGCAACTAGTATGGTTGCGAGGGTACGGCCATGACGGCGAAGGTCTCCACGATCGACGTGCGGCAGCGCATCGGCGACATGCTCAACCGCATCGCGCTTCGGAACGACGAGTTCATCATCGAGCGCAAGGGCAAGCCGCTGGCCGCGCTGGTGCCGGTTGCGCGGCTCGAGCAGATGCGCCGCTTCGCGCGACAGCAGGGGCTCGACTTCCTCGAAGCTCAGAAGGGCGGTCCGCTGACCGACGAGAAGGCGATGAACCTCGCGCTCGAGGCGCAGCGCTGGGCGCGCAAGCAAGCCCGGAAGCCGAGGCGCCGAGCGAGCTGACCCGTGCGCCGCGCCGTTCTCGACGCCAAACGTGTACGTGAGTGCTGCCGTCCGCGCCCACGGTCCGCCCGGACAGATCATCGAGAGGCTTCTGCGCAGGGCGGCCTTCATCCACAGGCTCAGCTCACCAGCCGTATGCGAATGCGTCAGCCTTTCGTTCCCGCCGAAGCCGACGGGCGCTTCGTGCATGATTCAGCGATACTTGCCGCTCTTGAGCAACGCCTTGATTTCGTCGTGGTTGCCCAGGAACGCGACGAAGAGGTCGGTCGCACGGTCCAGGAAGATGAAGCGCAACGCCAAGCCGGCGCGGCATTCGAACAGCTTACCGCCCAGCTTACGGATTCCAAGCCCACTGTGGATGTGGGGTTGGCCGAAGATTTCGGTTAGCTCACACAACGCCAGCAGGCACTCCACCTTTTCGGTCCTGGGCAGCTCCCGTAGCCGTCGCAGCACGGCTGGGCCGATGCTGAGAGCTTTAGCCAATCATCCTTCTCAGCTGTTCGGTCGTGACCGGTACCAGTTCTCCAGAACGCTTGAGCTTCCGGTAGAGTCTGTC
>CAZVOI010000336.1:0-2541 GCA_964628275.1 uncultured Acidobacteriota bacterium | reverse complement strand
GGAGGCGGGGATGATCATGGGCACGGCCGCGTACATGTCGCCCGAGCAGGCGCGGGGGAGGACGGTCGACAAGCGAGCCGATATCTGGGCCTTCGGCGTGGTGCTCTTCGAGATGCTCACAGGCGAGCGGCTCTTCGCCGGGGCGACGGTGAGCGACACCCTGGCCGCGGTGCTGCGCGCGGAGATTCCGTGGATCCGGCTTCCGAAGGAGACGCGGCCCGGCATCACTCAACTGCTGCGCCGCTGCCTCGATCGCGAGCCGAGAAATCGATTGCACGACATCGCGGACGCTCGCATCGTACTGAACGAACTGGTCGCAGGCGCCTCTAGCGAGCCCGCGACCGGCGCGGCCGCGGCGCTCGCGCCCCCAACCTCAGCCTGGCCGATGCGCCTGGCCCTCGCCGTACTGACCCTCACCACCCTTGGGCTGGGGGTTCGGCTGGCATCGACCCCGCAGCCGACGCGGAAACTCGTGCGCGCCGAGGTGCCGCCGCCTCAGGGTGCCGCCTTCGGCCTGGAATGGCTGAACCCGGGGCCGGTGACGGTATCGCCGGACGGGAGGCACCTGGCCTTCAGTGCGGTTCGGGGGAACCGGCGCTCGCTCTGGGTCCGCTCGGTCGATGCCCTCGCTCCACGAGAGCTGCCCGGAACAGAGGAGGCGCAGTTCCCGTTCTGGTCGCCCGACTCGAAGTTCGTCGGCTACTTCACCAACGACTCACTGAAGAAGATCGCCCTCGCGGGCGGTCCGCCCGTCCGCCTGACCGGTGGCACGCCGTCCGGCAAGGGCGGAACCTGGAGCGCGAAGGGTGTCATCGTCGTCGCTCCGAATTCCATAGGCACCCTCTCCGTGGTCTCGGCCGAGGGCGGCGAACCGCGCGAACTGACCCACCTCGACCCGGCGGCCGGTGAGACCGGCCATCGGCACCCGCGGTTCCTTCCCGACGGCGAGCACTTTCTCTTCATTGCCCGCGGAACCGCGGGCCCGCTGCTCCGGGTGGGCGCGCTCGACGGCACGCCCCCAACCGCGCTCTTCGCCACCCCGGCCAACGCCGAGTACGCCTCCGGCCGGCTCCTCTTCATCCGCGAGACCACGCTGATGGCCCAACCCTTCGACGCCACGAAGCTCACGCTCTCGGGAGAGCCGGAGCCGCTCGCCGAACACGTGCTTGTGAATGTCGGGTCGTCGCTGGCCGTCTTTTCGAGCTCGCAGGAGGGAACTCTCGCCTACCAGACTGGAGACGCCGAAGAGCGGCAAGCCCGGCTGGTCTGGCGCGACCTTTCGGGCCTGGAGCACGGCGCCCTGGGAGAGCCCGGGCCTTACTTCAACCCCCGGGTTTCGCCGGATGGCAAGCAGGTGGTGGTGGCCATGCTCGATACCGCGGTGGGCACCACCGATCTCTGGATCTGTGATGTCGCCCGGGGTCTGCGCCACCGCTTCGCGTCCGACCCCGCCATGGATACGGGACCCGTCTGGTCACCCGACGGCCAGACCATCGCCTTCTCCTCTCGCCGCGGCGGCCAGGGAGCGGTCTGGGCGGCGCCGGCCTCCGACATCACCCAACCTCGGCCTCTGGGGGGAAATAACGCGGACCCCACGGCCTGGTCGCCTGACGGTAGGGAAATCCTCGTCAACTCGCCGGCCGCCGGCGCGCCGGACGTGCTGGCCATCGCGAGCGCCGGCGGCGAGCTCCGCGCCCTGCTCGCCACACCCTTCGGCGAGCGCAACGGCGCGCCCTCTCCGGACGGCCGCTGGCTCGCTTACCAGTCCAACCAAAGCGGACGATGGGAGATCTACGTCACGACCTTTCCGGAACCGGGACGAAAGTGGCAGGTTTCCGCCGAGGGCGGGACGGAGCCGGTATGGCGGCGGGACGGCCGCGGCCTCTTCTATCGGGACGACGCGCGCCTGTATGCCGCCGAGGTGAGCGGCTCGGCCAATGAATTCGTGGTGGGCGCGATCCGGCCCCTGTTCGCACTGCCGCCGATCCTCCCTTTCGGCCGTCAATGGGATGTATCGCGCGATGGGCAACGAATCCTTGTCATGGAGCCCCTGGTGCAGGCCGCGGCTTCGCCGATCGTCCTGACCGTGGGCTGGGACGCTAACCTGCAGAAGCCATGATCGGTACTCGGCTGGGTTCCTACGAAATCATCGCCGCCATTGGCGCGGGCGGGATGGGAGAGGTCTATCGAGGACGCGATGCCACGCTCAACCGCGATGTCGCGATCAAGGTGCTGCCCGCGGCCATGGCGGCCGACAGCGAGCGTCTCGCCCGCTTCAAGCGAGAGGCCCAGGTCCTCGCTTCGCTCAATCACTCCAATATCGCCCACATCTATGGATTCGAGGGCGCGGCGCTCCCGGACGGATCGACCGCTCATTTCCTGGCCATGGAACTTGTCGAAGGCGAGGATCTTGCCGAGCGCATGAAGCGCGGCGCTCTTCCCGCGGACGAGGCCCTGCCTCTCGCGATCCAGATCGCCGAGGGACTGGAGCAGGCTCACGAACACGGCATCATCCATCGCGACCTCAAGCCCGCGAACATC
>CAZVOI010000335.1:0-5030 GCA_964628275.1 uncultured Acidobacteriota bacterium | reverse complement strand
TTGTCCTCGGCTGCGTGCGACTCAGCGTCCGAGACCATGCGCTTGATGTCCGTCTCGCTGAGCCCGCCCGAGCCTTCGATGCGGATCGACTGCTCCTTGTTCGTGGCCTTGTCCTTGGCGCCCACCGCCAGGATGCCGTTGGCGTCGATGTCGAAGGTCACCTCGATCTGCGGCACGCCGCGCGGTGCCATCGGGATCCCGTCCAGGATGAAGCGTCCGAGCTCGCGGTTGTCGGCCGCCAGCTCGCGCTCGCCCTGGAGCACGCGGATCTCCACCTGCGCCTGGCTGTCGGCCGCCGTGGAGAAGATCTGCTGCCGCCGGGTCGGGATGGTGGTGTTGCGCTCGATCAGCTTGGTCATCACCCCGCCCATGGTCTCGATGCCCAGGGAGAGCGGCGTCACGTCCAGCAGCAGGACGTCCTTCACCTCGCCCGCCAGCACGCCGCCCTGGATGGCGGCGCCCACGGCCACCACTTCGTCCGGGTTCACGCCCCGGTGGGGCTCCTTGCCGAAGAACTCCTGGACCCGCTTCTGCACCAGCGGCATGCGCGTGGTGCCGCCCACCAGCACTATCTCGTCCATGTCTGCGGCCTTGAGCCCGGCGTCCGCCAAGGCCCGCCGGCACGGCTCGAGCGACCTCTCCACCAGATCGCCCACCAGCTGCTCGAACTTGGAGCGCGACAGCTTGATGTTCAAGTGCTTGGGGCCGCTCTTGTCGGCGGTGATGAAGGGCAGGTTCACGTCGGTGCTGGGCGAGCTCGACAGCTCGATCTTGGCCTTCTCGGCGGCCTCGCGCAGGCGCTGCATGGCCATCGGGTCCTTGGACAGGTCGATCGCCTGGTCCTTCTTGAACTCGGCCACCAGGTACTCGATCACGCGCTGGTCGAGATTGTCGCCGCCGAGGTGCGTATCCCCGTTGGTCGACTTCACCTCGACCACGTTCTCGCCGACCTCGAGGATCGAGATGTCGAAGGTGCCGCCGCCGAAGTCGTAGACGGCGATCTTCTCCTCGCCCTTCTTGTCGAGGCCGTAGGCGAGCGCCGCCGCGGTGGGCTCGTTGATGATGCGCTTGACGTCGAGCCCGGCGATCTTGCCGGCGTCCTTGGTCGCCTGGCGCTGGGCGTCGTTGAAGTACGCCGGAACCGTGATCACGGCGCCGGTCACGGGCTGGCCGAGATAATCCTCCGCCGCCTTCTTCAGCTTCTGGAGGATCATCGCGGAGATCTCGGGCGGCGTGTACGGCTTGCCGTCCACCTCGATCACCGCGGTGCCTTCCTTGCCCTCCGCCACCTTGTACGGAACCAGGCGGATCTCTTCGGGCACCTCGCTGCGGCGGCGACCCATGAAGCGCTTGACCGAGTAGACGGTGCGCGTCGGATTGGTGATCGACTGGCGCTTGGCGACCGCGCCGACCAGCCGTTCCCCGTCATCGGTGAAGGCGACCACCGAGGGCGTCGTACGCCCACCTTCTTCGTTGGTGATGACGACGGGCTGGCCGCCCTCCATCACGCTCACCACCGAGTTCGTGGTGCCGAGGTCGATGCCGATGATCTTGCCCGATTCCGCCATTGCTGATGCGCCTCCCGATAGGTGCCGAAAACGGCGGCGAAGGCTGGGGCGATGCCTCGGCCTGTCAAGCAACTCGGCGCAAATCGCCGCGATGTGGGGACGCTCAGCCCCGGTCGATCGAGAGCGGACGCCGGTGATCGAGGTCGATTGCGTGCGTCTCTTCGAGCAGCAGGGGCAGCTGCCAGAAGCCGCGCCCGAAGACCGAAAGCTCCAGCCGATTCGGACCGTCGACGAAGCCGTGCAGCGTGCCATGCGCCCCGTTCTCACCGACCGCCAGCGAGGCGGTCACGTCGGCGCCATTCAGGCGAGCGCTGAAGGTCCCGGGCTCTACCCGCAGAGTGTCGAAGCGGACCAGCACCTCGACCCCCTCGAGGCCCACGCGTTGGCCCGGATCGGGGCTGGAGGCGGTCAGCAGGACAGGGCCGGTGGCGAGGAGCCAGATCGCGGCGAGTGCGACGAATATCACTGCAAGCACGAGCCCGGCTGGCCGAAGAACACGCGGTCTCGGGCTGCGATTCACGGCCCCCTCCGCAGGACGGGCGGAACGGGGGCTCCGCTCCGGGGTTCCGTCGCACGGTATCGCACACTGCGCATGCGCCAGAACGCCAAGACTCTTGGTTCCGCTCGCCCCACCGCCTGCAGGCGCGGCGCAGGTGCGCGACTAACTGCTCGAAAACGCGATGAAACCCGGCTGGGTTCCGGAACCGACGCCGTTATACTCGCGCGCCGGTTGTCGGCCATCGCGGCGACGGCCCAAAACGACGTCTCGACGACGCCCCTGCGGAGTGTGATTCGATGAGCCGAATCTTGATCCGCGGCCTCGATGCTCTGCTCGTCGTGGCCTGCTGCTACCTGCTCGGCGTGAAGATCGTGGGTCCGCTGGCCGGCGCCGCGCTCGCGCCGGCGGCGGCTACGCAAGCCGCGGTGGCGGCGGCCCCGACCGAGGCGGCGGCGAGGAGCTGGAGCGAGCGGCAGATCGTCCTGACCCGGAACCTGTTCAACGCCAAAATCCTCGAGAACGAGGGCGCACAGGAAGAAATCGAGGACAGCTACGAGAAAACGAAGCTTCCGCTTCGCCTGCTCGGCACCGCTGCGGGCAACGGGGCCGCCTCGTGGGCCGCGGTCGAGGATCAGGAAACGCGACGCCATCTCGTGGTGCGCCAGGGCGACACGCTGAAGGGGCGCGCAGAGGTGATGCGGATCGACCGGCGCCGGATCGTGCTGCGCAACGGCGGCAAGCTGGAGGAGCTCGGGCTCGAAGAGCTGGAGGGCACCGGCTCGGGAGTCGTGCCCAGTCAGGCACGTTCGGCGGTGCAGCCGCGCGCGAGCGTCGTGCCGCGAGCCGGCGTGGGTCTGCTTCCCAACGTGCAGCGCCTCGCCGAGAACCGCTTCGCAGTCGCGCGAGGCGACGTCGCCAATTTCGCGCAGGACCCGAGCGCCCTCTTCTCGCAGGCTCACCTGCAAGCTCACTACAAGGACGGGGTGATCGCTGGCGTCCAGCTGAGCGCGATCAAGCCCGGCAGCCTGTTCCAGCGCATCGGAATTCAAGAGGGCGACATCATCACCGAACTGAATGGGATGAAGGTGACGGGGCAAGAGGGAAGTTCAGAGGTGCTGCGAGAGCTGAGCCAGGCGGAGTCTCTCACGCTGACGGTGGCGGGCCGCGACGGCTCGACGCGGCAGCTCCAATACCAGGTGCAGTGAAGTGCCCCTTCTCGAGGGACACGGGAGCGGACGAGTGACGCAGTCTCACAGCGCAAGATCCCTCGCGGTCGCGTGCCGCCTCGGCGCTCGGTTCGCGTGCGGGGCTCTGTTCGCGGCCTTGGTTCTGTTGGCCAGCGCGATCGCGTTCGGCCAGACGCCCGCCGCGCCCGCTGCCGGCGTGACCGTGAGCGACGGTCTGGTCCAGCTCGACTTCAACGACGTCGAGATCGCCGTGGTGATCGACACCATCGCGCGCCTCACGGGCAAGAACTTCATCTACGACGATCGCGTGCGCGGCCGCGTCACGATCGTGTCGCCGACCAAGATCACGGTGGACGAGGCCTACGCGGTGTTCGAGTCGGTGCTGCAGGTGAAGGGCTTCACGCTGATCGAGAGCCCGGGCAACGCGAAGAAGGTGATCCCGATCCGCGACGCCAAAGAGACCAACGTCGAGACGCTGCGCGGCGGCGAAGCCACTCCCGAGAGCGACCGCTTCGTCACCCGGCTGATTCCGCTGCGTTACATCGACGCCGAGGCGATCGCCAACACGTTGAAGCCGCTGGTCTCGAAGGACGCCTCGATGGTGGCCTACCCGCCGACCAACACGGTGATCCTCACCGACGCTGGCACCAACATCTCGCGCATCCTCTCGATCCTGAACTCGATCGACGTCGAGACCTACAAGGAAGAGCTGAGCGTGCTCGAGGTGAAGTTCGCCGACGCCACCACGCTCGCGCAGCAGCTCTCCGAGATCTTCGACGCGGAGGTGAGCGCGACCGGCGCCGGGCCCGGCGGCGTGCTGCGGGGCCGCCGCATGGCTGCGCCGGCGCTGCCCGGCATTGCGCAGGCGTCGACGGCGCAGACCGCCAGCAGCGGCCGCGTCCGCATCATCACCGACGAGCGCACCAACTCGCTGATCGTGCTCGCCTCGCGCACGCGGACAGCGGACATCCGCGACGCGGTCCGCCAGCTCGACCGCAAGGTGCCCGGCGGCGGGCGCATCCACGTCTACTACCTGAAGCACGCCGACGCCGAGGAGCTGGCCGCGACGCTCGCGGCGATGATCTCGGGCCAACCTTCGGCGCCGTCCTCGGGCGGTCTAGGCGGCGGTGGTCTCGGCGGCGGCATCGCGCCGCAGGTAAACGTGCAGGCGATGCGCGCGGCCGTGAGCGAGCTGTCGGAAGGCGTCGCCGTGACGGCGGATGCGCCCACCAACTCGCTGGTGATCCAGGCCAGCCAGGAGGGCTTCAACACGCTGAAGACCGTGATCGACCAGCTCGACATCGAGCGGCCGCAGGTGCTGGTCGAGGCGCTGATCATGGAGGTCGACATCCAGGGCTCTCTCGATCTCGGCTTCAGCGGTCTCGCGCGCATCTTCGACGACGCGGACAGCAACTTTGCGATCGGCTCGCTGACCGGCACGGGCCTCGCGGGCTTTCCGACGCCGGCACCGCGGACGGGCAAGAAGTCCGGCAGAAAAGGCGAGCCCAGAGTCGACAGCGACCTGCTCAAGGCCCTGCTCGCGGGCGCTGGCACCGGCAACTCCCTCGTCGGCGTCGGCAACGTGCTAGCGGGCGAGACGCTGATCCAGGGGATCATCCGCGCCAACGCCTCGGACAACGGCTCGAACATCCTCTCGGCGCCGCACATCCTCACGCTCGACAACGAGGAAGCGGAGATCAAGGTCGGCGACAACATCCCGATCATCACCAGCCGCGTGCAGTCGGCCGCCGGCGTCGACACCACGGGCGACCAGCT
>CAZVOI010000334.1:0-15484 GCA_964628275.1 uncultured Acidobacteriota bacterium | reverse complement strand
GCGGCCGCCTGCGTCGGTTCGACTTCCTTGCGAAGCAGAGCCAACGAACGACGCCGGAGATCCCTCACGACATCGGCGTCGCACCATTCGCGGCCGCGGCCGCCGGGCCGGAACTCGCCTTCGAGAATGCGGCCGCGCTCGCTGAGCTCGTGGAGCGCGGTCAGCAGCGCCGCCTCGCCGATGCCGTAGCGACGCATCGGTTCCGCGAGCGTGAACGGGCCGTGCGTCCGCGCAAAGCGCGAAACGATCTGGGACAGCGCGCCGGACACGGGCTCGAGGAACGCCTGCGGCAATCCGGGCGGCGGCGGCACGCCGAAAGCGTCGCGCAGGCGGCCCGCTTCCTCGGCGGCAACGAAGCGTTCTTCGCCGCCCAGCGAGACCTTGATCACGCGGCGTTCGCGCAAGAGCAGGTCGAGCCAGCCAGCCGCCGCCACGTCGCCCGGCGCCTCCGAGCGGGCGCGGATCTCCTCGAGGCTCAGGTCGCCCAGGCGCAAGAGCAGGTCGTGCAGACGATCGGCGCTCTTGACGCGTTGCGCGGGCGTCAGGGCCTGGAGCTGCAGCTCGGTCTCGGTGAGCGCGCGCGGCTCGAGCAGGTTCCGAAGCTCGGCTTCGCCGAGCAACTCCTTGAGCTGGCTCTGATCCACGGCCAGCGCGTGCGCGCGCCGCTCGGCGAGCGGCGCGTCGCCGTCGTAGATGTAGTTGACGGCGTACCCGAAGAGCAGCGCCGCCGCGAAGGGAGACGGCCCGGTGGTATCGACGGTCACCAAGCGCAGCTCGCGGCGCCGGACCTGGCGCGCCAGCTCGACGAACGCCGGCACGTCGAAGACGTCTTGCAGGCACTCGCGGAAGGTCTCCAGGATGATCGGGAACGAACCGTAGCGTGCGGCGACCTTCAGCAGGTCGTGCGCGCGCTTCCGCTGCATCCAGAGCGCCGTTCGCTGGCCGGGCCGGCGCCGCGGCAAGAGCAGCGCACGACCCGCCGCCTCGCGGAAATGCGCGGCGAAGAGCGACGACCCTCCGAGCTCCGCGATCACCAGGTCCTCGATCGCGTCGGGATCGGGCAGCAGCGCCGCGAGGTCCGGAGGCCGCTCGCGATCGGGGATGCGGATCACGATGCCGTTGTCGCTCCAGACGGTCTCGACGTCCTCGAAGCCGGCCTGCCGAAGCAGCCCCTGGAGCGCCAGCGCCCAAGGCGCGTGAACGCGGCCTCCCCAGCAAGAGAGCAGGCACAGCCGCCAGTCGCCCATCTCATCGCGGCCGCGCTCGAGCACGATCGTCCGGTCGTCGGGCAAGGCACCGGTGGCTTGCTTCTGGTCGCGCAGATAGGCGAGCAGGTTCAGCGCCGCCTTCTCGTCGAGGCTCATCTCGTCGCGCAAGCGGCGCGCCGACTCCTTCGGCTTGGCGGCGTCCAGCTCGCGCGTCAGCACGCCGATCGCGCGGCCCAGCTCCACCGGCCGGGGCGGGCTGTCGGCCTTCCAGAACGGCAACCGGCCGGGCTCGCCCGGCGCCGGCGCCACCAGCACGCGGTCGCGGCCGATCTCGAGAACGCGCCAGCTCGAGGCGCCGAGCACGATCACGTCGCCGGCGAAGCTCTCGAACACCATCTCTTCGTCGAGCTCGCCGACACGCTTGCCGGTGCGGCGCGGCTGTCCCGGGCCGACGTCCACGTCGTCCGACAGATAGACGCTGAACAGCCCCTTGTCCGGAATCGTGCCGGCGTTCGCGATCACCAGCCGCTTGGCGCCATCGCGCTCGCGGATCGTCCCGCGCAGGCGATCCCAGACGAGGCGCGGCCGCAGCTCCGCGAACTCGTCCGACGGGTAGCGACCCGACAGCATGTCGAGGACGCCGTCGAACTGCCCGCGCGGCAGCGTGGCGAACGGCGCCGACCGCCGGACCAGGGCGAACACGTCGTCGGTTTTCCGCTCGGCGACCGACGCAATCGAGACGACGTGCTGCGCCAACACGTCGAGGGTGTTCTGCGGGATCCGCGTCTCCTCGACGGCGCCGGCCCGCATCGCCTTCACGATCGCGGCGGTCGACAAGAGGTCGCCGCGGTACTTCGGAAAGATGATGCCGCGGCTGACGGCTTCCACCTGATGGCTGGCGCGGCCGATCCTCTGCATCCCGCTGGCGACCGACGGCGGGGTCTCGATCTGGATCACCAGGTCCACGGCGCCCATGTCGATCCCGAGCTCCAGCGACGACGTCGCGACGATCGCGGGCAACCGGCCCGCCTTCAGCGCGTCTTCGATCAAGAGCCGCTGCTCGCGCGCGACCGACCCGTGGTGCGCGCGCACCAGCTCTGCGCCCGCCAGCTCGTTGAGCGCCGCCGCCAACCGCTCGGCCAGACGCCGGCTGTTGGTGAAGATGATCGTGGAGCGGTGGGCGCGGATCAGCTCCAGCAGCCGCGGATGAATCGACGGCCAGATCGACCGGCGCTGCAAGACGCTCGCAGGGCCTTCCTGGATCTGATCGATCGGCAGCGGCGCCGAGCGCGCGGTCGTCGGCCCCATCTCCCTCACGTAGATCTGTTCGCCCGGCGGCCCCGGGGCGTTGCCCGCTCGCAGCGGCGTGATCGGCTCGCCCAGCCGAGCCATGTCTTCGACCGGCACCTCGACCTTGATGTCGAAAGCCTTCCTCGCCCCGGCGTCCACGATCGCGACCGGCCGCGGCGTCCATCCCTTCTTACTTGCCTCGCCGCCGCCGAGGTAGCGCGCGACGGTTTCGAGCGGTCGCTGCGTCGCCGACAGGCCGATACGCTGGACCGGCCGGCCGGTGATCTCTTCGACGCGTTCGAGCGAGAGCGCCATGTGCGCGCCGCGCTTGGTCGCGACCAGCACGTGGATCTCGTCGAGGATCACGCAGTCGATCGACTTCAAGAGCGAGCGCGCGTTCGAGGTCAGCATCAAGAACAGCGACTCGGGCGTCGTGATCAGGATGTCCGGTGGCGTCCGCGCGATCCGGGCGCGTTCGTTCTGTGGCGTGTCGCCGGTGCGGATCGCGACCTCGGGAACGTGGAAGGAGACGCCGGTCGTCTCGGCCACGCGCGCGATGCCGGCGAGCGGGGCGCGCAGGTTGCGCTCGACGTCCACCGCCAGCGCGCGCAGCGGCGAGACGTAGAGCACCCGGCAGCGCTCCTGCCTCGCCGGCACCGGCGCGAACATCAAGCGGTCGATCGCCCACAGGAACGCGGCCAAGGTCTTGCCGGAACCGGTTGGCGCGAAGATCAGCGTCGAGCGCCCGGCGGCGATCTCGATCCAGCCCAGGCTCTGCGCGCGAGTCGGCGCGGGGAAGCTCTGCTGGAACCACGCCGACACGGCGGAATGGAAGGACTTGGGCATCGGCGCGCCGGACACGCGTCGATGCTACCGTGGCGAGGAGCCGCCCCGGGTCAGGAGGCGGCGGGTGCGCGGCTCGAAATTGCTCGTCCGAATATCGGTGGAAGCCCAACGAAGGCCCGTTCTAGGCTTTCCTCCATGGCGACGATGATGACGACCCCGAACCCGCTTCGGCCGATGCCCCCGGTCGGCACCATGTTCGCCGCGTTCCGGCGCAGCGATGGTTCCTTCGACGGCGTCTTCTACACGGGCGTTCGCACGACCGGCATCTTCTGCCGGCCGTCGTGCCGCGCCAAGAAACCGCGGCGAGAGAACGTCCAGTTCTTTCCGAGCGTCTCTGACGCGCTGTTCGCCGGCTATCGCGCGTGCAAGCGCTGCCATCCGCTGGCGGCCAGCGGCGATCAGCCTGCCTGGGTGAAGCGCCTGCTGGAAGCCGTCGAACGCCGCGAGGGGTCGCGGCTCCAGGACAAGGAATTGAAGACGATGCAGATTGATCCGGCGCGCGCACGACGATACTTTCAAGACCGCTTCGGCATGACCTTCCAGGCCTACTCGCGCAGCCGCCGTCTGGGCGCGGCGCTCTCGCAGCTCCGGCTGGGCCTGAGCCTGGACGACGCCGCGGCCGAGTCGGGCTACGAGTCGCTCTCGGGATTCCGCGACGCCTTCTCCAAGGTTTTCGGTACGCCGCCCGGGAAGGCGGAGCGGGCGCAAGCGATCTCGCTCTCCTGGGTCGAGACGCCGCTCGGACCGATGATCGCCGGCGCCCGCGGCGAGAAGCTCGTGCTCTTCGAGTTCACCAATCGGCGCATGATCGAGGCCCAGCTCGAGACGCTGAAGCGCCGGCTGAAAGCGCCGTTCGTGGCAGGCGAGAGCGCGGTCGTGGACACGTTGCGCCAAGAGCTGGCAGAGTACTTCGCCGGGCGTCTGGAGCGTTTCACGATGCCGCTCGATGCGCCCGGCACGCCGTTCGAGGAGAGCGTGTGGGCGGAGCTTCTGAAGATCCCCTTCGGCGAGACGCGGTCTTATGAAGACCTCGCCAAGAAAGTCGGCGAACCGAAAGCCGCGCGCGCGGTCGGCCGCGCCAACGGCATGAACCGGATCGCGATCGTGATCCCGTGCCATCGTGTCGTGAACAAGGGCGGCCAGCTCGGCGGCTACGGCGGCGGCCTGTGGCGGAAGCACGCGCTCTTGCACCTGGAGCGGACGCGACAGCCGATCAGCGCTCGCTAGCCGATCATTCCTTCGGCACGACGTACACTTCTCGAGCCGACCGAATGAGCAGCCCCGACACGATGTCCAACGAATCCGCGCGCTACAACGAGACTGTCGAGCAGGACTTGAAGCTCTTGAGCCAGGCCCGGAATTACCGCCAATGGCTCTGGGACAAGGTCCGGCCGCACGTCGGAGAGCGGGTGCTGGAGATCGGCGCCGGCATCGGCAACTACTCGGAGCATCTGCTCGACAGAAAGTACCTGCTGCTCAGCGACTACGACCCAAAGTACGTGTCGCACCTCTCGAAACGCTGGGCGGCGCCGGGCCGTGTCGAGGTGATGCGGCTCGACCTGGCCGACTTGCGTGAGGAGCAGATCGAGCTGGTGCGGAGCCGGGGCATCGACACGGTCGTGTGTCTCAACGTGCTCGAGCACATCCAGGACGACGCGGGTGTCGTCGAGCGGCTCGCGCGCGGTTTGATATCGGGCGGGCGCTTGGTCTTCATCCACCCGGCGCACCGGTTTCTCTTCAGCAAACTGGACCGCATCTACGGCCACCACCGGCGCTACGACCGTTCCGACGCGGCGAGGCTGGCCAAGGCTGGGGGGCTCGAGGTGGCGGTGGCGGAGCATTTCAACTCCGTGGGCGTCGCCGGCTGGTGGTGGAATCATCGCATTCTGGGGCGGAAGAGCCTGCCTCCCGCGCAGACGGCTGCCTTCGACCGGCTGGTGCCCTTCGTGAGAAGGCTGGATCTGGCCGGCTTTGGCCGGCTGGGTCTTTCGCTCCTGATGGTGCTGCGCAAGCCGCAATGAAGAACCAGGCGGAGTTCCGCTGCATCTTGTGCTCGGAAACCGCCCACGTGCTCAAGTACGACTTCGCCGTCGCCGGAATCTTCCGTTGTCGCCGGTGCGGGATGATGGCGCTGCATCCGCAGCCGACCGCCGACGATCTGGGGGCGGTCTATGGCGAGGGGTACTTCTTCAATGAGCAGTTCTTCGGCGGCAAGGGCCCCGCCGAAAGCACGCTCTACGGCTACTTCGACTACTTCGCCGAGCGGGCCAACAAGCAGCATCAGCTCTACGAGCTCGCGCGGGAGCTGTACGCGTCGTGCCGCGAGCGAGGCATCGCGGCGCCGCGTCTGCTCGAGATCGGTTGTGGCCTCGGCTACTTCCTGGATTCGTCCTTCGACGTCGGTTTCGACGTGACGGGCGTGGAGTTCAACCGCCAGGCGGCCGAGCACGTGCGCCGCAAGTATCGCTTCCCGGTGCTCGACGGCGGCCTGCCGGGGATCGATCTCGGAGACCAGCGTTTCGACGTCATCTGCGGCTTCGACGTCGTCGAGCACCTCTCGGACCCCGTCGCTTCGCTGGAGAAACTGCGCCAGCACGCGCGCCCCGGCTCGCTATTGATCCTGAGCACCATGGACTCGGGCAGCCTGACCAGCCGTTTGCTCGGCAAACGGCTCGAGGACTTCCGCCGGATCCGGGAGCACCTCTACTTCTTCGACCGCAGCACGATCAGCGCCCTGTTTCAGCGTGGCGGCTTCGCCGTCAAACAGATCCGCTCGGTGGGGCACACCTTCGAGCTCGGCCACCTTCTCGATCGACTGGACCTGATCGTGCCATTCGCGTTTCGGGTCGTGAAGGCCATGGTTCGACCACGCTGGCTGTTGCGGGCGAACATCTACCTGAACCCTCGAACGAAGATGCTGGTGATCGCCGAGTACGCCGGTGAGCGTTACGATTGAAGTTCAGTCGCGTATGCCGTTCGTAGCGGGCGCGAAGACGCCGCTCACGCGCAACGCCGCGATCGCGCCGAAGACGCCGAGTGCAACGATCGGACCAGCCCAGAGCACGCTCGAGCGCCCCGCCACGGCCAGGGTGATCCACCACACCAGCGGCTCGTAGGAGCCGTCGGCCCAGGCGTAGTAGTTGGCCTCGACGAGCCGGTACCAGTAGACGCCCGCGAGCAGCGACAGCAGCGCGAGAGCGGAGGACGTCTGCGCCGAAAGCCGGAGCCGATCGAATGTGGCGCCTATCGCAAAGCCGAGCGCCAGCCAGGTGACGGCGAGCCGGCGCGACGGCTCGATCAGGAACGTTTCGCGGTACATCGAGAACAGGGCCAGGTGCGCCACTAGCAGGCCGAATGGCAGCGCGAGCCGCCGCAGGGCGCGGCGGCCTCCGTGCACAGCCGTGGCGACTGCCAGCATCAGGAGCAACGGCACCCGCAACAAGCTGTCGCCGAGATAGGCGGCGGCGATCGGATACGACGGGAAATGCAGCGCCTCGCTGGCGACCCCGTATTGCGCGTACCCCCCGCCGAAGCGGCCGTGGTACCAACGGTTCCAGAGAAGCGCGACGCTCGCGGTCCCGAGCAGCGCCACGCCCAGCAGCCAAGCGACGCGACGCAACGCACCCTTCCGAGAACCGAAGCTCTCGTCTGGCGCGAGCCCCTCGCCGAGGGCGAGCAGCGGCGCCAGCAGGCTGCCGGTTGGATGGCACCAGGGCAGGGCATAGGCGATCGCGGCCTGGATTCGGAAGCGCTTGCGTACCGACGCGAGCAGGAACGCGGCCACGAGAACCGCGAGCAGGGGCTCGACGCCAGCGCGCCGGCTGATCTGCCAGACCGGCCACGACGAGCCGGCCATCAGCACCGCGACCACGACAGCCCGATCCGACGCCCCGGCCTGGCGCAGCGCGAGACCGATCAGAAGCAACGCCAGCGCCACGAACAGCGGCCCTTCGAGATGAACCAGCGCGCCGAGGTCAGGCGGCGCATCGAGCCCGAGCGCCCGATCCGCCGCCACGAACGGGAGCAGGGCCAACGCGGTCCCGGGGAAGGCGCGGGGCTTCGCTGGCTTGCCCGGTTCCGCGAGCAGCCAAGGCAGCACCGGGACTTTCTGACCCGCGTCTGCGAAATCGAAGCGGCCCGCCGTCAGCAGGCGCTGGGCCGTGAAGATCATCTCGGCGTGGTCGCTCGTGACCCAGGTGCCGGGCATCGTCAGCAATTGCAGCGACAGCACCAGCCCCACGGCCCACGGCCACGCAGGCCGCTCCGAAGAAATCAGCCGACCTGCAAGCTACGCGAGAACGCCCGAGAGGAAGAGTGCGCCGAAATGGAGCGTCAAGACGGCCTTGCCTTCGAACTTGCCGTGGCCGGGCGTCAGATCGATCAGCATGTGCTCGGCGATACCCTTGGCGCCGTCGAACATCGAGTCGAGCTTGATCACCTTGGTCATGTCGGGCGCGACGCCGCGAGCGGGCGCCCCGGGGTACAGCGCCATCGTCCAGTCCTTCTCGGCGATCTTGATCACGCCGATCGTGTAGTCGCCTGCCGGAATCGTCAACTTGTCGGTCTTGATCTCGGCCGACAGCTTGATCGTCGGGCGGCGCGGCGTGATGAACTCGCCGACTTTGGCGGTTTGCGCATGCATCTCGTTCGAGGGTGTCGTGTTGTAGGTGATCGTCACGTCGACGCCCGAGGGCAGCTTGGCGGCGATCGTCTTGTTGAAGTGCGGATGCGCGAGCGCGAGAGGAGCTGCGGCCAACACGAGCACGAAACCGGATGCGATTCGATTCATCTTCACGAGAGGCCTCCTGATCGGGAACGCCGACGACTGTACTCCTGTCCGGCGAGCCACTTCAAGGTGGGCGGTTATTCGCGGCTCGCGTCCCGCGAGCGAGTGGCTGAATAGACGACCAGCGCCAACGCGGCCAATGCGGCCACGCCGGCCATCCAAACCCATGTCGAGCGGCGCAACCCGAAATGCATCATGAGTATCGCGGATCCCACGTGCACCGTCGCCGCGAGGAGCGTCAGGGCGTCCGGCTTGGAGTGCGGGGTGCCCCCGAAGCGAACCCTGAATACCGCGCAGGACGTGAGCGCAGCGAACACGGTCAGGATCACTCCAGCTTTCAGCAGCAGCTCGTCGGCGGAATTCGTGAACAGAAACACCATGGCCAGGACAGCCTGCAAGACGACCGCGCCGACCGGTGGCTGGCCGGCGCGTGACCGCAAAGCACTCGGCAGGAAACCGTCGTCGGCCATCGCTGCGTAGACACGCGGCCCGATCATCGTCATAGCGCTCGCCGCGGCCACGAACGCGGTGAACGACAAGAGCGACATCGCGACACCCCCGGCCGGACCCAACAGATCCTTGATGACGACGTGGCCGAGCGTCACGCGGGTCTGCTCGTATTCGAAGACCACCTTGGCGCGCTCAGGCGTCAGGTTCGCCACGAAGACCCAGTTGACGATCAGGTACAGGACTGCGACCAGAGCGCAGCCGATCAGCATTGCGCGCGGCACGTCGCGCTTCGGGTCGCGAAACTCGGACGCGGCATAGGCCGCCGCGTTCCAGCCGCTGAACGCGAACGCGATGAAGAAGAGGCTTTGCACGAAGGGCTGGAGGGGAAACGCGCCGGTCGCGCTGGGCGGAGCCCAGGTGGGCCACGCGTGGCTGCCGAGCAAGAGGCCGGTCGCGACGAAGCCCGTCAGCAACACCACGTCGACGAGCACGAGCGCGTTCTGGGTCAGCTTCGAGGCGCGAAGCCCGACGGCATGCAGTGCGGTCAGGACCACGATCACCGCGACTCCGACGCCTCGCGGCGGGAGTCCGGGAAAGACGGTGGCGGCGAAGGCGCCCGCGGCGAGCGCGTCGACGGCCAGCGGCGCGGTGAAGCCGAGCAGCAGCGAGCCCCAGCCGGCCAGGTAGCCGAGCGCGGGGTGCAGCAAATCCGATAGGAAGCGGTACTCGCCTCCCGAACGCGGCACCCAGGCGGCCACCTGCGCATACGCTTTGGCGCCGGACAGCGCGATCACGGCTCCAACCACCCACGCCACCAGGATCGTCCCGGGGCCCATGTCCTGCGCCATGAAGCCGGCGCTCAGGAACACGCCGGCGCCGACCATGTTGGAGATGACCAGGCCGATTCCGGAGCGTAGACCGAGGTGTCCGGCTGCTTTCGTCATCGGTTGGTGATGATACAGTCTCGACCGCCGCATTCATCTGTTTCGACGAGCGGAGTGACCCCTTGAAGACGATCCGGTCGCGAAGCGGCGCGTTGGCGCTGCTCGGCGTCACGCTTTCTTTTCTCGCCGCGTGCGCCCGCGGCGAAAAGGCCACAGCGTCACAGGCGACCGCGCCGCCAGCCGCGACCGCGCCCAAGGTGGCCGCCCCAGCTCCTGCGCCGGCGCTCAGCGCCGGGCAGGATTTCACCAAAGAGGCCCGCTTGCTCTTCCGCGTGGCGGCGTGCTCGGGGAGCGATCCGGTTCCCGCCGGTCTCGAGGCCACTGTCGAGGCCCACTGCAAGGCGCTCTTGCCGCTGATGGACCTCTACAGGAAGAGGTACGTCGAGGGCGCGCAGGCCTTCCTCGTCAACCTCCAACCCCGGGGACTGCCCACCACCATCGTCTACCCCTTCGGCGGCGGCGACCTGCTCTCGGCACTCACGACCTACCCGAGCCTGGCCGAGGTCACGACGCTGTCGCTCGAGCACGCAGGCGACCCGCGGCGCATCGACGACATCGACGCCAAGCGGCTCGAAGACAGCCTGATGCGGCTGCGCAAGGGCATCAGCGGTCTGCTGTCGCTGTCCGACTCGACCAGCGAAAACCTGATGCAGCTGCAGCGCGGCGAGATCCCCGGGCAGCTCGCTTTCTTCCTGGTCGGCCTCGCGATCCACGGCCAGGAGCCGACAGGGCTCCGCTATTTCCGAGTCGAGCCCGACGCTTCGCTGCACTACATGGCCGAAGCGGACATCCAGGCCGTCGAGGGTCAGACCGCGAGGAACCTGAACGCCGTCTGGAAGTCGCCTGATTTCTCGGTGGCGTTCTCGAACGCGGAGCTGACTTTCAAACCGAAGGGCGCGCCCGAAGGAACCGAGCGCGTGCATCGCCACATCGCCGCGAACCTGATGGACGGGCCGCTCGCGAAGGATCCCCGCCTCTTGAAGCACCTCGAGGCAAAGGGGCGGGTCGCCGCGATGACCAAGGCCGCCAGCTACATCTTGTGGAGCACGGGCTTCGCCAGGATTCGCAACTACCTGCTCGCCAACATGGAGTTCATGGTCTCCGACTCGACCGGCATCCCGCCCCGATACGCGACCAAGGCCGGCTTCGTTCAAGAAACCTACGGGACCTTCAGCGGTCCCTTCCTGGAAGCAAACATGCGCGACGCCGAGTCGTTCTGCGAGCTGTGGAACTCACAGCCGCGGCGCCCGCTGCCGTTCCGTTACGGCTACGTCGATGTGGTCCGGCAGAACCACCTGCTGGTCACGAAGCGAGCGCAGCCGGCGCCGTGACGCCAACTCATGCCGCTGCCCAGGATTTGATCGAAGGGGTTCCATGAGAAATCGCCTTGCCGGCGTCTGCGCCACTTCGCTTCTAGCTCTGGCGCCGTTCGCCGGAGCCCAGGTTCCGACCCCCGAGTCGGTGATCGGCTGGAAGACCGGCGAGGACCGGAAGCTGGCCGACTGGGCGCAGATCGTGGACTTCTTCAAGAAGCTCGACGCCGCCTCGGAGCGCGTGCTGACCGAGGACGTCGGCAGGACGACACAGGGCCGGCCGTTCCTGGTGGTGACTATCAGTTCCGAAGCGAACATGAAGCGCCTCGAGGAGATCCGACGCGTCAACCTGCGGCTGGCCGACCCGCGCGGTCTCAGTGATGAAGAGGCGAACCGGCTGGTCGCGACCGGCAAGACGATCGTCGGCGTCAACCACGGCATCCACTCGACCGAGGTCGCGGCGAACCAGACCTCGATGGAAACGGCCTACCGGCTCGCCGCCTCGCAGGACCCTGGCGTCCTCGAGATCCTCGACAAGACAGTGATCGTGATGCTGCCCTCGCACAACCCGGACGGCACGCAGATGGTCGTCGAGTGGTATCGGAAGTCGCTCGGCACGCCGTGGGAGGGCGGCAGCATCCCGTTCCTGTACCACCACTACACCGGCCACGACAACAACCGCGACTGGTACATGTACACCCAGGCCGAGAGCAAGCTGACGCTCGAGCATCTCTACAAGAAGTGGCGGCCCGAGATCGTGTACGACCTCCACCAGATGGGCTCGAATGCCGCGCGGATCTTCGCGCCGCCGTTCGTCGACCCGTTCGAACCCAACGTGGACCCGGCCCTGGTCAGCGCGATCAACGCGATCGGCTCGCACATGGCGGCCAAGCTCACGGCGGAAGGCAAGAGCGGTGTCGTGATCCACGCCATGTACGACGGCTGGACGCCGGCGCGCCAGTTCCCGAACACCTACGGCGGCATCCGGCTGCTGACCGAGTCGGCCTCCGCCAAGATGGCGACGCCGATCCAGCTCAAGTTCGAGGATCTGGGGATGGGGATCGGCTACGACGCCAAGAAGGCGTCGTGGAACTTCCCGAACCCGTGGCGCGGCGGGACCTGGCGGCTCTCCGACATCGTGAGCTACCAGATCTCCGCGACGCAGGCGCTCCTGGAGCACGCGGCGCTCAATCGCGAGTTCTGGCTGCGCAACTTCCTGGGCGTCACGCGGCGCGCCTCGACCCGGCAGGAGCCGTACGCGTTCGTGATCTCGAAGGACCAGAAGGATCCGCTGGCGACCAACGAGATGCTGCGGGTGTTGCGCGCCGGCTTCGTCGAGGTGCAGCGCGCCAAGACCGGTTTCGAGGCCGGCGGCAAGTCGTATCCGGCGGGGTCGTTCGTCGTCTCGATGCAGCAGCCGTCTTCCGGCTTCGCCAAGCCGCTGCTCGAGCCGCAGCGCTATCCCGACATCCGGCAGTACCCGGGTGGGCCGCCGCAACGCCCGTACGACGTCACCGCGCACACGCTGCCGCTGCTCTTGGGCGTGGAGGCGATCGCAATCGCCAAGCCGTTCGCGGCCGATCTCGAGAAAGTCGAAGAGCCGCGGCTCGGCCCAGGCAGCGTGACCGGCAAGGGACGCTTCTACGCGCTCTCGCACAAGAACGCCGACTTCGTGGCGCTCGGACGGCTCTTGAAGGACGGCGTGCCGGTGCGCTGGGCGAGCGTGGGCTGGAGCGAAGCAGGCAGGAACTTCGCCCCGGGCGCGTTCCTCGTACCGGCTTCGGCGAAAGCCAAGCTCGAGGCGGTCGCCCGGGATCTACCGATCGCGGCGGTGGGCGTGAGCGCCGTGCCGCCCGCTTTGACCATGAAGACCCCGCGCGTCGGCCTCTACCAATCGTGGGTCTCGTCGATGGACGAGGGCTGGACGCGCTTCGTGTTCGAGAAAGAGGTTGGCCTCGGCTACCAGACTGTCCACGACAAGGACATTCGCGGCGGGGCGCTGGCGGCTCGCTTCGACGTCATCGTTCTGCCCGATCAGAGCTCGCGGCAGATGGTGAACGGCTTCGCCGAGGGCGCCATGCCGGACGAGTATGTGGGCGGCCTGGGCAAGGCCGGCGTAGCCGCGCTCAAGGAGTTCGTCGAAGCCGGCGGCACGCTGGTCGCGCTCAACAACGCGTCGGAAATGCCGATCGCCGAGATGGGCGTGCCGGCCAAGAACGCGCTCGCCGACGTGAGCAGCAGCCGGCGCCGCGGCGAAGGCCGCGAGCCCCTCGGTCCGCAGAGCGCTGACTTCTATTGCCCGGGCGCGATCCTGCGCGTCAAGGTCGACGGCGCAAACCCGCTCGCGCACGGCCTCGAAGACCCGGGCAGCGTCTGGTTCGAGGAGAGCCCCGCTTTCGACCTCACCGGCGGCAAGGCCGTCGCGACCTACGTCGAGGAGAACCCGCTGCTCTCGGGCTGGCTGCTCGGCGGCAAGCGCCTTTCGGGAAAGGCCGCCTTGGCCGAGCTGCCGATGGGCAAGGGCCGCGTGGTTCTTTTCGGCTACCGGCCGCAGTACCGCGCGCAGACCTGGTCGACGTACATGGCGCTCTTGAATGCGGTGTACCTGTCCTCGGCTACGCCGGCGAAGTAGCGCTCGAAGCCCGCGCGGCGAAGACGTCGAGAGCCTGGACGCCCCCGCTCAGCCCTCCGAGGATGCGGCCGAGCAGGCCACGGTCGTCCGCGTGCGTCAGGTCGACCGCCTGCATCAGCGCTTCGCTGAAGAGCGGTGGATCCAGGACGCAACCCGTCCGTTGCGCGCGCATCGAGGCGAGCGCGCAGGCCGCGTTGACGTAGCAGAACGCGAGCGCCAGCTCTTCGATCACCGGACGCTTTCCCATTCCGATAATGGCGACGCCGGATCGCAGGAAGTGCCCGACGATGTCCTGGATGCCCGCCGCGTTCACGTCGACCGGCTGCCGGCGCGGGGCGGCGAGGTCGACACCATCGACCGCAGGACCGAGACCGTGGAAGTGCGCGAGCAAGCGGAAGAGCTTCCCGCGCAGCGCGAGTCGCCACCCGGTCGCGTTCTTGTTCTCGTTCTGGATCCGCGCGGCGACCACGACGAACAGGAAGCCGCGCTGTAGCAATCGCGCCAGCCGGGACGGCGGTCGCGCCGCGACCGGCTTGTCGTTGGTCGCGGCGAAGCGGCCGGTCAGCGCCAGATACTCCTGGAAGCCGCCGTCTTTCAGCTTCAGCACGCGCGAGCGCGTCCAATCCTCGAGCAGCCGGCCCAGCCGTTGCGCGTTGGATCGCAGGTCGAGCTTCCCCTCGGCGTCACGCCGGTCGAGGATCGCGGTGGCCACCTCTCGGATCAGGATCAGCGAAGCGTCGTCGATGGACCGGCCGGCGATGAAACGCCGCGCCGCCGGTTTCTCGGGGTAGACCGCGAACCACTCCGCGCGCAGTGCCTGCACGTCGTTCCGCTGCTCGACGACCGGAGCACCGACGTTCGCGATCGTGGTCGGGCAACAGAAGCTCGTCTCCACCACGATCTCGTCCCCGGCCGGGTGGAACCGATACGGGAACATCCGGCAAGTGAGCGGCTTGCGAAGCCCGCCCAGCTCTTCGTGCAGCCGGCAGCGATTCTCGGGCGACAGGAAGCCACAGGCGCCGTCGTCGCGCTTTCGAATCCTGTGAAAGCCTCGTGTGCCGGCGATCGCCTCGAACGGATCGCCGGCGGTTCCCTCGCCGCCGGCCGCCGTGTCGCGATACCAGCGCCCGGCATTCCTGGAGCGATACAGCTCCGCCTCCGAAGGCGTCACCACGATTTCCCAGGGACGCCGGCAACAACGGCCGCACTGCGAGCAGGTGAAGCGCTGCTCGGCGTCGATACGCAGGGAAGCAGCCACGCGACCTGAGCTTAACGGGGGCGGGCGCCGGTTTGACGGACTCGCGCTCGTCCGGTACTTTACTGAGTCGGTCCTGCTGGGACGTCGTCCAACGGTAGGACAGCAGACTCTGACTCTGCTTATCGGGGTTCGAATCCCTGCGTCCCAGCCAATTCCTGTCCAAATGAAGCGCGTCGTCGTCGGCATTTCGGGGTCGACCGGCTGCATCTACGGCATCCGGCTGTTGGAGAAGCTGCGGGCGCTGGGCGGCTTCGAGTCGCACCTGGTGATCAGCGCGCCGGGCAAACGCACGCTGCTGGAAGAGACCGATTTCACGATCAAGGAGGTCGAGGCGCTCGCCCACGCGGTCTACGACGACCGCGACATCGGCGCGGGCCTGGCCAGCGGGTCCTTCCGCACCGACGGGATGGTGGTCGCCCCCTGCTCGATCAAGACCGTGTCGGCGCTCGCCAACAGCTTTGCCGACACGCTGATCGCGCGCGCCGGCGACGTCACGCTGAAGGAGGGCCGGCCGCTGGTCGTGGTGGTGCGCGAGTCGCCGCTCCATCTCGGCCATTTGCGCCAGCTGACGGCGCTGGCCGAGATCGGCGGGATCATCATGCCGCCGATGCCCGCCTTCTACACGCGCCCGAAGTCGATCGACGACATCGTGGACTTCACCGTGGCCCGAGTCCTGGAGCGGATGGGGCTCGCCCACGGGCTCTTGCCTGAGTGGAAGGGCACTGGCCAGCACGAAGACTGAACCCGAGCGACAGCG
>CAZVOI010000333.1:0-6156 GCA_964628275.1 uncultured Acidobacteriota bacterium | reverse complement strand
TGTAGCCGTCGCGCTCGTTGAAATTGCCGTCACCATCAGCATCGTAGCGATCCCAGACGTCGACGGTGTCGAGGTAGGCCTTGCTCTGGGCGGACGTCATCCCCTCGGCGAGCCGGTCGGCGGTCAGATGTTGATGGCGTCGCGGATCAGGTACCACACGGTCGAGCAGACGCTGGAACCACAGGAGGTGTTTTGGCCGTAGCGGGCCTCGTTGAACGGGACCGTGACCCACTCGGTCACCTCGCCGTTGATGGTGTAGCGACCCGAGGACTGTCTGGCGTAGTAGTCCACCATCTGGTTGAAGTACATGCCCTCGTAGTGAGCTTTGTTGTAATCCGCCTGCCAGATCGTGGTGTTGTCCACGGCGCGGTTCGGCTGCGCGATCTGGTTGTGCAGCGGACCAGGAGCTTGGCCGTAGGACGGATGAATGGTGTTGCCAAAGTCGGCGAGCACCACGAAGACGCGATCGGTCTTCTCCAGGCCCAGCTCGACGTACTGGCCGCGCGCCACCTCGTGCGTCTTGCCGTAAGCCTTGCCCCGAAGCCTGGCTTCCGCCGCCCGTGCTTTGAGGGCCGCCTGCTCGTCACCTTTGGGGTGACGCAAGTTGTCGACACCTTGCCCCGCGAAGACAGGTCCGTCGTCCTCGGCGACTGCCGCGCCGGCCAGCGGGACGATCGCCACGCTCAGCACGGCTGCGACCCACGCATGTAACCACTTTGCTTTCACGGATATCTCCTCTTCAGGCTGGTCCCGCCTGGGTTGACTGTTATTTCGAGCATTCCTCGACCTGCGGAATCGGGGAGCAAGATCCAACGCGACAGACTTGGAGCCGGAGGGAGAAACGAGGCCTTTTCATCTGGCTGGGTCGATGAGACTACCCCGTTCGAGGTGCGAGGGTCAAGATCTTGGATGTGCAACGCGCGAGCCCGGCCACCCGTGGCGTGTAGGCCTGAGTCTTCCGCACGGCGGGAGCGGCGAGGTTACCCGGCTCGCGGGGAATAGGCACGCGCCGGGCTCATGCGTCACGCTTTGGGGACTTTGGCCCTTTCCTGCCAGTCACTCGAGAAGTGCCTTTGCGGCGCGCGCCGTTCCGATCCCCGACGCGGCCGTTCTCGACTACGTAGAACGAGGTGCCGGTGGGCGGGTCGCGGCGACGGCGGGTGGAGTGCGCCTTAGGACCGCCGGCCGCGATCGTCGCTCGCCAGCGACACGCTGGATCGACACAGAGGCTGCGTGTAAGCTCGCTGTGTATGCCAAGCAACCTCGCGATCGACGACGAGCTGCTCGGGCGAGCCTTGAGCCTCGGCGGCTATCGCACCAAGCGCCAGACCGTCAACGAAGCCCTGCGGGAGTTCGTGCAGCGGCGCCAACGCCGGGAGCTGGTCAAGCTCTTCGGAAAGATCGACTACGACGCACGCTACGACTACAAGAAGGAGCGCCGGCGCGGGTGATCCTGCTCGACACCTCGGTTCTGTCGCGCGTCTTCAGGCGCCGCGCCGCGGGCGACGAGGAGAAGCGGCTGCAGGCGAGCTTCGCGGAGCTGGCCGCCAGCGAGACTCCACTGGGCTTGCCGGGCATCGCGTTGCTGGAGGTGCTGAGCGGCATCCGCTCCGAACGGCAGTTCGCCGAGCTCGAACAGAAGTTGCGGTCGTCCTTCGAGATCGTGAATGCCGGCACCGAAGACCACGTCGAAGCCGCGCGCCTGAAGAACAGGTGTCTCGCGAAGGGGCTCGCGGTGTCGGGATCCGACTGCCTGATCGCCACGCTGGCGATCCGTGGCGAACACCGGCTGTTCGCCATCGACGACGACTTCCGCGCCATTGCAAGGCACGCGCCGCTGAAGCTGTTCGCTGGTTAGCTGTGCCGGAGAACGCGCTGCCGTTCGCGCTGGCTGCGACTCGACGGCCCCTTCGACATGGACATTCTTCAGGCAGGAGCGCCTGGTGAGGAGGAAGATCGTGTCGAGCCGGCTCAAGAAGGCCACGTTCTCGTAGAGGTGCTCGTCGCCGCACGCCACCAGCGCGACCGCTGCGTGATGACGTCAGAGCGTCTCACGAGGTTCTTCGAAGCGAGGCGTCCGGCTTCGACGCCGAGGCGGCGGACAGGATGCACCGACCGCTCGTATGCTCTCGGGCATGCACAGAACCGCCCTCGTCTGCGTTGTCCTCGCCGCGCTGCCCGCTTTCGCCGAGCGCCCGATCACCCACGAAGACGTCTGGCTGCTGCACCGGATCGGCGCGCCGGCGCTGAGCCCCGACGGCAAGACCGCCGTCTTCTCGGTGACGGAGCCGGCCTACGACGGCACTCAGACCGAATCGGACCTCTGGAGCGTGCCGACCGACGGATCCGCGCCGCCACGGCGCCTGACCAACACGCGCGGCGCCGAGTCCGGCGCGACCTTCTCGCCGGACGGGACGCTACTCGCGTTCGCGACGCGCCGCGACGGCGACGAGGCCGACCAGATCTACCTGCTGCCGACGGCGGGCGGCGAGGCGCGCCGCCTGACGAGCGTCGCGAGCGGCGCGTCGGGCCCGCGATTCCGGCCCGACGGCAAGGCGATCCTGTTCACGAGCGCGCTCCCGTCGGGCGCACTCTCGTTCGACGAGGGGAAGAAGCTCGCCGACGAGCGGCGCGCGCGTCAGGACACGGCGCGCGCCTACGACGCCTTCCCGGTGCGCTTCTGGAACGCCTGGCTGGACGACCGCGAGCCGGTGATCGCCTGGCAGGAGCTCGACGCCAAGGCCGCGACCCTGGTGCGGGTCGCGCCGCTGCGCGGCCCGTTCGAGAGCTCGAGCGAGTCGCTCGCGCCGGTCTGGACTCCGGACGGCTCGGCGATCGTCTTTCAGGGAATCGCGGGCCGCGAGAAGGGCATGTCGCAGGCGGTCGAGTCGGCGCTCTACGCGATTCCAGCCGGCGGCGGCACGGCGAAGCGCCTGACGCCGGCCGGCGCCAGCTTCGGCGATCCCCAGTTCAGCTCCGACGGACAGGCGCTCTACGCGGTCGAGTCGCGGAACGCCACCCCGCGCCAGATCTACTTCGTGAACCGCCTGGCGCGCCTCAGCGGCGCCGGCTGGACGCAGCTCTCGATCGTCAGCGCGGGCTGGGACCGCTCGGTCGGCCACGTCACGCCGGCCCCCGACGGCAAGGCGGTCTACGTCGAGGCCAAGGACGACGGCTCGACCAAGGTCTTCCGCTTCTCGGCGTCGGGCGGCGCGCCCGAGGTCGCGTACGCCCCGCCCGCCGGCGCGGTGGCCGACCTGCAAGCTGAGAAGGGCGTGATCGTCGGCCGCGCCATCGCCTCGACCGATCCCGGCCAGATCGTGCGCTTCGACCCGGCGACGAAGTCGGTGCGCGTGCTGACGTCCTTCAATGAAGACCGGCTGGCGCAGCTGCTGCTGCCGAAGCCCGAGCACTTCTGGTTCGCGGCCAAGAACGGCAAGCAGATCCACTCGATCATCCTGCCGCCGCCGGTCGTCGAGCCCGGCAGGAAGTACCCGATCCTGGCCTTCCCGCACGGCGGCCCCAACTCGATGTCGGCCGACTCCTTCTCGACGCGCTGGAACATGCACCTCTTGGCGTCGCCCGGCTACTACGTGATCATGACCAACTACACGGGCTCGACCGGCTTCGGCGAGAAGTTCGCCGACGACATCGAGCGCGACGTCTTGCGCGGACCCGCGCTCGAGACGCTGCAGGCGATCACGGAGGCGGCCAGGAAGTACCCGCAGATGGACCTGACGCGCCAGGCGGCGGCGGGTGCGTCCTACGGCGGCTACCTGATGAACTGGTACAACGGCAGCACCAACCAGTTCAAGGCGCTCGTCAACCACGCCGGCGCGGTCAACAACGAGTCGCAGTACGGCGTGAACGACGGCGGCATCGACCGCGAGCTGCGGATGGGCGCGCCGATCTGGGACACCGGCAAGGGCCAGTGGTTCGATCAATCGCCGATCCGCTACGCCAAGAGCTGGAAGACGCCGACTCTCGTCACCCAGGGCGAGCTCGACTACCGCGTCCCGATCAGCGAGTCGATGACGACTTTCAAGCTGCTCCAGCGCCTGAACGTGCCGGCGCGCTACCTGGTCTTCCCCGACGAGGGCCACTGGATCCTGAAAGGCCCCAACAGCAAGCGCCACATGGACGAGGTCCTGGCCTGGCTGAAGAAGTACTTGTAGATCTCGCTCCTGCGCACGGGTCTCCATCGGCGGTCACCGTGACGACCACGACGCTCCCGGCGGTCAGGGCGAGCCTCACCGGGACCTGGGATCTGAGTCTCGTCGGCGTTCCCGCGGGTTCGATCGTGCCGAGCATCACCGTGGGCCTCAAGGAGACCTCCGGATCCGTCTCTGGTGTGCTGCAGTTCGCGGGCGACACGGAAGCGCCCGGCGTCACCGGCACGATCTCGGCCGCGCGCGACCTGGTGCTGAACGGAGCGATGATCTCGCTTCGCGCCGCGGTCGACGCAACCGGGCGGAGCTTCTCGGGTTCGTACGTCGTCAGAGAGGACGACGGATCGAGCGCCACTTTCAACGTCAGCGCCGCGAAGCGATCGGACGCGCCGCCGGCGCTGACGCCCAACGAGACACGCAAGTCCGGACAGTCGAGGGCCGACGAGGTGCCGTTCCTGTTGCCTGCCGGGAGCCGCAACTCCGTGAGGGTCGGTCCCATCCTCGCAGCCGTGGCAAGGACCGACGTGTCGATGGAGTACGGCGGAGGCTACATAGTCCTCGCTTGTGTCGGTACCGCGTCGGCCTGCACGCCGACCGGCGGCCGCGAGACCACCACCACGTTCAACATCCCAGGCCAATACCCTGCTAGGTCTCTTCGGCCGCACAGTTGAGACAGGCGGCTGTTGATGCGGCGCCTATCCGCTCAATCTGACCCGCGATGCCATTGACGGTCGTTTCGTCAGGACCAGGACGGTTTCCCTCAAAGAACAGCGTGTTGCTCGACCCGGAATAACTTTCCTTCAAGTAATCAAGCCACCGGTCCAATGCGTCTGTCCTCGCGCGAACGCGATCAGATAGAGACGCCGCGATCTTGGGAGACTTCACCAGCATGTTCCCGGCGATTCGGCACAGAGCCTCGCCTTCTTTGGTGCCATTACCGCGCAGACCTTCCCAGACCGGCGGCTCATCTACCTGCGTATCCCAGACCCACCAGTCTCCTCGTAGATCGCTTGGCAGCCGACCGAACTTCTCCGCCAGATCGCGCCATTCTCGCGATAAACCCGCCGGCTTCTGGGCGTCGGGCAGTTTTGCTATGACCTCTATCGGCCGCTCTCCTTGCCGCTTGAGCGCATCAACAAGCTCCTCGTGCAGCGCCTCTTTCTCAAAGGCTAAGAACGGAGCCAGGACCAGCCGGACAACGAACACGACCAAGAACACCGATAGCGGGAGTACCCAAGTGAGATCGTTCACAAGATCGACCGTCGGCTTGGCGATCGTTGGGCTGCGCGCAAGGGCGACCTTGAGACCCAACGAGAGAAGCAAGGCCACGACGGTCGAGACGATTCCGACGGTCGCCCAGGCTCCATGAAAGGCGATCCAGACGAGGTGCCTGTAGTAAGCAACTCCCGCACGCAGCCGGGAAGGCCTTTCGTCAGACATTCGAGCGTTTTGGTGACCCAATTGTCGGAGACCGCCCGCTTGGTGTCAAAGTCGGCATAGTCCCCAAGAGATTGGAGGCGGAGATCTTGCCGGCGCCGTCCGCGCACGCCGCGTCGCGTCCGATCGTCATCCGCCGCGGAACAGAAGAGCCACACCGCCACTCGCGAGTGAAGACGACCGCGCCCAGTGCGCCAACGGGTGGTGCCGGCGGTGGTCGGCGATTACCTGGTGGTTGGTGGCCGATCGCCGAGGCAGCCTCGGAAGCCCTTGAAGGAATTGGAGCCGGCGCACGGATTTGAACCGTGGACCTGCTGATTACGAAACCGTCCCGAACGAACCCAACTCGACCTCAAGCCACGTAACCTCACGTCCCGCCGACGCTGGCGACCGCAGCGACGGGAGCCAAGGGGGCGGAAAGTGACGTGGCGGGGTAGCACGCTGGTAGCATTGTAGCCGACCACGAGAAAGTGAAGGTTTCTGACCCGACCTCGTCAGCGACATCAGGTCAGGGCGGAGAGCACCCGCGGGAGAGCACTTGGAGCATGTC
>CAZVOI010000332.1:0-6579 GCA_964628275.1 uncultured Acidobacteriota bacterium | reverse complement strand
GCAGCTTGGCCGCGTTGTCGACGTTGGACGCGGCCGCGTATTGCGGGCCGATCGGCCAGCCCATCCATTGCTCGTTCCACCAGATCTTGTCCATCCGGTTGTCGTGGCAGCCCGCGTACGCGACGGCGACCTTGTAGAACTCGGGATGGAAGAGCAAGGCACCCATCGCGTTCTGGCCGCCCGCCGATCCGCCGTAGATGCCGACGCGGCTGGCGTCGTAGTAGGGGTACTTCTTGGCGGCAGCCTTGTGCCACAGGATCCGGTCCGAGAAGCCCGCGTCGCCGAGGTTCTGCCAGGCCACGTCGTGGAACGCCTTCGAACGATTCGACGTGCCCATGCCGTCGATCTGCACCACGATGAAACCGAGTTCGGCCTGCGCCTGAGATTGCGAATAGGGGCTCCACGCCTTCGGCACGTGCGAGCCGTGCGGCCCGGCGTAGATGTTCTCGATCACCGGGTACTTCTTCTTGGGATCGAAACGCGACGGCCGGAAGATCAGCCCCCAGATATCCGTCGTTCCGTCGCGGCCCTTGGCCACGAACGGCTCGGGGGCCTTCCAACCGGCCTTTTGCAGCTCCGTGATGTCGGCCTTCTCGATCTCCGCGACGAGCGACAGGTCGTCGGTCTTGCGCAGCTCCGCGACCGTGGGCAGGTCCACACGCGAGTAGCTGTCGACGAAGTGCCGCATGTCGGACGAGAACTTCAGCTCGTGATCGGCGGGCGCTTTCGTGAGCGGCGTCAGGCGCGAGCCGTCGAAGCCGATCCGGAAGTAGTGGAGGAAGTACGGGTCTTCGCCGGCGCGCGTCCCGGTCGCGCTGAACCAGATCTGCCGCTTCTCCTCGTCCACTTTCTCGACGCCCCGTACCGCCCAGTCGCCCTTCGTGATCGGACTCTTCACATGGCCGCTGGCGCCGTCATACAGATAAAAGATGGTTCCAGCCGTCGCGCTCGGACATCCAGACGACTTCTCTGCCGTCAGCCACGTCGAACCGATAGCGCTTTCCGGTCTGGCGGTTGCTGGCGGCGAGCCCGTAGTGGAAGAAGGTCTTTGGTTCCTCTGAGATCACCCCTCGGGCGACGCCGGTCGCGGCGTCCACCTCGATCACTCGGTAGACCTGATGGCCGCGCTGGTTGTAGTCGAAGCTGAAGCCACGACCGTCCTTGCGCCACACCGGCATCGAGAGCGAGTAGGGGTTCGGGAAGAGCGCGTTGCCGACCGCGATCGCCTTGCCGTCGAGTTGGATCAGCACCGGCTGCTCCAGATCGAGATCGTCGCCGGGCTTCGCGTACTGGAGCGTCCAGTGCCTGGGCTGAAGCTGGTCCTCGGGCGCGCTCTCGACGTAGTGGACGGTGCGGCGATAGCCGGGCCGGATCCGATAGACGGCGATCTTGCTCGAGTCGGGCGACCAGGCCAGTGACGCGAGGTCATAGGGATTGCCTTCCGTGCCGTCGCCCGTCAAGTGGCGTTCCGCTTTCTCGCCCTTCGGCCGCAGCACCACGTTGAAGTTGTCGATCAGCGCCTCCCACTTCTCGTCGGGCGACGCCTTCGGTTTCACCTGGCGCGGCGGCTCGGCGCCGCGCACCGGCCCGCTGACGCCGCGGATGGCGCCGGGGAACAGCGGCGCCTCGATGCGCGTGCAGGAATACTCGGCCAGCGCGCAGCGGTAGCGCGTCTGCTCGATGATCATCTCCAGCGCGCGCTCGTCGTCACCGAACGTGAACGTCGGCAGCCGCAGCGGTTCCTGCTTCTCGCCGCTCGCTCGGCTGAGCGCCTCCGCTAGCCGGGTGTGGTCGAACGCGGGCCGCTTCTCGAGCGTCTCCCGGTCCATCAGCATGTGCTCGTGCCCGCCCGCCAGCGTGCGGCGGTACTGGAACCGGCCGGTCTTGCCGATCCAGTTGACGCCGTCCACTACGCCGGTAGTGGCGAACTGCTGACGGTCGCGCATCGAGAGCGCGCGCTCGTAGTCGGCGCGCGTCGCTTGCGCGTGGGCGAGCGGCGCCGCCAAACCGATCCACAGGATCGCGGCCTTGACTCTCATTCTGTCTCCGATCGGATGCACGTCCAGGATCTTAACGGCCCTTCAGGAACGGGCCCGATTCCATCAGCAACCACGTTCCCGGGTCGAGCAGAATCGCCGAAGGCTCCGTGTCAGCCGAGATCCTGAAGGTAGCGCGCGGCTCTTTCAGATCGAGGCGTTCGATGCGCGGCGGCGCGGAACCGATCACGACGCCGAGCTCGATCGGCAGCCGGAAGGGCGGTCCGGCTTGCGTCTGCGCCAGCGTCACCTCGATCGTCTTCGCGGCCGCGTCGTAGCGCCAGCTCCCTTCGATCCGCGGCACGCCGCTGCGATTCAGCCACTGTGCCAGGAACCAGTCGAGATCGCGCCCGCTCGCCTCTTCCATGACGCGGCGGAACTCGTCGGTCGAGGCGTTCTGGTTCTGGTAACGCCGGTAGTATTCGCGGATACCCTTCCAGAACGCCTCGCTGCCGATCAGGCGGCGCAGCATGTGGAGCGTCCAGCCGCCCTTTTGGTAGATGAGCTGGTTCAGGACCTTCTTCATGTCGGCCAGGTTGCGGTGAACGATCGGCGAATCGGGCAGCCGCTTTTCCAGGTCGAGCACGCGATCGCGGCTCTGTGTCAGACCCGCCACGAACGCCTCGCGGCCCTCGAAGTGCTCGGAGAAGAGCAGCGTGAAATACGTCGCGAAGCCCTCGGACAACCAGACGTCGTCCCAATCGCGCTCGGTGACCGCGTTGCCGAACCATTGGTGCGCGATCTCGTGCACCACCGGCGCGCGGCCCACGGTCACGCCCTTCTCGCCGTAGAAGATCGCGGACGCGTGCTCGGTGCCGCCGTTGATGCCGGCGGCTTCGACGTTGGCGAGCTTCTCGTACGAGAAAGGGCCGATCCACTCGCTGAAGAACTCGAGCGCCCGGCGGGAGGTTGCTTCGAAGAGCGGATAGCCCTTCTCGCGGTCCTGTGGGAACACCCAGGTCTGGAGCGGCACGCCCTTGACGGTTCCCGCGTGATGGACCGCGAAGCGCGCCGCGCCGACGGCGTAGAGCCACGAGGAGATCGGCACGCCCTGGATCCAACGCGTGCGGCGCAGGCCGTTCGGCAGGTCCAGCTCCTCGGCCAACACGCCGTTCGCGACCACCTGATACTGACTCGGCGCGGTGACGATGAACTCGCCGGTGGCCTTGTCGGAGGGGTGATCGATCATCGGCAGCCACTGGCGTGCCTTGTCCGGCCAGTTCTCGCTGAACGCGGTGCGCTCGCCGTAGATGTTGGGGATCAGCCGCAGCCCGTCGGCGGGAACGCCGCGGTAACGGATCGCGAACGTCTCTTCCTGGCCGGCCTTGGAAGGTGAAGCGAGCGGCAACCGGAGCCGGTCGCTCTTGTGCTCGAACGACACGGCCTCGCTGCCGCGCGCGACGGAGAGCACCGTCATTCCCTTGCCTTCCGCGACCGTGGCGAGATCGAGAAAGGCCTCCCTCACGCCATCGCTCGTGAACCGCAGGCGGACGCTGGCCTCGCCCTCGATCTCGTTGCTGGCATCGCCGAACGAGATCCGGAACACGTAGTGAAGCGCGTCGACAGGCTGGCGCGGATAGGTGTCGGCTCCCGCGGGTAGCGCGACCAGGAGCAGCGATGTAAGAAGATTCTGACGCATCGGTTGACGAGTCTCTGCCGAGGCGGGTCAAGATGAAAGGGGATGGGGGCTTGAACGACCGAGAACGGCGCCTGGCCGGGCTGCTGTTGAGCCTGGTGGCGGCGCTGCACGCCGGCGCGAGCGACGAGCCCGGCTTTCCGGTGAGAGGACGCGTGGTCGACTCGCGAACCGGCGAGCCGATCGCGAAGGCGCTGGTCTCGATCCGCGCCCACCGCTCGAGTGCTTTGACCGACGCCGAGGCGTCTTCGAGCTCGCGGCCGTGCCCGCTGGGCGCGTCGAGCTGTACGTCTCCACGGTCGGCTACGGCCTGGTGAAGCGCGATATCGACGTGGCCGGGCCGCTCGAGCTCAACGTGGCGCTGGGCCAGGACGCGATCAAGCGGTCCGAAGAGGTGAGCGTGAGCGCGTCCGTCTTCGAGCCGAGCGATCCGGGCGCCGTCTCCGAGCACACGCTGGACAGCAGCGAGCTCAGGAACCTGTCGAGCGTGGTCGCCGACGACTCGCTGCGCGCCGTGCAGGCGCTGCCGGGCGTCGTCACCGGCGACGACTTCAGCGCGACGTTCTCGGTGCGCGGCTCCGGTTTCGAGTCGGTCGGCCTGTACATCGACGGCGTGCTGGCATCGTCGCCATTCCACACGGTGCGCGACGTCAACGACGGCTACACGCTGACGATCCTGAACGGCGACGTCGTAGCGTCGGTCGCGCTGCTGAGCGGCGCCGCGCCGGCGCGCTACGGCGATCGCGTGGGCGGGGCGCTCAGCCTGGAAACGCGCGACGGCAGCCGCGACAAGCGAGCGACCCGGCTGAGCCTCGGCGCCACCGGCGCTTCCTTCTGGAGCGAGGGTCCGCTCGGCAGCCAGAAGAAAGTCTCCTGGCTTGTCGGCGGCCGGAAGAGCTTTCTCGACTACGTGGTCAACCGGATCCAGGACAACCCATCCTTCGTCGTCGGCTACTACGACCTCCAGGCCAAGCTGTCGTATCGATCCGGCGCCAATCAGTGGAGCCTGTTCCTGCTTCACGGCGACGCGACGTACTCGGACGACGACCCGGGCCAAGGCCGCAACTCGGTGGCTCGGGCCGATGCGAAGACCGAGCTCGCCAGCGGGCGCTGGCGCTACTCGCCCTCGGCCAAGACGTCGCTCGCGGTCAACGCATACTCGACGCGAGAGACGGGGCGCAATCGAAACCAGGCGGCGGATCTCATTTTCGACTCCGAGTCGGTGCAGACAGGCATGCGCGTCGACCTGACGCACGCGCTGGGCAGCGGGCACGTTCTCGAAGCCGGTCTTGCGCCGCGGCATCTCGACCAGGCCGCGCGAGAGAACCGCTTCGAAGGCCAGCCGCAACGCACACGCAGCCTCTACGACTACGACCTCTCCTCCTGGCAGCCGGGCGCGTACGTCCAGGACACCTGGACGACCGGCGGCAGCCGGCTGCGCGTGACGCTCGGCGGGCGCTACGACGGATGGAGCGTCAAGAACCAGCACGTGTGGCTGCCCCGCGCCAGCGCCAGCTTCGCGTTCTCGCCGCGATCCAAGCTCAGCGCTGCCGCGGGCCGGCACGCGCAGTTCCCCGCGTTCGACCGGCTCTTCGGCGAGTTCGCCAATGCCGGGTTGCTGCCAGAACGCAGCGATCACTACGTCGTTGGATATGAGCATCTCGTCCGCGACAACCTGCGCGTGCGCGTCGAGGTCTACGATCAAGAAGAGAGCCAGCGTCTCTTCCTCCCCAACTCCGAGTTCCGGCTGGTCGCCGGCCGCATCGTCCGGCCCGCGGCCGCCCCCACTTTCCAGAACTCCCTCACGGGCCGCTCGCGCGGCTTCGAAGCCTTCGTGCAACGCCGCAGCGCCAACGGAGTCTCCGGCTGGATCTCCTACGCCTACGGCCACGCGCGCCGCACCGACAGCGTCACACGCGCCAGCTTCTTGAGCGATTTCGATCAGCGGCACACGCTCAACGCGTACGCAAGCCTGCGCGTGAACGACCGCCTCAACCTGAGCGCGAAGTACCGCTACGGCAGCAACCTGCCGATCGCGGGTTTCTACGCGGAGGCCAACGTGGGCTTCGTGCTGGCCAGCGAGCGCAACCTGCTGCGCGTCCCGCCCTACAGCCGGCTCGACCTGCGGGCCAACCGGGCGTTCTTCTTCAAGCGCTCGAAGCTGACGCTCTACGCCGAGGTCGCGAACGTCCTCAACCGCATCCACTACCGATACACAGACGCCTCGGTCGACCCGCGGACCGGCCGGGTCGTCTTCGATCGGGACACGCTCTTCCCGCTGCTGCCCGCGGCTGGCGTGACGTGGGAGTTCTAGGGAGACTACGTCATGCAGAAGATCGAGCGACGCGCGTTCCTCGGAACCCTGGGCCTGGCCAGCATGGCCACGCGACACGCCGAAGCGGCGCTCCCCCAGTCGGGCGCCGCCTCCGACGATGCCGTCTTCGCCGAAGCCCGCCGTCACTTCCTGTTTCCCGAGGACGTGACCTACTGCAACACCGGCACGCTCGGCGCGTCGCCGCGCGAGGTCGTGGACGCTCTCGCCGAGGGCACCCGGCGGCTGGAGCGCGAGCTTCCCGACTGGCCCTACTTCCAGGCGGACGGCGAGCCGCTCACGGGCTACCAACAGCTTCTGGAGCTGCGTAGAACCGTGGGCGCTTTCTTCGGCGCCGACGCCGACGAGGTCGCGCTGACGCAGAACGCGACCGTCGGCATGGGCATGCTCGCGAATGGTCTCGACCTCCAACCCGGTGACGAGGTGGTGAGCACGGACCAGGAGCACACAGGCGGCATCTCGCCGTGGCGGCTCTACGCGAAACGCCGCGGCATCGTGGTGAAGGAGCTGCCGCTCCTGCCCGCGTGCGCGGGCGGGCCCGCCTGGATCGTGAACCTCTTCGCGCAGGCAATGAA
>CAZVOI010000331.1:0-2289 GCA_964628275.1 uncultured Acidobacteriota bacterium | reverse complement strand
CCCGGAACAGGTTGGTGATGCCGGTCGCGTCGCTCAAGAAGTAGAGGCTGTCGCCCGAGGCCGACCACTGCGGGTTGATGTGCTTGCCGCGGTCGAAGTGCGCGAGCGGGCGAACGTCGCCCGAAACCACGTCGACGGCGGCGAGCCGATAGTGGCCCTCGGCCAGGTCGGCGAGCCGCGTCGTGTAGCGATCGGTCACGAACGCGATCGTCTTGCCGTCGGGCGACCAGGCCGGCTGGAAATCGGCGAAGGCGTCGCTGGTCAGGCGCTTCAAGTCCGCCTTCTCGAGGTCGTAAACGAAGAGGTCGGAGAACCCGTCGGCGAGCGCCGCGAACACCAGCCGGTTGCCGTCGGGAGCGAAGCTGGGCGTGAAGATCTCGCCGAGCTTGGGCAGCGGCACCTCACGCACCCGCTTGCCGCTCTCGGCGTCGAGAATCACCAGCAGCGGGCGGCCCTTGTGGACGGCGCCGATCGCGATGCGCTTGCCGGAGCGGTCGAATGAGCCCGCCGAGTTGATGAACTGCAGGCTCTCCATGTGGGGGTCGGTCGCGCTCTTCGAGAGCTGCTTCAGAATGCCGCCGGTGGCGGTGTCTTGCAAGAACAGCTCGATCGAGAACAGGTCGCGCTCGGAGAGAAAGGCCAGCCGCTCGCCGTTGGGGCTGAGCGCGGGCCCGATGTTGAGGTTGCCGCCCTGTTTCTTCTCGGTGACCAGGGCCGGGCCGTAGGTGTCGGCGTCTTTCTTGCCGGCGATGATCGGCGACTGCGCGTTGCGGATCGCGGCGTGCCATTCCTTGGTGAGCTTCTCGTGGTCGATCTGCATGACCTCGGCGAACAGCAGCAGCGGGTCGTTGGTTCGCGGCCCCACCGCCTTCAGCATCGCGGCGACGACGGCGTCGCCGTTCCTGCCCGCGATGAAGGCCCACAGCGCCTGGCCGTACCGATACGGAAAGTACTTCGGGTCGTCGAGGTCCTTGATCGCGGGCAGCTTCTCTTTGCGTGCCGCGTCGCGCAGCCACATCGCGGTGTGCGCGTCGACCGGACCGACCGACAGGTACTCCGCCATGCCCTCGATGAACCAGAGCGGCATGCGCAGCGCCGAGGGAAAGTTGCTGCCCACGATCTTGCCCTGGCCGGTGACCGCGTATTGGAAGGCGTGGACCAGCTCGTGGCCCAGGACGTGGTCGGTCTCGTCGAGCGAAACGCCGACCGGCAGCACGATCCGCCGCTTGAACGCCTCGGTGACGCCGCCGGTGCCCTCGCCGGGCGCGCCGCCGATGGTGTTCGTCTGCTGGAACTGCGGTTGGCTCGCGTACAGGATCAGCGCCTGGCGATCCGGAAGCTGGAAGTCGAGCATCCGCGAGATCCGCGTGTACCAGCGCTCGGCCAGGCGTCCCGCCTGTTCAGCGGCCTGCTTGCCTTCAGGGTAGTAGTACACGTCGAAATGCTCGGTCTTCAGGATCGAGAAGTCGAAGCGTTCCCATTGAACGGGGGTGCGGCCGAAGTACTGGGCCTGCGCGCCGGCGGCGAGGCCGAGCCCTCCCAACAGGACCAGAGCGCTCTTCAGTAGCTTCGTCGGCTTCGTCATATGGCCTCCATCTCGAAGGGGACGCGTTGCTCGTGCTTGGCCAAGCATGCTTGCAACGCGCGGGCCAGGAGCGTTCCGAACTCTAACTCGTTGCGGACCAAGGCTCGCGCAGACGGCGGACCGACGACGAGCGTCCTCGCGCGCGGACACCTCGCGACAGGCCCTGGCCTTCGTGATTGGTTTGCAAAAAGTTGTTCGGCAGCTGCGCTGATAAACTTCCGGCGCGATGGCGAAGCCCGCGTTCAAGGTCGGCCTGGTGCAGATGTCGATGTCGGCGGATTCCGCCGCGAACCTCGCGAAGGCCGCCGACCGCGTGAAGGACGCCGCCGGACGTGGCGCCGAGGTGGTGTGCCTCCCGGAGCTCTTCCGCACGCCCTACTTCTGCCAGCGCGAGGACCACGCGCTCTTCGATCTAGCCGAGCCGATCCCCGGCCCGAGCACCGAGGCGCTGGGGCGCGCGGCGCGCGAGGCCGGGGTCGCGATCGTGGCGCCGCTCTTCGAACGGCGCGCCGCCGGCCTCTACCACAACAGCGCGGCGATCCTGGAGAAGACCGGAGAGCTGTTGGGCGTCTACCGCAAGATGCACATCCCCGACGATCCGCTCTTCTACGAGAAGTTCTACTTCACTCCCGGCGACCTGGGGTTCCGCGCGTTCGACACCCAAGCCGGCCGCATCGGCACTCTGATCTGCTGGGACCAGTGGT
>CAZVOI010000330.1:0-2074 GCA_964628275.1 uncultured Acidobacteriota bacterium | reverse complement strand
CGGATCGGCCTTGACCACGCCGAACACGATCACCGGGTTCGAGGTCGCGCCGGTCGCGCCGTTTGCCACCGCTTCCTGGAGCTCCTGGACCGAGCAGGAGTCGTTCCAGAACTCGGCGCCCTTGGCGACGGTGGCGCGCATTTTCGTGAGTGTGAGTGTCGGTGTGACTGCCGTCTGTGGAATCGTGGTTGCCATCGCTTCTCGTCCTCAGTTAGCCAGGATCTCGCGGAGCTGGCGCGCGCCATCTGGCGCCGGATACTCGAGCCCGAGCAGGAGCCCCAGTGTGGGTGCGATGTCCTCGGGCCCGGCGGGCTTGTCGTAGAAGCCCGGTTTCACGCCTGCGCCCATCAGCACAACCGGCACGTGTAAGTCGTACTCGTAGGGGCTGCCGTGGCCGGTGCCCGCGACGTAGGTGTTGGAGCCTACGTAGGTGAACTCGCGAACCAAGCCGATCACGTGGGGGCTGCGCGGCGCGAAGAACGACGCGCGGATCAGCGCGAAATGTGCGTCGTCGGCCGGCGGATCTCCGATCAGCCGGGCATGCGTGTACACGGATGTGACCAGACCCGTGTCGAGGAGGCCCTTCTCGACGGCCGCCTCGACATCGGCGCGTTTCAAACCCAGCCGCTCGAGGACCGGAAGGTCCAGCCAGACATCCGGGCCGAGCTGCAATGCCACCAGCCCGGTCTTGCCTGGAAATCGACGCTCGAGAGCGGCCGCCACGGCCTTTGAGAAGTCCTCGGGTCGCGCGCGCCGCGCGTCGACGCCCTGCGACTTCAGGCGTTCCACGAGCGGCATCACGCCGTGGTCCGCGGACAGCACCACCAGGGTTCGTGACATCCCGACGCGCTGCTCGATCGCGTCGAACAACCGACCCAGCGTCCGGTCGAGGCGGACCATCTGGTCCATGATCTCGTGGCTGTCGGGGCCGAAAGCGTGGCCGATCGAGTCGGTCGCCGAAAAGCCGATGGCGAAGAGATCGGTGGCGTCGCGCGCGCCGATCTCGTGCGCCTTGATCGCCTCGAGCGCCGCGTCCAGCAACACCTCGTCGGCCATCGGGGAACGCCGAAACGCGGTGTAGTAGGCAAGACTGCCGGCCGGGCTCGGTAAGACGTGCGGGAACACCGTGTCCTTGAGATCGAACTCGCCAGGCATGTCGTCTTCGCCGGCGTACTTCTTGTAGGCCTCTTCCGGCAGGCTCTTGGTCCAGCTCTTGCCCGCGAATACGTCGGCCGGACGCCTGGCGTTCCAGGCTTGGAGCCACGCCGGCGCCGTCTTCATGTAATACGTGCTGGTCACGAAGTTGCCGACTTGCGCCTCGAACCAATAGGCGGCGTCCGCGCGCGGCCCAGCCATCAGGATCGCGGAGCGGTCCTTGACCGAGATGCCGACGACGCGCGATGCGGCGTTCTTCTTCTTCAGCATGTCGCCGATCGTGAAGCCCTGGAAGTGGATCGGCGACGCGCCGCGGCCCGCTCCGCCCAGAGCGACGACGCTCGGGTCCTCGACGACGTTGACCTGGCGCTTCAGCAGGCTGTCATACCACTCGTTCGCGATGATGCCGGTGTAGGGCGCGCTCTGGCCGGACGCGATCACGGCGTGACCGGGGCCCGTCTCGCTGTTGGCATGCCGATAGTGTGCGTTCGAGAAGACGGCCGCGCGTTCCAGGAGCGTCTTGAGGCCCGCCTTGTACAGCGGTCGGAACCGCGTCAAGTAGTCGAAGCGCATCTGGTCGACGGACAACACCAGCACCAGCTTCGGCGCGACAGAGGGTGGCTGCGGCTGCCGTTGCAGTCCGGTCGCGCTCAGCGCGGCGATCACGCCGGCGAAGAGGAAGAGCATCGGTCTCGGCGTTCTCAGCGGGGCCTCCTGGTCTGGAATCCAAAGCAGCGCGCATTGCGCCGGCCAATGGTAATGCGCGCCGGGGTTGTCTTAGGCTGGCCGCCGATCTGCTATTGTGGAGCGTTCCACACAGCACAAGCTAGCGATTCAGGAAGGTCAGCGTCAAGTGATTTCGCGCGCGCGCGGCAAGCCCACGATCACCGATGTCGCCAAGCGCGCCGGCGTGTCCAAG
>CAZVOI010000329.1:0-10549 GCA_964628275.1 uncultured Acidobacteriota bacterium | reverse complement strand
TCGCCGTTCACGGAGAGATCCGAGACGAGCGCGTAGGCCAGGCCGTTGTCGATCCAGGTAATCACGTTCAGGCCGGCGACGGAATCCAGATGAAACGTCAGCCGGCCTGAGGTGACTGTCTCGCGGCCCGAGGGCTGGACCCGCGTCGCCGAGGCGACCAGCAACGAGATCGGCCGTTCTTCCATCCGATATGCGACATAGGCGGCGTAGTCGTCGCGCAGCGACACCAGCCGGCCGCCCTCGAGCGTGTAGAACTTCTGCTCGCCCGGGCCGACCGGGTAGTCCGGCAGCGTCAGGTGGAACGGCACGCGCCCGTCGAAGAAGCGCGACACGTCTTCGGTCTTCTCCGAGCGCACCTCCAGCGGCAGCCGGCCGCCCGCGTAGCGCAGGTGCGAATCGACGGCCACCGAGACGAGGTCGCTCCTGCGCCCGGTGTCGGCGGCTCGGAAACGCCCGATGCCAATCGCCGCGATCGCCACGGCGGCGGCCAGCGTCGCCGCGAGCGCGAGATGCCGCCCCAGCGAAGGCCCCCTTTTTTCCGCCAGCCGCAGAACCCGCGCCCGAAGCGCCTCGGGCGCCGCCGGCCGCGCCATCGCGGCCTCGATCGCCGAAGCCAGGTTCACCTCATCGGCATGCGCGCGCCGGCACGCAGCGCACTCCCGAAGGTGCGCCTCGAACGCCTGGCGCTCATCGCCGACCAGCTCGCCGTCCAGGTGGGCCAGCAGCAGGCGCCGAACGGCGTCGCAGTCGGTCACGCCCGACCTCCCACGATTCGCGAAAGCTGGGCCCGCTGCACCGCCTTGCGGATCAACGCCCGCGCGCGCGCCAACCGGCTCATCACCGTTCCCGCGGGGCAGTCGAGGGTCGCCGCGATTTGCTGGTAGCTGAAGCCCTCACTGAAACGCAGCGCAACCACCTCGCGATACGTCTCGGGCAGCTCGTCGATGGCGCGGCGGATGCTGTCGGTTGCCGCTCCGCGGTCGAGCTCTGCTTCGGCGCTCGGCTGGGTCGCGGCCGCGGTTTCCAGGATCTCCGGCAGGTCATCGAGAGGCTCGGCCACGCGCCGCCGGCGCTCGTTGCGCCAGACGTTGTGCAGGATGGTGAACAGCCAGGGCCGCACATCCTCGCTCGCGAGCGGCCGGCGCGCGGCTTTGAGCGCCCGCAGGTAGGTCTCCTGGACGAGATCTTCGGCGACCGTGCGGTCGCGGCTGAGCGCCAGCGCGAACCCGAACAGGCCGTCCAGGCAACCGACCGTCTTGCGCCGAAATTCCGCGTCCTCGCTGGCGCCACGACTCACCCATGAAGAATAACAACCGAAGTCGCTTTTTCGTCCATTTCTACCTTCCTGGCCAGCAATCCAACTCCCGGGAATAAAACCTCGAACCGCGTGTTCTTCGAGCAGGGTCCAAGATGAGCCAACGCCAGACGACGACGACCGTGCTCGCGATCCTGATGCTGTGCGGCGGGCTCGAAGTGGCGCGCGCGCAAAGCCGCAATCCTTTCGTCCCCAAGGGACTGCCGGCGGATCTCTGGGAGCTGCTCGTACCGCCCGAGAACCCGGTGACGCCCGAGAAGGTCGCGCTCGGCCGCAAGCTCTTCTTCGACAAGCGCCTCTCCAAGGACGGCACGGTCTCCTGTGCCACCTGCCACGATCCCGACCACGGCTTCTCGGACGGCAAGAGAGTGTCCGAGGGCGTCGGCGGCAAGAAGGGCGCGCGCAACGCGCCGACCGTGCTGAACTCGGTCTTCAACGAGTTTCAGTTTTGGGACGGTCGCGCGGCCACGCTCGAGGAGCAGTCGAAGGGCCCGATGATCAACCCGGTCGAGATGGCGCTCGGCAGCCACGACGACGCGGTCAAGATCGTCCGGCAAGCGGCGGACTATCGCGACGAGTTCGCCAAGGTGTTCAAGCGCGAGCCGACGATCGACGACATCGCCGCCGCGATCGCGAGCTTCGAGCGCACCGTGTTGAGCGGCAACTCGCCCTTCGACCGCTTCGTCGCGGGCGACGCCGCCGCGCTCTCGGGGTCCGCGAAGCGCGGCTGGGAGCTCTGGAACGGCAAGGGCCGCTGCAACACCTGCCATCCTTTCGGCGACGCGACGCCCAACTTCTCCGACAACAAGTTCCACAACATCGGCGTCGCCGCGAAAGGCCGTGACTTTGGCGCGCTGGCGCGCCGCGCCGCCGCCGTCAGCGATCCGCAGGAGCTGGCCGTCCATCCCGACTTCACGGAGCTGGGCCGTTTCGCGGTCACGAAGCAGCCCAAGGACATCGGCGCCTTCAAGACATCGGGGCTGCGCGACATCGCGACGAGCGCGCCCTACATGCACGATGGCAGCGAAGCGACGCTGCTCGACGTGGTGAACTTCTACGACAAGGGCGGCGAGCCGAACCCGAACCTGGACGGCGGCATCACCCCGCTGAAGCTGACCGACCAGGAAAAGCAGGATCTGGTGGCGTTCATGGAGGCCCTCACCGGCGAAGGCGACGGATCGCCCAAGCGAGCGGCACTCCGGGCGTCCGGCAAGTGAGGAGATCGCGATGAAAGACCGATTCGAACGCTATCTGGACGATCGCAACCGCTACTTCGACAGCGTGCTGCGCCTCGGCCGGCGCGATTTCATGAAGGCCGCCAGCGTGGCCGCGGCCGGCGCCATGGCCACGAGCGATCTCCTGCCGCATTCCTTCCAGCCGGTCGACGTCGTGCACGCCGCCGCGCCCGAGAAGTCGTTCTCGTTCGCCTACGTCTCGGACACGCATCTCTACGAGAAGAAGCTGAACGAGCGCTTCATCCGCGCGGCGATCAAGGCGATCGACGACGTCAACGCGATGAGCCCGCAGCCCGACTTCGTGCTCTTCGGCGGCGACCTGGCCCAGCTCGGCCAGCCGGGCGAGATCGCCGAAGGCGCCCAGCTCCTGAAGGCGCTCAAGCCCAAGACCTACATGATGGTCGGCGAGCACGACTGGTACCTCGACATGGGCGAGGGCTGGCGGAAGAACTTCGGCAAGGACACCTACTCCTTCGATCACAAGGGCGTGCACTTCGTAGTTCTGAACTCGGTCATCGTCGAGGACTACTGGACCGGGCCGAAGCTGTCGCCGATGGACCGGATGCTGGCGATGGCGCAGCTCGACAACCCCAACGGCCGCCCGTTCACGGTTGGCGCGCCACAGCGCGACTGGCTGAAGAACGACCTCGCCAAGCTGGCTCCGACAACGCCTCTGATCGTGTTCTCGCACTCGCCGCTCTACAAGATCCACAAGTCGTGGAACTTCTGGACCGACGACGCCGAGGACGTGCAGAAGCTGTTGCAGCCGTTCTCGAACGTCACCGTGATCCACGGCCACACGCACCAGATGCTGACGAACCGCATCGGCAACATCCACTTCCACGGCCTGCTCTCGACCGCCTGGCCCTGGCCGTACGCGCCGCAGGGGCTGCCGAAGCTGACGGTGCGCATGAACCGCTCCGATCCGTTCGACGAGTTCGACGGCTGCGGCAGCGGAGGCGTCGACGTCTTGCAAGCTGGACACGTCGACAAGCGTTACGGCCTGTGGAGCCGCAACCCGGTGCGCGTGAGCGCGGCCTATCTCGACTCGGACGGCGCCGCCGACAAGCCGGCCCGCGAGACGGACGTCAACTACTGATGTCGCGAGGAACGAAGGAGAAGACGATGGCGAAGAGGTTCGCGCGACAGGCACTCGTGGCGTTGACGATTCCGGCGGCGGCCCTGATGCTCGCGGGCACGCTGCGCGGCGACGCGCCGCCCGCGTCGAAAGACAGCGTGAGCGTCGCGCTGTGCGACGGCCAGAGCACGCTCACGATCCCGGGTTTGAAGCCGGGCGAGGCGCTGGCTCGACCCGAGGCGCAGAAGGTCGCGACCGAGATGCTGCAGATCTGGCGGCGCACCCAGGGCGACGAACGCTGGGCCTCGTGGGCGAAGAACGCCGCGACGGCCGCTCCGGCACGGGCCGAGACGACGCAGCAGCCGGGCGCCACCGCCGCCCAGCCGGCTCAACCGACCAAGTTCACGGCGCGCGATCAGATGCTGTGGACTCGCGAAGAGAAGAAGTGGACCGACGAGGGCTACAAGAACTTCCACAACGCCCAGGCGCTCGGCGGCACGATCGGCGTCTCCTGCGACATGTGCCATCCCGACGCGACCAACACCCACCCGGAGACCTATCCCAAGTTCCAGTCGCAGACGAAGAAGGCGGCGCTGCTGCGCGACATGATCAACTGGTGCATCGAGAACCCGCTGAAAGGCAAGCCGCTTCCCGAGGACGACGCGCGACTTCGCTCGGTCGAGGCCTACATCCTCTCGGCGCGCAAGGGCGTCGCGCTCCAGCCCGGCAAGCACTGATCAAGACCGGAGACGCGAGCTAGCGCCGGAACCGCGCCCGCTGCTCGGCCGCCTTCTCGACCAGGCGGCGCAGCTCCTGGATCGGCTCCACGTTGTCGTCTACGTGCAGCCGCAGCACGACATCGTTGTTGAGCCAGACGCCGCCGCCCTTCTTCACGATCAGCATCGCGGCCGACTGCATCCCGCGCGTGTCGCCTCCTGCAGCCTGTCCCGCCTCGAGCGCCGCCAGGAGCCGCAACGAGAGGTGCCCCTCCGTCTTCTCGAAAGCCTCGACCATTCCATTCACCACCGCCTCGCCCGCTAGGATGTTCCCCTGGGCGGTGCAGAACCTCCCGCCCCTGTGGCCCGCCCAAACGCTGGCCTTCGGCCCCGTGAAAGCGGCGTACTCGCCCTTCGCGTTCATCACCGCGAACTGCCGGCCCTGCTTGGTCCAGTTGTCCGGCCGCGGGTCGGGGTCCTTGTCCCAGATGCTCTTGACGATCTCGGCGGGCGACCTGGCTTCGCGCAGCAGCGCGATCGCCTGCGGCCCGTAGCTAACGTCCACGATCGCCTGCGTCGCCACGACGCCGACGCCGGCCTCCGCCCACAAGACGCCGTTGCCCACCGCAAAAACGCGCGACTGCACGACTCCGCCGACCTCGCCGGTCGCCGGATCGAAGCCAAGGATCGAGAACGTCGCCACCGGCGGCCCGGGCCTGTCTTCGGCGGCAGCCCGTCCGACGGCGCAGATCAAAAGAATCACGGTGAGGGCGATGGTCTTGCGCAAGCGAAACACTCCTGGGATCAGGGACCGTTCCAAGGTTAGAGTCCCAAGGTTAGACCCACGCTACGGATTCGTACCGACCGACCGATCAAGAAACCGGAACATCGTCGGAGCGTCACGGCTTCGTCATGCGAATCCCCTACGGTCGATGTGCACAATCAGGGAGGGCAAGTCGATGAAGATCCTCGTCATGACGGCGGCGCTCGGGGCGCTCGCCCCGAGCGGGCTGGCGGCCGACGTTGAGCCACGAGAGAGTTCCTGTTCGATCGGGACCGACAAGAGCGTCCCCGTCCGGGTCGCCGCCGGGCGGGTGGCCTACTGCGCCCTCGACCTCGGAAGCAGGAGCGTCAAGCTCAGCGTGGTATCGCTGGAGCCGGGCCGGAACGCGACCATCAAGGATGAGAGGCAGTGCAAACGCACGCTCGGACTTGGCGCTTTCGTCTTCGATTCGAAGACGCGCACGGCAAGTCCGCTTCCGGAAGCCCGGATCGACCATCTCGCCGAAACGGTCAGGGAGTACAAGGGGCTGTGCAAGCTCGACGGTGGAACCATGCTGGGCGCATTTGCCACTCAATGGGCCCGGGACGCGACCAACATAGACAACGTGCGGGCAAAGCTGCGGCAGAAGACCGGCCTGGATTTCGACGTGCTCACGCCCAAGCAAGAAGCCGATTACGGCTACCTCGCCGCCACGCTGGGCGCGCCGGGGCGGCTCGTCCTGGACCCCGGCAGCAACAGCTTCGAGATCGCCTGGAAGCCCAAGCACGCGAGCGCGATCAGCAGCGTGATCATCGAGCACGGATACGTCCGCGCTTCCGTGATGGACTTCGAGCCTGCCGCCGACTACGCCACGGCGACCCAGAGCTACGCGAGCGGTGTCAAGGCCCGGATCGACGGCGAGTTGGCGCGGCTCTCGCCGGCGACCAGCCTTGCGGGCCTCCGCAAGTTGATACGCAGCGGCGAGCTCGAACCGGAAATCCTGGCGTTCGGACAGGATGGAGCGGTCGCGCTCTCGGTTCGTGGTTCGCTGCGTGATTCGAGAGGAAGCTGGATCGCCGACCCGAAGGTCTACGACGCCGCGGTCGCGGGTCAGACCCCGAAACCGGATGCGCGGTTCGGCTTCGTCGTCGGCGAGCCGATGACGCCGGCCGAGATCGACGCGTTCGTCGCTGGTACGACGGCCGAGGATTTCAGGGTGCTCGCCGCCGATCCGGTGAAGAGCTTGTACGGGCAGAAAGCGCTCGTCATCCCGATCCTCGTCAACTTGCTCCTGAAGGAGCTCGGCGCCGCCAAGCTCGTGATGCTGCCCCAGGAGCTCAGCACCGGCTTCATCATCGCCAAGAGCGAGCACTCTAGGCAACTGGGCCGGCCTCGCTGAGCGCGCTCGCGCACCATGGTAATGTCACCGTATTACCATGCCCACGATCAGCGTAAAGCTCGACAGGAAACGCGCCGCACGCCTGGCAAGCTGGGCGCGCCGCAGCAAAATCCCGAAATCCGAAGTGATCCGGGCCCTGATCGATCGTGCCGGGCCGATCCAAATGGGGGATGATCTGATCGAGTGGGTCAGAGCTTCTGAGGGTAAGGGCTTGGGCTTGGCGCAGAGGAAGTGAAGCGTCCGGTCTTATTGGACACTTCGTTTCTCGTCGCGCTGGAGCGAGAGACCGCCAGGCGCGAAGAGGGCCCAGCACGGACGTTCCTACCGTCGCTGCGAGGTCGTCGGCTCGTCATCTCGATCGTAAGCGTGGAAGAGCTTCTGGAAGGCGCGACCGACGAGGCGGCGGCCTTGATTTCATTGCAACGGTTTGCGATTCAAGGACTACATCTTGCGCAGGCACGGCGATGCGCCCTCCGGCAGCGTCGGGCGACACGGCGGCTCGGCGAGAACGACGCCTGGCTGATTGCCACTGCCGACTCGATCGACGCGGACCTTGTGGGGGCGGATCGCGCCGCATTCGAACGGCTGGGGCCTCGCTACCTCCGCTTTCGCTGAGTCCAGGATCCTTTCCCAACCACTCATGTTGCGACGCGCACGCGCGGTGGCGACGGTCCTGCTGGCCGGCCTAGCAGCGGCCAACGTAGCGGAAACCGAGAGTATCCGAGCCCAAGCGGAGGTCAGCTACGCGCAGAGGGCCGACGGTTCGACCGGCGGCATCGCCAACCCCGAGCGCATCGACCACGCAATCGCGCTCTATCGACGCGCCCTCCAGGAATCGCCCGAGAGCCTCGAGGTTCTGGCCGGACTGCTGCGGGCGCTGCATTTCAAGGGCGCCTTCTGTGGCGCCCCGCTCGCCGAACGGAGAGCCGTGTTCGAGGAAGCCAAGAACCTGGGCCAGGCGGCCGTAGAGCGTCTCGAAAGGCCGCTGGCGGGGCCGCCGGAGCAGGCGCGGATCAGCCGCCTGCGTGAGCAGCCGGGGGCCGCGGGCGTTTACTTCTGGACCGCCGCTTGCTGGGGCCAGTGGGCGCTGGTACGCGGCAAGCTGGCCGCGGCGCGGCAGGGGGTCGCCGGCAAGATCCGCGACCTGGCCGACGCCGTGATCGCGATCGATCCCGGCTTCGAGGAAGGCGGCGGCTACCGCGTCCTTGGCCGCCTGCACCACCAGTCCCCGAAGATACCGTTCATCACGGGCTGGGTCTCGAAGCAGAAGGCGGTTCAGTACCTGCGCGAATCTCTCGCGATCGAGCCCCGGAATGCCGTCACCCGCTTCTTCCTGGCGGAGGCGATCCTCGACCACGACGCGAACAACCTGACCGAGGCGCGTCGGCTGTTGCTCTCCTGCGCCGACGATCCACCCCGCCCCGAGTTCCTGATCGAGGAACGCTCCTACGCCGAGGAGGCGCGCGCCCTCCTGAAGCGTTTGCGTTAAGCGCACCCACCATGGCCGCGGTACGATCCTCGCAACCTAGTCTTGGGGCCGAAGGCGCTGTGCCTGATCACCCACGGTCATCGCGACCACTTCGCCCCCGAGAGGGCCGGGCGGTTCTGTGACAAGGTCTTCGGCCCCAAAGAGGCTGTGACGGCGGCGGCCCTCGCATCAATCCCCCTGCGTCCCAAGGTCCGCTGGAAAGGGATCACGATCAATGCCATCGTCACACCCCACGGGGCCGCTCAGCATTATTCCTATCTTCTGGAGTGGCACGGTGTGCGCTTGTACTTCACTGGCGACGCTCAGTCTTCTGAGGCGCTCTCGGCTGCGCGAAATCTCGACGCAGCCTTCGCCACGCCGGGGCATTTGATCGACCTGAAGAAGGCGGGTGGCCACATTGACGCGCGCAGGATCATTTCCTATCACCACAGGCCCACAGACCCGGTTCCCGGCTTCCAAGATCGAGTCATATCGCAACCGAGACAACAATGGACGTTGCGCTCGACGAGCGAGAAATAGAGGACGACTGCGATTGCATGGTCAGGCTCACTAACGAGTGGGCGCAAGGAGGAGCTTGCGCTCGTGCGTTACTGCGGTAATATTCGAGCATGGCGCTAGCGCAATCGAAGCTGACCTCACAGGGGCAGATCTCCGTTCCCGCCGAAGTGCGCCGCAAGCTTGGCGTTGGCCCCGGCTCCGTTCTTGAATGGGATGAAGAGGGCGACAGGATGGTCGTTCGGAGGGCGGGCCGCTTCACCTCCGAGGACATCCACAAGGCCCTGTTCAAGACCGCGGCCAAGCCGCGGACGCTCAAGGATCTGAAGGAGGGCATCCGGAGCTACATGCGGCGTAAGCATGCGCGCGGTTGATACCAACCTGCTGGTTCGCCTGGTTACCCGGGACGACGCGAGGCAGACGGCTGCCGCCGAAGCATTCGTCTCAAAGGGTGCCTGGGTTTCTCACGTTGTGCTGGCCGAGGTGGTCTGGGTTATCGAGTCGGTTTACGGCCTGAAGCCCCCACAAGTTGCGGTCGCGGTCGACATGCTGATCGAGCATGAACACCTCACGCTTCAGGATGCCGATGTGGTCGAGGCTGCTCTCCAAACTTTCCGGGGCAAGCATTCGGCTGGGTTCACTGATTGCCTTGTCCTGGAGATAGCGCGCAAGGCGGGTCACTTGCCACTTGGCACGTTCGACCGTCCCCTGTCGAAGCTCGAGGGTGCGGAGCGGGTCTAGCGTGCCAGGAAGCCACCATCCTTGCGGGCCAACAGCCGGATGCTGACGAGCGGCGCCGATGTCCAGTAGTGTCTAGCTTCGCCGGCGCGGGCGCGGCGGAGAGGCGTTCTCGGGGCGGACCGATTCGGGGTGTTTGCGCTCATGGCGTCCCAGGAGGCTGGCGCGCTCGAGGGCGCCGGTGCCGAAGCGTTCGGTGACCCGGTCGCGCAAGAGGTCAGCACGCGATGGCTCGGGGGTGAAGAGGCCGAGTTGCGGCTCTTTTGCGAAGCCGGAGGCGGAGATGCCGAGGAGCCGGACCTTGAGGCTTCCATGGACGCTCTCGAAGAGGCGCCAGGCGGTCGCGAAGAGGACGTCGCCGGCGTCGGTGGGCCGCGGCAGGGTCTCGGCGCGGGTGACGGTATGGAAGGTCTCGTCGCGGTACTTGAGGGTGATGGTTCGGCCGCGGACGCCGGAGCTGCGGAGGCGCCGGGCGACGTCGTCCGCGAGGTTCAGCAGCGTGCGCCGGAGGCGGGCCCTGTCGGCGGTGTCGGAGTCGTAGGTGTGCTCGTGTCCGACGCTCTTGGCTTCGCCCTCCGAGACGACGGGCCGCGGGTCAATGCCGCGTGCGAGCTGGGCCAGGTCGTGGCCGTGCGTGCCGACCGCCGCGTCGCCCTTGGCCGCGAGCTGGCCGATCGTGTGGATGCCGCGCTTCAGCAGGCTCTCTTCCATCTTGGGGCCGACGCCCCACAGCCGGCGCACCGGCAGCGGCGCGAGGAAGGCGGCTTCGCCTCCGGGAGGCACGATCACCAGGCCGTCGGGCTTCTGGAGGTCCGACGCGATCTTCGCGACCAGCTTGCAGCTCGCCATGCCGACCGATGCCGTGAGCTCGGTCTTGTCGACGATCTCCTGCTTGAGCTTGCGCGCGATCGCTTCACCGGGTCCAAACGCGCGGTAGCTCCCGGTCACGTCGAGGAAGGCCTCGTCGATCGAGATCGGCTCGACCATGTCGGTGTAGCGCCGCATGATCTCCATCACCTGCTTCGACACGGCGACGTACCTGTCCATGTCGACCGGCACGTAGACGCCCTGCGGGCACAGTCGGTAGGCCTGCGAGATCGACATCGCGCTGCCGACGCCGAAGCGGCGCGCTTCGTAGGACGCCGTCGAGACGACGCCGCGGCCCTTGCCGCCCCTGGGATCCGCGCCCACGATCACCGGCTTGCCGCGCAGCTCCGGGCGGTCGCGCTGCTCGACCGCCGCGTAGAAGGCGTCCATGTCGAGGTGCAGGATCGAGCGCGGGCTCACGGCCGCATCCTAGCCGCGGAGGCCTTCGTTTCAG
>CAZVOI010000328.1:0-6517 GCA_964628275.1 uncultured Acidobacteriota bacterium | reverse complement strand
CTCGCGCGGCCGTCGTCGACTGGCAGGCGTTCTCGGGCGTGCGCGAGCAGCGGGCGATCGTGAAGCTGAACGGCGCGCGCGTGGCCGATGTCGCCGTGTCCGAGACGCGCCAGCGGGCGCTGATCCCGCTGCCGGCCGCTTCCCAGAAGCCGGGAGAGAACCGGCTGCGCTTCGAGTTCGCGGCGACCTCGTCCAGATCCGCGGTCGATCCCAAGAGCAGCGACGGCGGTCAGCTCGCGGCGGCGTTCTTCAGCCTGGTGGTCGGCGCCGCCGACGACGCCAGCCTCGCCGAGCTGCTGGGCCGCGACGCGCCCCGACCCTTCGCGCAGACCGAGATCGACAGGACGCCGGCGCTGACGCAGCTCGGCACCTCGTCGGTGCGCTACGCGATCACGCTGCCGCGCGCCGCCGAGCTGCGCTTCGCGCCGGACCTGATGGCGGCTGCCAGGGCCCGGGACGGGATCGCCCAGATGCGCGTGACGCTCGAAGCGCGCCCAGGCGACGAGCGCGAGATCTGGCGCCGCGGCTTCGCGACGCGCGACGCCGGCCCGATCGCCGAGGTGAGGCTGAAGCTGGACGGCCAGCCGGGAGATGCCGTTCGCATCGGCCTGCACGTGAGCGGCGACCCCTCGAGCGATCGCTTCGCGTGGGGCGTGTGGAAGGCGCCGCGCGTTGTGGGCGAAGTCGAAACCGCCCATGCCGAAGAGAATCGTACGGCCGCGCTTCGCTCGGCCCTCGGCGGGACGAACGTCGTGCTCGTGATCCTGGACGCCGCGCGCGCCGCGCAAGTCGGAGCCTACGGCTATCCGAAAGCGACGACGCCGAACCTGGACCGCATCGCGAAGCAAGGCGTCGTCTTCGAGCGCGCCTACACGCCGGCGGTGTATACGGTCGGCGCGATGTCGTCGGTGTGGACGTCGCAGGCGCCGGACCAGCACCACGGCGAGACGTCGTTCGAGGCGCGGCTCCCGAAAGACCGGCTCACGCTCGGCGAAGTCCTGAGCGCCCGCGGCGTGCACACCGCCGGCTTCGTCGCGAACGCGATGGCGGGGAAAGCGCTCGGCTTCGACCGCGGCTTCGCCGAGTTCCACGAGGTCTTCGGCGATCCCGACCTCGGCAGCCGCGCCGAGCTCTTCCGCCGCCAGCTTCCGGACTGGCTCCAGAAGAATCGCGCCCGCCGCTTCTTTCTCTACGTTCACCTTCGCGAGCCGCACTTTCCGTATGACCCGCCCGCCGAGTTCCGGTCGCGTTTCGGGCCCGACACCCCGCTTCCGGGCGATGCGAGCCGCGATCGCGCCTGGTACGTGAACGTGAACCAAGGGAAGACGCAGCCGACGAGCCAGGAGATCGCGCATCTGGTCCGCCTCTACGACGGCAACCTCGCGTACGTCGATCAGGAGCTGGGCGAGCTTCGCAGGCAGCTCGAGACACTGGGCCTGTGGGACGACCTCACGTTGATCGTCGCCGCCGATCACGGCGAGCAGCTCCACGAGCACGGCTACATCAGCCACAGCGCGCAGGTCTACGAGGAGAGCGCCCACGTGCCGCTGCTGATGAAGCTACCGAGGCAAGCAGCCGTGCCGCCGCGACGCGTCACCGGCCTGGTCGACCTGAGCGACCTGGCGCCGACGATCGCCGACCTGCTCGGCGCGCTGGGGCAAGGCGGCTCGGACCGCGAGTTCGACGGCCGCACGCTACTGCCGCTCCTGACCGGCGGCGCCGGCAGGCGCGAGATCGTGTCGCGCTCGGTCTGGGAGCGGCCGCTCTACGCGATACGCGGAGCACGCTTCAAGCTGATCCGCGACACGCGCTCGGGCGACGAGGAGCTCTACGATCTCGAGAGCGATCCGCACGAACGAAGGAACCTCGCCAAGCTGGAGCCAATCCGCACGGCGGCCCTGCGCCAGGACCTGTTCGCCTGGATGGCGCGCGTCCGCGAGCGCCGCGCCGGCGCGGGCGAGAAGTCGTCGCTGACCAAGGAACAGTGCGAGAACATGCGCTCGCTCGGCTACCTCGGAGAGTGTCGCTAGCCCGACCCCGGGGAGCTAGGCGTTCTTCAACGCATTCGCGATGTTGGTGAGGGCCGCCTCGACGAGGTTGCGCGACGTGGCGACGTTCAACCGCATGTGGTTCGCTCCGCCGAGGCCGTAGCTCGAGCCCGGGTTCACCTGGATCTTGGCCTGCTCGACGAAGAACCGCTCGACCATCTTCTCGGGCGTGACGTCGGCTGCCCCGGCGGCCTTCGTCCGATTGGCCTGAAGCGCTTGCTGCCTGGCTCCGATCTTGTCGGCCACTGCTGTCACGTCGAGCCAGGCCAGATACGTACCCTGGGCTTTGGCGACCTTGATCATCGGAATGTTGGCGGCCACGAACCTCCGGACGAAATCGTGGTTCGCGTCGATGTACTCCACCGCCTGATCGAGCCAATCCTCGCCCGCGGTGAGGGCGGCCCGATTGGCGACGATGCCCAACGTGCTGAGGTCGGCCCGGTGATTGGCCCTGACCCGGGCCAGCAGGTCCGGGTTCGTCGAGTAGAACCACGCGACCTTGTGCGCCGCCAGGCCGAACGACTTGCTCGCGGCCTTGAAGGTGATGCTGTTGTCGACGATATCCCGGTTCTTCAGGCTGGCGAAGGGCGTGTATTTGTTGCCCTTGGTGACGAAGTCGCAATGAATCTCGTCGGCCAGCAGCACCACGCGGCGCCTCAGGCAGATCTCACCGATCCGCGTGAGGTCCGCGGCGCTCCAGCAGTTGCCGGTCGGATTGTGCGGATTGCACAGGATGAACGTGTGGGTGTCGTGGCCGATGCGGCGCTCGAACTCATCGAAGTCCATCGAGTACTCGCCGCCCCGCAACCGGAGCGGGACCTCCTCTGCGATCGTTCCCGTGAACCGGAGGTCCGTGTAGAAGCCGTCGTAGGCCGGAGTCTGCAGCAGGACCTTGCTGCCTCGCGACGAGAAGGTCTGCAGCGCCGAGATGAGGGCCGGGTGGACGCCGGCCGCCAGCTCGATCGTCTCGGGGTCGATGTCGACCCCGTAGCGCCGTTTGTTCCAGGCCACCACGGCAGAGGCCATGGACCGCTGGGCACTCGTCATGTCCAGGTAGCCCCAGTTCTCGTGTCGCAGTCGATCGTCGAGGGCCCTGGTGATGGCGGGCGCGGCGCGGAAGTCCATGTCGGCGACGCCCATGCCGATCTGGACGCTGTCCTTTCCGTAGACCCTGATCTGCTGATCGAACTTGACGCAATCGGTGCCGAACCGGTTGTAGATGGTGTCGAAATCGTACCGGCCGTTCGGCGACAGGTAGGCGGCTCCGGCCTTCGCTGCCGCCTGTGGCGTTCCGATGGCCACGGCGCCCGCGAACGCCGTTCCCCCGGCGTTCTTCAGGAATGCTCTGCGGTTCAGCCCCTCATTCTGTGACATGCCCCGCCTTCAACACGCGATACTACACTCACCTGGGTCTCGGTCTGGGGGTGTCCCAAGTCGCTTGGTATAGTTCCGGCGGAGGCTGCATGAAGATGCCGAGAATGCGAATCGCGGTTCCACTCCTGGTCGGCTTGGCGCTCTGGACGAACGGTTCCGTCACGGCGGCTTCCAGCGGCGGGGTGCTGCTGGTCGTCAACAAGGGCGACCACGCGCTCGGCATCGTCGACCCCGAGACCGGCAAGCAGGTCGCGACGGTGGAATCGAGCGGCATCACCGGCCACGAAGTGATCGCGTCGCCCGACGGCAAGACGGCGTACGTGCCGATCTACGGCGACTCCGGTGTCGGCCGTCCCGGCAGCGACGGGCAGACGCTGGACGTGATCGACATCGCCTCGCGGAAACGCGTCGCCACGATCGACTTCGGGAAAGCGCAGCGGCCGCACTGCCCGCTCTTCGGCAAGGACGGCCGGCTCTACGTCACCACCGAGATCACCAACAGCGTGACCGTGATCGACCCGAAGACGAACAAGGTCGTGGACAGCCTCCCGACCGGTCAGCCCGAGTCGCACATGCTGGCCCTGTCGCGAGACGGCAAGCGCGCTTACACCTCCAACGTCGGCGTGGGCACGGTGAGCGTCATCGACCTCGCGTCCAAGAAAGTCGTCTCGGTGATCCCGGTTTCGTCCAAGGCGCAACGCATCGCGCTCTCGGTGGACGACAAGTCCTTGTTCACGGCCGACCAGGCCGCGAAGCGCCTCGCCGTGATCGACACCGGGACGCTGAAGATCCGCCAGTGGGTCGACCTGCCCGGGATCGGCTACGGCACGGCGCCGACTCCGGACGGGAAGTCGTTGGTGGTGGCCATCCAAGGCGTGAACCAGGCGGGCATCCTGGATCTGGCCTCGATGAAGCTGACGCACCTGATCGACGTGCCGAAGATCCCGCAGGAAGTCGTCGTGCGCCCCGACGGCCGTTTCGCCTACGTCTCCTGCGACCAGAGCAGGCAAGTCGCCGTGATCGACATCGCCGCCGGCAAGCTCGACCGCCTGATCGATGCCGGCGCCGCAGCCGACGGCCTGGCTTGGGCTGCGACCGAGCCGTAGGCTGCTCTGCGTCCGCCGGAACCCGGTAGCGGGCCACGACGACGCTGACGTTGTCGCGGCCGCCGGCCTCGAGGGCGCTGACGTTCTCGTAGTCGTGGCCGCACGGCCGACGAGAGGCAGGTCTCGACAGGATCCACGCCGGGCGAGATGACTCGCAAGCGAGAAGAGCAGGGAGACGGGCCTGCCGCCGCCACGCTGGTTGCGGCGAGCACTGGGGTTCGTCGCGCGGCGGTCGTTCTCGCGATGGCCCTCGTGGTCGCGGTGGCGGTCCTTGGCTACCGCCGCGCCCGAGAACGCGTGGCCCACCCCGAGCCGGGAACGCCGCCCGCTTCGAGCTCGACCGCCGTCTTCGTCGGCGCCACGGCCTGCAAGGCCTGCCACGTGAAGCAGTACGCCCTGTGGTCGGGCTCGGATCACGAGCTCGCCATGCAAGAGGCGAACGCGCAAAGCGTTCTGGGCAACTTCCAAGGCGCGACGTTCGACTATCACGGCGTCGTCTCGACGTTCTCCAAGCGTGACGGCAAGTACTTCGTTCGTACCGACGGCCCCGACGGCAAGCTCGCCGACTACGAGGTCAGGTACACATTCGGCGTCCGGCCGCTGCAGCAGTACCTGCTCGAGGGGCCGGGCGGCCGGCTGCAGGCGCTCAACGTGTGCTGGGACACGCGGCCCGCGAAACAAGGCGGCCAGCGCTGGTTCCATCTGTATCCGAACGAGAACATCGAGCACGACGACGCCTTCCACTGGACCGGGCCCTACCAGAACTGGAACTTCATGTGCGCCGAGTGCCACTCGACGAACGTGGCGAAGAACTACCGGCCCGACTCCGATCGCTACGAGACGCGCTTCTCGGAGAGGAACGTGGCGTGCGAGGCGTGCCACGGCCCCGGCTCGGAGCACGTGACCTGGGGCGAAGCCGTGCGGGCCGGGCGGGCCAAGGCGAGCCAGGAGCGCACGGGCCTGGTGGTCGACCTGGCCGATCGCTCGGGCGCGCGCTGGGAGTTCGACATGCAGCGCGGCATCGCGCAGCGGACCGCTCCCCGCCGATCGCAGGCCGAGCTCGAGACCTGCGCCCGCTGCCACGCCCGCCGTGGCGTCACGAACGAGAACTACGTCTTCGGACGCCCGCTGCTGGACACGCACCGGCCGGCGCTCTTGGAAGAGGCGCTCTACTACGCGGACGGCCAGATCAAGGACGAGGTGTACGAGTACGGGTCGTTCCTGCAGAGCCGGATGCACATGCGGGGCGTGACGTGCAGCGACTGCCACAACCCGCACACCCTGAAGGTCACGCTCTCCCCGGATGGCGTGTGCTCGCGCTGCCACCTGCGCGAGAAGTTCGAGACGCGCGAGCACCACTTCCACAAGTCGGGCTCGACCGGCTCGAGCTGCGTGGCCTGCCACATGCCGCCGCGCACATACATGGTGGTGGACCCGCGCCGCGACCACAGCTTCCGCCGCCCGCGGCCGGACCTGACTTCCAAGATCGGCTCGCCCAACGCCTGCACCGGGTGTCATCGAGATCGCACCGCACAGTGGGCGGCCGCGGCCGCGGAGAAGTGGTGGCCGGGCCTCGCCAGCAAGCCTCACTACGGAGAGACCCTGTATGCCGGCCGCGCGCGGCTGGCGGGAGCCGATCGCCTGCTCGCAAAGCTGGCGGGGGACATGGAGCAGCCAGGCATCGTCCGCGCCACCTCCGTCGAGCTCCTGGGGGCGTGGAGCGGGCCTGCGACGTTGCGGGTCCTGGAGAGCGCGCTCGAGGAGGCCGATCCGCTGCTGCGCCTGGCCGCGCTGCCGCCGCTGGCGAGCCTCGAGCCGGTCGACCGCCGCCGCCTGCTCGCGCCGCTGTTGGCCGACCCCGTGCGCACCGTGAGGGTCGACGCCGCGCGCCCGCTGGCCGCCGTCTCGAGGGATCTCTTCGCCCCGGAAGAGCGCGCGCGTCTGGACGCGGCGCTGCTCGAGTACCAGGAGGCCCAGCGGGCCAACATG
>CAZVOI010000327.1:0-4872 GCA_964628275.1 uncultured Acidobacteriota bacterium | reverse complement strand
TGGCGCTGGCGCGCGGGTTCATGCGCGACCGGCCGCTGCTGCTAATCCTCGACGAGCCGACCGCGGCGCTGGACGCAGAGACCGAGCACGCGCTGTTCGAGCGCTTCGCGGACGCAGCCCGGACCGACACCGGTTCGGGTCGAGTGACGGTGCTCGTCTCACACCGGTTCTCCACGGTACGGATGGCCGACCTGATCGTCGTCCTCGACGGCGCCAAGCTGGTCGAGTTCGGCACGCACGACGAGCTGGTCCTGAAGCAGGGCCAGTATTCCCAGCTCTACGGGCTGCAGGCCGCCGCCTATCGATGAGCCGGGCACGCACGGGCTTCTACGATCGCCCGTGACCACCGTGATACTGGATGACTCCGGTCAGCTCTTCCGAGCGACCTTGATCGGCGCGGGCTCGACCTGGGCGTCCTCATTCCCCAATCGAATCGATATCTCGCGGGCCGCGGCCACGACCTTTCGCGCCATCTCGCTGCCGACGAGCGTTTGCGGCATCCGGTCTCCGGGGCCAGCGACGCTGATCGCGGCCACCACCTCTCGCTCGTGGTTCCGCACTGGCGCCGCGATGCAGCGAACGCCCACCTCGCGTTCCTGCTCGTCGACGGCATAGCCGCGGTCGCGAATGGCGCGCAGCTCTGCGATCAAGCGGGGCACCGTGGTGATGGTGCTGGGTGTGTGGCGCGTGAACGTCTGGGTCGCCGCCCAGGACCTCACGTCGGCTTCCGGGCGATAGGCCAGCAGCGCCTTGCCCAGCCCCGTGCAATAGGCCGGCAAGATAGTTCCGGCCCTCGAGGTCATGTATCCCACCGCCTGGCGCGAGGGAACGCGTTCGATGTAGACCACTTGCCATTTGTCGAGGATCGCGATCTGCGCCGTCTCGCCCGTGGTATCGCGAAGCACCGAGAGGCAGGGATGCGCCTCGCGGCGCAGATCGATGTCGGCGGCGGCGACGTTGCCGAGCACGAAGCACTTCAGGCCGAGCCGGTACTCGCCGTCCTCGCGCACCACGAAGCCCGCTTCCTCGAGGGTCGAGAGCAGGCGAAAGGCCGTGGCGCGCGGGATCCCGGTCTGCGCCGTGAGATCCGCCAGCGACAGCCGGGGCTGGGCGGTCGAAAACTCGCCCAGTATCTGTAGCGCCTTGGCCGCCGCGTCGACGGTGTAACGGCCCGGTTTGGCTTTTCGCGCCATGCCGACCAGCCTAGCATCGAATCTCACACAGTGAGATTCGAATTTGTACCTTGATTTTTTCTCGCCCACGAGATTAAGGTCTCGGAACTCATGGGACGACTTCAGCGCTTGCAGAAGGCCCGTCCGTCTCTAGTCGTTGCCTTGCTCACGCCAATCACCGGCGAAGGCGACGTGGACGTCGCGGCGCTCGCGGCACACGTCGAGTATCTCGTGGCCGAAGGCGCGCACGGCTTCTTCGTGTGCGGCACGACGGGAGAGGGGCCGCTGCTCGGGGACGACGAGGTCGTGCTGGCGACGCGTGCGGTCGTGGCCGCCTGCCGGGGTCGCGCTTTCGTCACCGCCCAGGTCGGCCGGGCCAGCACGCGAGCGACGGCGCGCCTGCTGCGCCTGGCCGTGGAGGCGGGAGCCGATGGCGTGACGGCGGTGGCCCCCTACTACTACGAGCTGGAGGATGCCCAGCTCGAGGGCCACTACCTCGAACTGCTCGCGGCCGCCGGCGAGACGCCGCTCTTCGCGTACACGATCCCACGCCGCGCCGGCAACGACCTCAGTCCCGCGCTCGTGGCTCGGCTCGCCGACCGGGGCCTCGCGGGGATCAAGGACTCGACTCGTTCCGTGGAACGGCACGCGGAATACCGCAGTATCGCAGCCGCCCGCGAAGTCGGCCAGTTCGGCGTCTACATGGGCTCCGACGCTCTCGCCAGGTTCGCGCTCGAGACTGGGTCCGACGGCATCGTCTCCGCGGTCGCGAACCTGCGGCCCGACCTGCTGGTGCGGCTCTTCGCCGCCATTCGAGAGGGCCGCTCCGAGGAGGCCTTGGCCGCGCAGACCGAGATCGACCAGGTTCGCGATACGTTGGGCCACGGCGCGATCGGGGGCCTGAAGGCAGGTGTAGCCGAGCGGATGGCCTCCCGGAACGTGCCTTATCCGGGGGCCGTGCGGTCGCCGCTGGGCCTTTCGCAATGAACTACGATCTGATTGCGCTGGGCGAGACGATGCTGGCGCTCTCGCCCGGCCCAGGCGAGACGCTTCAGGGCGCTGGTTCGCTCCTGGTCGATCACGCCGGCGCCGAGAGCAACACCTGCGTGGGCCTGGCTCGGCTCGGGTTTCGAGTCGCCTGGGTGAGCCGTCTCGGAGAGGACCCGATAGGCGACCGCATCGTGGCGGCCCTTGGAGCGGAGGCCGTCGACACGCGCTGGGTGCGGCGCGACCCGAACCGACCGACGGGGGTCATGTTCAAGGACGTGGCCGCCGGTCGCGTGCGCTACTACCGCGCCGGCTCGGCGGCCAGTGAGCTCGTGGCCGGGGACCTCCAGGGAGTTCCCGTCGCCGAGGCCAAGGCGGTCCTGGTCACGGGCGTCACCGCGCTGATCGGTCCCGGGCCCCAGGCGGCGGCGCTGGCCCTGCTCGGGTGCGCGCGCGGCCTGCGCGTGGTGGATCCCAACCTGCGCCGCGGGCTCCCGGGATCGGACCGTTGCGCGGAGCTAGTGCTGCCGCTGATCGAGAACTCCGACCTGCTGCTGGCCGGAGAGCAGGAGCTCGTCGATCTGGTCGGTCCGGGAGACCCGCAGAGCCTGGCGCGTCGCTGCGCCGCGCGTGGTCCGCGAGAGATCGTGGTGCGAGGCAGGCACGCGCTGGGCGCGCTGCTGTCCACGGGCGAGTGGATCGAAGCGGACATCCATCGCGGCAACGCCGTGGATGCGGTGGGCGCCGGCGACGCTTTCAACGCGGGCTACGTCGCCGTGCGCCTGCGAGGCGGTCCCGTGCCCGACGCGCTTCGAGCCGGCATCCAATGCGGAAGCGCCGTCGCGATGAGCCTTGGCGACACCGCGGGCTTTCCGCGCACCCTCGACGCAATCGGCGCCGACAGGGCGCCCCTGGAGCTGCAAGTGAGTGACATAGGAGGAAGGTCATGACATCCAAGCAAGAGCGATTCTCGGTGCTTCTCGGATTGGCGATGCTGCTGCTGCTTTCGTCGGTCAGCGTGGAGGCCCAGGTGACCACCGCCGACCTGGTAGGGACGATCAAGGACAGTTCCGGGGCCGTCGTGCCGGGCGTGGCGGTGACCTTGACGAACCAAGCCACCGGCGTCAGCCGAACAACCACGACCCGGGCCGACGGCAACTACAGCTTCGCTTCGCTGCCGCCCGGCCGCTATTCGATCAGCGCCGAGCTCTCCGGCTTTCGCAGGGTGGAGCGCACCGGCGTGCAGTTGCAAGTCAATCAACGCGCGCAGATCGACCTGGCGCTGGAAGTTGGCCTGGTCGGCGAGACCGTCCTGATACAAGGCACCGCACCCCTGCTCGAGAGCCAATCCTCGGTGCTCGGCAGCGTGATCCAGGAGAAACAGGTGCAGGACCTGCCCCTCAACGGCCGCAACTTCGTGCAACTCGCCACCCTCAGTCCTGGCGTGTCGGGCGCCGGCGGGGGGATGCGCGGCACGATCATGAGCGGGACGCGGCCTGACGATCTGCGGCCGGCCACCGAGCTGTTCGCGAACGGCAATCGAGAGAGCTCCAACAACTATCTCTTCGACGGGATCGACAACAACACCCGCCTGACGCTGGTGATCGTGATGCGCCCGAACGTGGAAGCGATCCAGGAGTTCAAGGTCCAGACCAACCTCTTCTCCGCCGAGCAAGGCCGCAACCCCGGCGCCCAGGTCAACGTGGTGACCCGGTCCGGCGGCAACAAGCTCCACGGCGCGGTCTACGAGTTCCTGCGCAACGACAGCTTCGACGCCAACAACTTCTTTTCGAACCGCGCCGGCCAACCCAAGCCGCCGTTCAAGCAGAACCAGTTCGGTGGCGCGATCGGCGGTCCGATCATCAAGAACAAGACCTTCTTCTTCGCCGACTACGACGGGTTCCGGCAACAACTGGGGCGCGTCTTCGTCGCCACCGTGCCGACCGCGAAGATGCGGCAGGGGGACTTCAGCGAGCTGTCCACGCCGATCTACGACCCGCTGACGACAGTCGCACTGCCCGGCGGAACGTTCAGCCGCCAGGCCTTCCCCGGAAACCTCATCCCGGCGAACCGCTGGGACCCGGTGACGGCAAAGTTGATGAACGCTTACCCGCTGCCGACCTCCTCGGGGCTGGCCAACAACCTGGTCACGTCCCCGACGCGCACCCAGGACTGGAATCAGTTCGACGTGCGCCTCGACCACGCTCAAAGCCAGAGCAACAATTTCCTGGCCCGCTATTCCTGGTCGAAAACGGCGACGACCAACCCGTACACGTTCCCCGACGTCACGCTTCCCGGTGTCTCGAAACCGGTCGGCCTCGGCAATGAGGACAGTTTCGCGGGCACCTCGGGTCTGATCGCGCAGCACGGTGTCCTCGGCTGGGTGCATGTGTTCTCGCCACGCCTGGTCCTGGATTCGCGCGCCGGCTTCAACCGCTTCAATCTCGAGTTCGCGCAAGCCGGCGTCGAAACGGGCGATCAGCTCGGCGAGCAGCTCGGCGTTCCCAACGCCAACCAGCAGGATCAACAGAATGGCATCCCGATCTTCAGCCCGGCCGGGTATGCGGGCATCGGTCAGAGCCGTTCGCTGCCGATCCTGCGGAACGAAAGCACCTATCAGTTGGTCAGCAATCTGATCTTCATCGGCAACAAGCACACGGTCAAAGCCGGCGTGGACATCCGCCGCCGCCACATGGGCGAGTTCCAGACCAAC
>CAZVOI010000326.1:0-7103 GCA_964628275.1 uncultured Acidobacteriota bacterium | reverse complement strand
GGATGAAGCGGTCCATCAACTCGGGGCGGTGCGTATCGAGGAGGCGTCGAACGGCCTCAACCATGAGGTCGTTGAGATCGTGAAACCAGCCCGCGCGGACCAGGGCTTCCATTTCGTTGAGCACTTGCTCGGGGAATTCGGCCTTGACCGTCGTCTGCGTGTCCGACATCAGAACCTCGCTGCTCCAGCTAGACGATAACACTTCGCCGGCGGGCGCCGGCTCGCACTGAAGGATCGCCCCGATCTTAAAGCCCTCGACCCGCTGGAGCCGCCTCAGTACAATAGAAGGTTCGGCCCCGCCGCGGCCGCACAAGGCCCCCCCAAATGGAACTCGATCGCATCGTCATCACCGGCGCGCGCCAGCACAACCTCAAGAACGTCACGGTCGAGATTCCGAAGAAGAAGCTCGTGGTGATCACCGGGCCTTCGGGCTCGGGCAAGTCGAGCCTGGCGTTCGACACGCTCTACGCCGAGGGCCAACGCCGCTACATCGAGAGCCTGAACGCCTACGCGCGGCAGTTCCTGGGCCAGATGGACAAGCCGGTCTACGACTCGATCCGCGGTCTCGCGCCGACGATCTCGATCGAGCAGAAGGCCGCCTCGGGCAACCCGCGCTCGACGGTCGGCACGATCACCGAGATCCACGACTACCTGCGCGTGCTGTGGGCGCGCGTCGGAAGGCTCACCTGCCACAACTGCGGCCGGCCGGTGTCGCAGCAGTCGGCACAACAGATCGTCCACGAAATCGCCGAGCTGCCCGAAGGCACGAAGTTCCTGCTGCTGGCGCCGCTCGTGAAGCAGCGAAAAGGAGAGCACCGGGACGTGCTCGATCAGGTGCGCAAGGCCGGCTTCACGCGCGTCCGGGTCGACGGGATCGTGCTGGGCGTCGAGGACGAGGTCCGGCTCGACAAGAAGAAGAAGCACACGATCGACGCCGTGGTCGATCGGTTGATCGCGAAGCCCGGCATCGCGCAGCGCTTGAACGATTCGGTCGAAACCGCGCTGCGCTACGGCGGCGGCAGCCTGGTGATAGCACCCGAAGGCAAGCCGGAGACCGTGATGTCGCAGCACCGCGCCTGCCACCACTGCGGGATCTCGTTCCCGGAGACGACGCCGCAGCTCTTCTCGTTCAACTCGCCCCAGGGGATGTGCCCGGACTGTTCCGGCCTCGGCACGCGCATGGAGATGGATCCGGAGCTGGTGGTGCCGAACCCGAACCTGACCGTCAACGAAGGCGCCGTGAAGCCGCTGGGCGCGGTCGGCGAAGGCACGAGCTGGGGCACCGACATCGTCCGCGCGGTCGCCCGCGAGCGCGGCATCGACCTCAACAAGCCGTGGACGCTCTTGCCGCAGCCGCAGCGCAACGTGCTGCTCTACGGAACCGGCGACGATCGGGTGCGGATCCAGGTGCGCGGCTCGTGGGGACAGGGCGCGTTCAAGATGCGCTACGAGGGCGCGATCAACTCGATGATGCGGCGCATGCGCGAGACGCGCTCCGAGGAGATGCGCACGCACTACCAGAAATTCCTCTCGAACCGGCCCTGCTCGGCCTGCTCCGGCCGGCGCGTCCGGACCGAGGCGCTCGGCGTCAAGATCGCGAACCGCAACATCGCCGAAGTCACCGCGATGAGCGTGGCCGACGCGCACGCCTTCTTCACCGGCCTCGACCTGAAGGGCTCGGAAGCCAAGATCGCGACGGAGCTTCTGAAGGAAATCCGTTCACGGCTGCGCTTCCTGCTCGACGTCGGGCTCTCGTACCTCACGCTGGACCGGCCCGCGCCTTCGCTCTCCGGCGGTGAAGGGCAACGCATCCGACTGGCCAGCCAGATCGGCAGCGAGCTGACGGGTGTCATCTACGTGCTGGACGAGCCGTCGATCGGTCTCCACCAACGCGACAACAAGAAGCTCCTGGCCGCGCTCAAGCACTTGCGCGACATCGGCAACAGCGTGGTCGTCGTCGAGCACGATCGCGAGGCGATGGAAGAGTCGGATTGGCTGATCGACTTCGGGCCGGGCGCAGGACGCAACGGCGGCAAGGTGGTCGCGGCCGGCACGCCGGCCGAGGTGATGGCCTCCAAGGACAGCATCACCGGCCGCTACCTGACCGGCGACCTCCGGATCGAGATCCCGCGCGAGCGGCGGCGCGGCGACGGCCGCAAGATCGAGCTCCTGGGCGCTCGCGAAAACAATCTCAAGAACGTGACGGTCGAGTTCCCGCTCGGCGTCTTCTGCTGCGTGACGGGTGTGTCAGGCGCGGGCAAGAGCACGCTGGTCAACCAGATCCTGTATCCCGCCGTGGCACGCGCCCTGCACAATAGCGAGGTGCCGGTCGGCGCGCACGATCGCGTGGCCGGGCTCGACCAGATCGACAAGGTCATCGACATCGACCAGAGCCCGATCGGCCGCACGCCGCGCAGCAACCCGGCCACCTACACCAAGCTGTTCGACCAGATCCGCGACTTCTTCGCGCTCTTGCCCGAGGCGCGGATGCACGGCTACAGCGCCGGCCGCTTCTCGTTCAACGTGAAGGGCGGCCGCTGCGAGGCCTGCGAGGGCGACGGCGTGAAGCGCGTCGAGATGCACTTCCTGGCCGACGTCTACGTCCCGTGCGAGGTCTGCCAGGGGAAGCGCTTCAACGAGGCGACGCTGCAGGTGAAGTACAACAACCTGTCGATCGCCGACGTGCTGGCGCTGACGGTGGACGAGGCGTTGCAGCTCTTCAAGAACCATCCGCAGATCCGGAAAGCTCTCGAGACGCTGGCCGACGTCGGCCTGGGCTACATCGCGCTCGGCCAGTCCTCGCCGACACTCTCGGGCGGCGAGGCGCAGCGCGTGAAGCTGTCGCGCGAGCTGTCGAAGCGCTCGACCGGCCGCACGCTCTACATCCTCGACGAGCCGACCACGGGGCTGCACTTCGACGACATCAAGAAGCTGCTGGGCGTGCTCGACCGCCTGGTCGAAGGCGGCAACACCGTGATCGTGATCGAGCACAACCTCGACGTCGTGAAGACCGCCGATCACGTGATCGACGTCGGGCCCGAGGGCGGTGACGGCGGCGGTCGCGTGATCGCGACGGGCACGCCGGAACAGGTGGCGCTGGTGGCCGAGTCGCACACCGGCCGTTTCCTGGCGGAGGTTCTGCCCAAGCCAGTCGCCGCCCGCCGCGCGGCGCGTTAGCCGGCGGTCAGCCTGCGGCGGCGTCGGCTAGACTCCGCTCGCCGAGGGGGCGTGATCCGATGAAGCAAGCCGTCACGGTCCTGACTCACCTGTGCGGGGTGGCCGCCGCCGCCTGCGCCCTGTTCTCGACGCTGATCGCCTTCCCGATCTTCAACCAGGTCACGATGGTGCGAAACGCTGGAGGCTACGCGCCGGGTCGCTTTCACGTGGACAAGGTCGTCTACAGCTCCGGCCGCAAGTTGACCTCCACCTGCTACGCCGAGGGGCGGGTCCGGGGGCAGGCGGAGAAGCTCTCGCTCTCGGGCTGCCAGCGCACGGACGATGCCACAGGGGTTCGGGCACCGGTCGCCGCCGGGCAGGAGATCGAAGTCCTCTACAACCCAGCGCTGAGCACGATGGAGAAGCAGGGTGAGTACCTGAGGGTGCGCCAATTCGAGCCGGATTTCGTGGCGAAGCACCGCGACTTTCTCCGCGGCCTCGTATGGTTCGGCTACCGGCCCTTTCTCCTGACCGCGGTCGCGTTCCTGCTCTTCCTGGGCTTGCACCGCGTCCTCCACGGCGCGGGCACCTTCTCCCACGCGTCCATCTACCTCGCGTTCTGGTGGGCCCTGGCGGGGTTCCAGGTGGTGGGATTCGTGATCTTCACGCTCGTTTGACCGGTTACGCGAGGAGCATGCGCATCGGGATCAGCCTTCGCTTGAAGGGGTCGAGCATCAGGCCGAGGCTCTCGAGCGTGGTGGCTCCCAGGAGCGGCTCATCTCCCTTCTCGCCAAAGATCACGGGCGCGGCTCCGCCCTCGCCCTGGAACTCGAAGTAGGCATCGCCGACCCTGCGAGTGATGGTGTGGCCGTCCGCTAGCGCGAAATCCACAGTCCGGTGCGGGCGAATTCCCAACCCCCGGATCGTGCGCGTTCCTACTTCAGGAAGCGCCGGTCAACATAAGCTCGTCGTCTCAGTCCCGGCGTGGCTCCGCGTACTTTCCCGACCGCTTCAATGATCTAGACCTCCGAGGGCGGGCTACCGGCTCCCCAAGCCCTCGAGCAGCTTGATCGCCTTGGTGGGGCTGCCCCGCTTCCTTCTCGTCAGAAAGCGCGCGTGAGCATCATGATTGGCGAGGGCTACGGTGGCGAGCTCGTCCACGAGTCGATTGACGCTGATCTTCCTTCGCTGCGCCAGGGCGCGGAGCCGTTCGTGTTTGTCTTCTGGAAGCCTGATGGTCAGGATGGACATGGGTACCTCTCGAGAAATTGTTCGGGCGTGAGCACGGCGATATCCGGGAATCGAAGCTCGCCGGAGCGCAGGTCGCGGACGTCGCGAGTTACGATCGCCACGGCGCCCGAGGCCACGGCGGTTTCGACGATGAAATTCGCCAAATCCGAAGAGGCAGCCTCCCAGCCCGATTCGCTCCATCCATTCGAGCGCGCGACATCGGTCGCGTGTTTCGACCCGACGCGACCCAGAGGACGAGGACGCCAAAGACCGGCCAGCAGGCGCTGCAGGGTCGCGTGGCTCAGCGCAGTGTTACGGGGAAGGTCGTCGAGGCGCTCTGCGTTACGGTGCCGTTGGGACCGGGCCCAACACCACCCTGAGCCGTGAAAGCGGAGGTCACCATCCCCGAAATGACACCGCCGCTGAGCGCACCCGAGAACGCATACGTGTCCGTGGATGTTCGGCCGTCACGGGTGGAGGTCATCTGTTCGCTACACGAGAGGTTGCCCGATGTGCCCGTGACCGTACATCTTACAAACTGGTTGATAGGCTGGCCCGAGCTGCTGCAGTCCGACACTCCGGTCCCGGTCGTTCCGATTAGCGTGGTGGTCCCAGTGCTCTGCGCTTCCCCATTCATCGTCCCGTTGAATTCTTCCAGTGTGATCGTCATGGTGCCGCTGAATGAACGAGTGTGGAGGCACGTTGACAGCTGAAGGGCGCCACTCGGCGAGAACGAGGTGATGGTCTGTGTCAGGACATACTGCCCATTGAAGGGCCCCGAGTACGTCGTAACAGAGCCGCTCTTGCCGGCCGCCACCACCACACCTGCCGCAACCGCGCCCGCCCCAGCGACGATGCCAACGACCGCGCCTGTCCCGAGGCCTCCGCCTCCGCCCGTGGCCGCGCCGGTTGCGGCCGCAGCCGATCCCGACCCGGCCGCCACGACTCCCGTCGATGCGAATCCGGCCGGCAAGGCCGCCGCGCCGGCCGGCACCTGGAGCAGCACCGACGCGGACCCGAGTGCCGCCGCCATCAGCTTGCCCTTGCACTCGCCTGAGCTGCCGACGACGTTCGTCATGTAGTCCGCGGTGCGGTTGGTTCCGAGCGCCTTGTCGGTGACTTCGATGTAATACCTGAATGCCTTGAGGCTCTTCTTCGGCTTGGGAAGGACTCCAGAGAAAGCGGGCCCTTCGGCCTTCATCGCGACCGCGTACCACTGCTGCGCGTTCTCCGGTTGGAACACGACGCGCGCGACCGCGACGCTGTCCGCCGGAGCAAAACGCGCTTCGAGCCGGGGGAACTTCTCCGCGACGGCGCACCCCACCGCCTGATGATCGATGTTCAAGGCCTGGGCGTTCACCGAAGGAGAATTGACGAAAACAAGGACACCAAGACCGGCCAGCAGCAGCTTCTTCATGACGAACCTCTCGGAGCCAGGCCAACGAGGACGATGGGCTTTTGTCGCGGCGACGGCTTCGGAGGCCGCCGTGAAGGGACCGGGGCTTCGAACCCCATCGACCCTGTAATCCAGCCTACGCCTCTTCGCGGGCGAGCTTCAGCGCCTCGATACGCGCCTCGAGCGACAGCAGCCCAGGCGCCCGAAGCCGCGGTCGCGCTACCTCGGACGCAAGAGCAGCCGAGACTCGGTCGCGCCTTGGACCGCGGCGCGCGAGTACAGCAACGGAAAGTATCCGCCCTTCGCCCACAGCGGCGCGAGATCCCGGAAATGCGGGCTGTCGGGGTCGCCGGATTGGCCGGGCGCGTTGACCGCGCGCGAGTCGTCCCATCGCCCCACGTCGAGCACCATCCGGAACGACGCGCCAGCCGTCAGCGCGAAATCGCTGGCGCGGTACGTGGTCGCCATCGGCGTCGAGCTGGATCCACCGATCGGCCAGCGCCCGACGATCAGCTTGTCCTTGACGCCTTCCGGCGCCACGTTCCGCAGCGGGTGCTCGAACGCCGCCTGATGCAGGGCGCCCCAGCGCCACGCGCTCAGCTCCGCGCCGAGCTTCGCCTCGATCTCGTCGAGCGCCGCCTGGAGCGCCTTGAGCATCACGGCATCGCGGCGCTCGGCCATGCCGTACCGGCCAGGATCCTGGAGCAGCGCCAGCGCGCGCGACGCGTCGCCGGGAGCCGCCAGTCTGGCCCCGGCGTCGCCGAGGGCGGCCAGGAGCAGCGCCGGCCGCAGGTGCTTGCCGAACCACACCTCGAAGATCGCCGCTGCCGCGCTGCCGCTCGCTTCGTCGCCGTCCCAGCCACGCAGCATCTCCAAGGCTCGCGACACCCGCGCGTCGCCTGAGCGGAGGCCCTGCAGCAGCGTCACCGCGCGTTGCGCGTGCGTCGACACCGTGTCGGTCTGCATCCGCTCCGAATCGTCGAGCGTGAAGCGCTGTTTGCCGGCGAGCAGCGCCGCCAGCCGCTCCGCGCGCGCCGAGTTGCTCCACTCGTAGCCCACGCCTTTCTGGCTCGCCGGGTGCATGGGCGGGATGTTGTTCTCGTTGGCGGTGACGACATATCCGCGCGCGGGGTTCCTCTCGAAAGGCAGCTCGTCCCGCCGGCGAAAGCCCGCCCACTCGTAGCGGCCGTCGCCGGGCACGGGCAGGAGGCCGTCCCAATTCGGGCGGATCGGGGTCAGCCCGCCCGGGATCCAGCCGATGTTGCCCGCCTTGTCCGCGTAGACCTGGTTCTCGCCCGGCGCTCCCCAGCGGCTCATCGCC
>CAZVOI010000325.1:0-4028 GCA_964628275.1 uncultured Acidobacteriota bacterium | reverse complement strand
TCTCATTCAGGATCTGATCGCCGCTCTACGGCGCTCGCATACGCTCGCGCTTCCCCGGACTTAGACGCTTGCCAGAAATGAGCCAGGTCTGCTCGCCAGAATAGACCCACCCGGGTTGTTGGATCTGGCGGCGGAGTAGTCGCCGGAGAGGCGAGGGCTCGTCGTCGTCCAGGCTGCGTGGATGGCGAGATGGAAGGCGGGCTGGTGGAGACGGTGTCGGTCCTGCCGGAAGTGGTATCGGCCGCAACGATCTGCTGAAGGAAACCAGAGGAGTTGCTCGCGGGCGTGTGGCCTCGCGCGGCGGAGGCGCACGGCGCGTGTTCGTCGCGAGAAGGATCTACAGGACTTTCGCGTCGAGGATCGTCGGCGGCAGCGGGAGTGTCGTGAGCGACGTCGCCAGGCGGGGTCTGCTGCTGTTTCGGACGAGCTGTCACGCGCAGGCCTCTCTTCGGAAGCTGCTGAGCTAGAAGGACAAATCCTGGAAAGTGTGGACAAGAGTCTGCGGATGTCACGCGCAGGCCTACGTCGGGATCTTCAAGTCCTGCTTGGTCGGAATCGAGGAAACCTTGGACAAGCTGGGACAAGAGCCCCCCTTTGTCACGCGCAGGCCTCTTTTCCTAAGTCGCTTGGGTTCTGAGGGAAGGCGGCGTTTTTATGGACAAGGTGTCACGCGCAGGGCTGGTCAGCGGCGTGGGGGGCGAGAGATCCTCGGCGCGCTGTGCGGAGCCCGCGAGGGTCGAGCTTGGCGCGCGGGGATTTCGAGATGGATCTGGAATTTCACCAGCTCGACGAGCGGTACGCGCACCTGCGGCTTCGGCGGCCGGAGCGTGAGCGCAGGCTTCTCGCCTCCTTGGCCGAGAAGGGGCAGCAGGTGCCGATCGTGGTGGTGCCGCTGTTTGAAGCGCCTGGCCGGTATCAGCTGATCGACGGCCATAAGCGGGCGCGCCTGCTGCGGCGACTGGGCGCCGACACGATCCAGGCGACGGTATGGGACATGAGCGAGTCGGAGGCTCTTCTCCTGGACCGCGCTCTGCGCACGGCGGACGCGGAGACCGCGATCGAGCAGGGATGGCTGCTCCAAGAGCTGCGGAATCTTCCCCTGAGCCATGAGGAGATGGCGAAGCGGTTTGATCGGAGTGTCGTCTGGGTGTCGCAGAGGCTTTCCCTCGTCCAGGTCTTACCGAAGGCTGTCCAAGAGCACGTCCGCGCCGGGCGCATCCCGGCTCAGGCGGCGATGAAGTACCTGGTGCCTGTGGCCCGCGCGAAGCGAGCAGACTGCGCGGCCCTGTCCGAAGCCATCGCGAAGCACCAGCTCACGAGCCGCGAGATAGGCGAGCTGTACAAGGCCTGGCGCGATGGATCGGGGGACGTGCGCCGGCGTGTTCTGGAGAGGCCGGAGCTTTGCCTCCGCGCTCAGCGTGAGCTTGAAGAAGCACACCCGGTGGAAGTGCGCGCGGCGGATGCGCTGCTCCGGGATCTCGATCTTGTGGGCAAGCTGGCGCGACGCGCGGAGAGGAAGTGGCGGGAAGGATCGGCCGTCATGCAGCCAGAGGAACGAGCGGAGGTGAGGCAGTGCTTGGAGCAAGCGCTCTTGGATCTGGGTCGGCTTTCGAGACGGATCAGCGAGGAGGGGGCCGGTGCTGAACCAGCGCACGCGGACGGCGATCCTGGAGCTGCACCGGAAGGGCATCGGCAAGCGGGCGATCGCGCGGGCGCTGCGGGTCTCGCGCGGGGTGGTCCGGACGGTCATCCAGTCGGACTCGGTCATGCCGCCGCCCTTCAACCGAGCGGACAGGGTCGAGCCGCACCGGCAGGAGATCCTGGAGCACTTCGATTCCTGCGCGGGCAATCTGATCCGGGTCCATGAGGAGCTCGAGGCCTCGGGAGTAAAGCTGTCCTACCCGGCGCTCACGGCCTTCTGCCGGCGGGCCGGTATCGGTGAGAAGCCGGATGTCCCCGCGGGGCAGTACCACTTCGAGCCCGGCCAGGAGCTTCAGCACGACACCTCGCCCCATGAGGCGGTCCTCGGCGGCAAGAAGCGTCTCGTGCAGACCGCTTCGGCGGTGCTGTGCTACTCACGGATGCTTTTCTTCCAGTGCTCCCCGCGTTTCCAGCGTTTCGACTGCAAGGCGTTTCTGACCGAGGCGTTCCAATACTTCGGCGGAGCGTGTGCCACCGTGATGATCGACAACACCCACGTGGTCGTCCTCAAGGGGACGGGCGCTTCGATGATCCCGGCCTGAGATGGAGTCCTTCGCGGAACGGTATGACTTCGTCTTCCGTGCCCACGAGCTAGGAGATGCGAATCGGTCTGGCCGCGTCGAGCGGCCCTTCCACTACATCGAGAACAACTTCTTCAAGGGGAGGACATTCTCGGATTGGGCCGACCTTGGCGCCCAGGCCCGCGCCTGGTGCGACAAGGTGAACGGAAAGTACAAGCGCCATCTCCGGGCCGTGCCACGGGAGCTCTTCGCCGTGGAGAAGCCCCGCCTGAAGCCCCTCCCGGCCTGGGTGCCCGACGTGTATCGGCTTTATCAGAGGACCGTCGACATCGAGGGATATGTCAGCCTCCACACGAACCGCTACTCCGTCCCCGCCGAGTGGCTCGGCCGGAGTGTGGAGGTGCGGGAGACCAAGGACCGGGTCGAGATCGGATACGGCCGCAAGAACATCTCGCATCACCGCGTCATCGATGCGATGGGCCAGCGGGTCACCACGAAGGAGCACCGGCCGCCCCGGGGGAACGGGGTGAAAAAGACCGAGCCGTCGCCCGAGGAGAAGACCGTCTCCCAACTGGCGCCGGATCTCCTGGGCTACGTAGCGGCGCTCAAGACGCGTGGCCGGAAGCAGACGACCCTCGCGCTGCGCCAGCTCCTTCGCATGATCCGGGAGTACCCACCGGCGCCGCTCCGCGAGGCGATCGCGGAAGCCGAGCGATACGGTCTCTTCGATCTCGACCGCGTCGAGCGCATGGTCCTGCGGAGGATCGCGAGCGACTACTTCCGCCTCAAAGGCGGCGATGACACGCGAGGTGATGAATGACAGAAGAGCTGGAGCAGCTGCTCAGCAGCCTGCACCTGAAACGCATCCGTGAGATCTACGATGGCCACCTCAAGGCCTCCGAGAAGGAGGACGTGACCTACACGGACTTCCTGCTCGGGCTGCTTCGGCCCCAGTGGCACGCCCGGCAGGAGCAGAGCCTGGAGTGGCGCATCAAGAGAGCCGGGCTTCCCGAGCAGTGGAGCCTCGAGACCTTTCCCTTCGCCAAGCAGCCTGGAGTGAACCGCCGCCAGATCCGCGCCTTCGCCGAGCTCGACTTCATCGGCAAGGCGGAGAACATCGTCTTCATCGGCCCCACGGGCGTGGGCAAGACCGGTCTGGCCAGCGGGATCCTTCTCAAGGCCCTCCAGAACGGCTACCGAGGCCAATTCATCCGCGCCCAGGATCTCCTGGACGAGATGTACGCCTCCGTCGCCGACCGGTCCACGCGCAAGCTCGTCGACCGCCTCGCTCGCCTGGACGTCCTCCACATCGACGAGCTGGGCTACTTCAACTGCCGGCCCGAGCAGGCGAACATCTTCTTCAAGCTGATGGAAGAGCGCTACCACAAGAAGGCCACCATCATCACCACGAACCTGCCCTACGAGGAGTGGCACAACATCCTCGGAAACAAGCCGATGGTCGACGCACTCCTCAGCCGGCTGCGCCACCGCTGCCACACCATCATCATCAAGGGTCCGACCCTCCGAGACCCCCAGGGCTAACCGCCGGTCCTCCGCCTCTCACGCCACCGGCCACATCGGGCCGATGCCGTCCCACACATCCATATCGCCGACACCAACAGCACATCGACCACGCGATCGAGCGCGACTGGGAGCGTACGAGCGTGGCCGCGACGGGAGTACCTCTGCGGAGGCCCGTGCTTCACCCCCGTCAGGTCGGCCTCCGGCCGGCGTTACCAATGGCGTGTCAGCGCCCGCTGAAAACTGAAGATTTCTAACCAGATGTCGTAGACGGTCATCCGCGCC
>CAZVOI010000324.1:0-4938 GCA_964628275.1 uncultured Acidobacteriota bacterium | reverse complement strand
CCCGTCTACGGGATCACGACGCCGCTCCAAAGCTGGAACCCGGTGTGGGCGAATCTCAGCCACTGGGCCACGCTGATCCGGAGCGCGCGTGAGGCGCGCGGCTGGGATCGGCCGCGGTTCTTCTGGAAGCCTCCGGGCTGGCGACCCGAGTCGATGGGCGGCGTGCAGCGCGCCCCGGAAGTCGATCGCCAGAGCTACCAGAAGTTCGCCACCCCGGTGTCGCCGACGACCGGCGCCTACATCCTCGCGCAGTTCATCGTGGCGCTTGGCATGGCCGTCCTCTTGCTGAATGCGCAGAACCGCCTCGCGCTTTCATGGATGGTCGTTGGAGTAGCGCTCACCTTCTGGGCGCTCGTGAACTTCGGAGCGCTCTTCGAGGGTCGGCGCTGGGCGAAGCCGAGCGAACTCCTCCGAACGGCGACGCTCGTCGTCCTCTGCGGCCTGATTCTCTGGCGCAGCTGAGAGAGATGGAGACGGAAAGCGCCTACATCCTGAAGACGCCGAAGCGCGGCTCCGCAATCGGCGCGTTGAGAGCCGCCGAGATGCCGAGCGCCAGCACGTTGCGCGTCTCGGAGGGCGCGATGATGCCGTCGTCCCACAGCCGCGCCGTCGAGTAGTAGGGGTTTCCCTCCTCCTCGTACTTGGCGAGGATCGGCGCGCGGATCCGCTCGCGCTCTTCGGCGCTGATCGTCTTGCCGGCGCGCTCCATCTGCTCTTCCTTGACCTGCGCCAGCACCGAGGCCGCCTGCTCGCCGCCCATCACCGAGATGCGCGCGTTCGGCCACATCCAAAGCTGGCGCGGCTCGAAGGCGCGCCCGCACATGCCGTAGTTGCCGGCGCCGAAGCTGCCGCCGATCACGACCGTGAACTTGGGCACCGGCGCGTTCGCGACCGCATGCACCATCTTGGCTCCGTCTTTCGCGATGCCTTTCGTCTCGTACTCCTTGCCGACGATGAAGCCGGTGATGTTCTGGAGAAACACCAGCGGGATCTTGCGCTGCGAGCAGAGCTCGATGAAATGCGTCGCCTTCAGGGCGCTCTCCGAGAAGAGCACGCCGTTGTTCGCGAGGACGCCCACGGGGAAGCCCATGATCCGCGCAAAGCCGGTCACCAGCGTCGAGCCGTAACGCGCCTTGAACTCAGAGAATCGGCTCGCGTCCACGATCCGCGCGATCACCTCGCGGACGTCGTACGCCTGGCGCAGGTTCTTCGGAACGATTCCCCCGATCTCGCTCGGATCGAAGCGCGGCGCCTCGGGCGGCTCCACGTCCCACGGCATCTGCTTCCGCGTCGTCAGGCGCGACACCACGTCGCGGGCGATCTCGAGCGCGTGTTCGTCGTCCTGCGCCATGTGGTCGGCGACGCCGCTCACCCGCGTGTGGACGTCCGCGCCGCCCAGCTCTTCGGCGCTGACCTCTTCGCCAGTGGCGGCTTTCACCAGCGGCGGGCCGCCCAGGAAGATCGTTCCGCGGCCCTTCACGATGATCGCCTCGTCGCTCATCGCCGGGACGTACGCGCCGCCGGCCGTGCACGAGCCGAGCACGACGCTGATCTGGGCGATCGCCTGCGCCGAGAGCCGCGCTTCGTTATAGAAGATGCGGCCGAAGTGGTCGCGGTCTGGGAAGACCTCGGCCTGCAGCGGCAGGAACGCGCCGCCCGAGTCCACCAGGTAGACGCACGGCAGCCGGTTGGCTTCGGCGATCTCCTGCGCGCGCAGGTGCTTCTTCACCGTGAGCGGGAAGTAGGTGCCGCCCTTCACCGTCGCGTCGTTGGCGACGATCATCACCTCGCGGCCGGAAACCCGGCCGATGCCTGTAACGATCCCCGCGCTCGGCGCGGCGCCGTCGTAGAGGCCGTAGCCGGCGAGCGCGCCGATCTCGAGGAACGGCGTATCGGGATCGAGCAGCTTGTCGATCCGCTCGCGCACCAGGAGCTTGCCCTGCTCGCGGTGGCGCTTCACCGCATCGGCGCCGCCACCCGCGCGCGCGGCCGCGAGACGATCGCGGAGCTCCGCCTCGAGAGCGTCCATGGCCGCCTTGTTCTCGCGGAACTCCGGCGACAGCGGGTCGACGTTGGATTCAAGAACCGACATGCGAACGGCCCGAGTATAGCGGCGCGGCACAGCCGGCGGCCGCGGCGAAGGAGCGGGCTTGGCAGGCGCCGCCCAGGGTAATTAGGATGCCCTCCCATGCCCACGACCAATCGTCGGATTCGCCTGAAGAGCCGCCCCGTCGGCAAGCCGTCCGCCGACAACTTCGAGATCGCCGAGGCAGCCGCGCCCGCCGTGGGCGACGGCGCCGTCCTGCGCCGCACGATCTACTTGTCCCTCGACCCCTACATGCGCGGCCGCATGAGCGACGCCGCGTCCTACGCGCAGCCGGTCGGCGTCGGCGACGTCATGTGCGGCCACACGGTCAGCCAGGTCGTCGAATCACGGAATCCTGATTTTCGCGCCGGCGACTTCGTCACCGGTTACGACGGCTGGCAGGAATACGCCGTCTCGAACGGGAAGGACCTGCGCGCGCTGGATCCGAAGAGCGCGCCGATCTCCACTGCGATCGGCGTCCTTGGCATGCCGGGTCTGACGGCGTTCGTCGGCCTGATGGACATCGGCCAGCCAAAGCCGGGTGAGACCGTGGTCGTCTCGGCCGCGTCGGGCGCGGTCGGGGCCAGCGTCGGCCAACTCGCGAAGATCAAGGGCTGCCGCGCGGTCGGCGTCGCTGGCTCGCCCGACAAATGCCGTTACGTCGTCGACGAGCTCGGATTCGACGCGTGCCTCAACTACCAGACCGACGATCTCGTCCCGGCGCTGCGCGCGGCGTGCCCGAAGGGCGTCGACGTCTACTTCGAGAACGTGGGCGGCAAGCTGTTCGCCGCCGTGCTGCGCGTGATCAATCGTGACGCGCGCATTCCGCTGTGCGGCATGATCTCGGAATACAACGCGACCGGCGATCCCGGCGGACCCAGTCTCCGCGCGCTACTCGTCAATCGCGCGCTGATCAAAGGCTTCATCGTCAGCGATCACGCCGATCGCGCGCCGGCGTTCCTGAAGGAATGCGCGCCGCTCGTGAAGAACGGCCGGCTGCGGTACCGCGAAGATATCGTCAATGGGCTGGACCGGGCGCCCGAGGCGCTCTTTGGCCTCTTCGAAGGCCGGAACTTCGGCAAGATGCTCGTGTGTGTGTCGCCCGATCCGACGCGAGCGTAGCGTCCGGTTCTGGGACGTCTTGTTTGGACTCATGGGGCGCACTTCCACTACAGTTCCCGGCTGGAGCGGTCGGGCATGGCGCCGCACCTTACTGCAACTTGGAGGCTCGATTTGACGACGAAGCTTCGGACTGCGAGCTGGGTCTTGCTGGCACTGGTGGGGGCGATCACGCTGCTGATCAGCCTGGCCTCCGCCAACCTCGCCTATCGAGGCGACTACCCGATCGGAGGCGTTCCGGTGGCCGAAGTGGCGGGGCGCGCAGAGATCCTGGCCGCACTGCGTGGAATCCGCGGAACCTCTGCCGCCTACGCAGCGGGCTTTGCGGTGCTCTTCATGGCCACAGTCCTCGGCCCCTACCGCCGGGGCGACAGGGGCGCGTGGTGGGCACTCCTGGCGGCGGCGGCGGTAGTCGTCCTGGTCACAGCCGCGAGGGTGCCCGTGTTGGCCATTCCCTTCGGTTCCGGAGGCTCAGGCCCGGCGACCATCCAAGGCGCCGTCATCCTGTTCGCGCTATTGCTCGATGTCGGCCGCCTGCGCTCCAGCTGATCCCGCTGAGGTGAAGTTGGTCACGGGCGAGACCGCGCGAGTGAAACTGCCCCGGTAGTCACCGCCGGCCGCCTCTGGGCCGCCTCTTTCGTGGCTCTGGCCGTGGCCGCCGCCGCAGGCGGGTCGGCGTCCTTCCACATTGCGAAGAAGTCCTGGAAGGCTCTGCGGGCTTTCGCCGTGTCGCCCGCGAGTGACAAGCCACGCGCTAGACCCAGGTAGGAAATCGAATAGTACAGTCCCCAGTTCGGGCGGTGCCATGTGGCACCCCAACTGGCGCCCTTGTGATCCAGGATCTTCTGGAATTCGGCGGCGGCCTCGACACCCTTGCGCAGACGCAGGTAGGCCAGGCCTCGAATCGCAGGTAGTTGCACCGCATTCCAGAGGGTTCCATTTGGAGAACGCCTGGAAGTCTCCGCGGCGAGCTTCTCCGCCCGGGCCGCATCGCCGCACATGGCCAGCGCCAGTGCCGGACGCCCCAGGCGGCGGACGGTATCGCAGTTGCCCGACAGCGCGTCGGCGCGCGCATCCGCTTCTTCGAAGCCCGCCGCTACGTCCCGAAGCCCCTGGCGCAGCGCCGTCTCCGCGGCTCGCTTGTACAACTTCCTGGACTCGAGGCGCTGGCCCAGAACATTCCAATGGGCCGCCTGCAAGCCAAAGCTCAAGTACTCCTCTGGTTTGCCTGCGTACCACTGAATCTCCCTGTCCACCGCAGCCTGATCCCCCTCGATGTAGGCCATTTCGAGGAAGCGCTGGTGGATCCGGGCGCCGTCGATGCCCCGCATCCGCACTCTCGCAGCGATTTTCTTGGCCTCGTCGAGCCGGTCCAGGCACATGTAGGCGTCCAGAAGCCGCCGATAGGGCGGTTCCGCGTTCGGCTGCAACTGAGCAGCCGCCTGGCCTTCCTTGAGTCCCTCTTCGAATTGCCCCAGGTTGATGTAGCTTTCTCCCAAGACGTTAGGAAATTGCCAATCGCGGGGATAATTCCCGATACCCACTCGATAGGCGTCAATTGCTTTGTCCAACTCGCCAGTCGACTGGTAGTAGCCTCCCGCAATGGCGTAGTGCTCGCGTTCGGAGACGCGGTCGATCAACGAAAAAGCCTTTCTCCTGTATTCGGCCTCGCGCCGTGTGTCGCCACCAGCATTGTAGAGAGCGGCCGCGCTCAGGAAGTAAGCCATAGCGAA
>CAZVOI010000323.1:0-10231 GCA_964628275.1 uncultured Acidobacteriota bacterium | reverse complement strand
GGTTGCTGGGGGCGCCGGCCCAAGCACTCCTGGCCGCGACCGTCGCCGGCATCGCTGTTGTCGCCTCGACCCACGCCGCGCCGCTCGCCACGCTCGCCGCGATCCCGCGGCTGCTGCCGCTGGCGCTGGGCGCGGGTCTCTTTGCTCACCGGTCGCTGCGCCGTGGGACAGCGCCGTTCGAGGCGTCGGCGCTGGCGTGGCTGGTCGCGATTGCGACGCTCGGACACGGCTCGCTGGTCTTCTTCCCCAATCACAACCCGCCCGACATCGAGATCCATGCCCGGCGGACGCTCGACCTCGGGAGCGTTCCCTTCGACTACCAGGCGATGCTGCGCTACGGGTCACAGCTCCCGACCGCGTCCCAGGACCAGGGCGCCGCGACTGCCGCGCTCGGCGAGAAAATGCTGATCCCCTACTCGCCGCTACCCTACGTCTTCTATTACGCGCTCCACCGGCTCGGCTTCGATCTGGATTGGGCGATGACGGCGTGGAACGCCGCGCTGGCCGCGCTGGTGGCGCCGTGCCTGTTTCTCGCCGCGCGCCGGATCTGGCATGCCGAAGCCGCCTGGATCGCCAGCCTGCTCTACCTGCTGGACCTCGCGGTATGGCATCACCTGGGCCGGTCGCACGCGCCGGCGGTGTTCGGCGGAGCGCTCGGGACGCTGGGGTTGCTGCGGATCGCCGCCGTGGCCGAGACGCTCGAGTCGCGACGGACGATTGCGCTCGCAGGCTGCACGCTCGGGTTGGCCGCGCTCGGCTACTCGAGCCTGGTCGTCCTGTACGGCCTGTTCGGCGCGTGTCTCGTGGCGCTCGTGCTGATCGACGCTCGCGGGCTATCCGCGAAAGCTCGCCGCGGCCTGCTGGCGACGCTCGTGATCGGCGGCCTGGTGGCGGGCGTGCTCTTCTACTTTCACTACGTGCCGGGGCTGCTGAGCGGCGCCGGCGACCTCGAAGCGGAGCCGGATCTCTTCCCGGGCAAGACCTTCTTCGTCTTCCACAATGAATCGCGGCAGAGCCTGCGGCTGTGGGTGCTCGGGTTCTGGATTCCGCTGCTGGCCGGACTTCTGGCTGCCCCGCTCGCGCTCGTGCGCGCGAAGGCTTGTTCCCGGCCGGTGCTCGTGGCGTGGCTCCTGGCCTGGGTCTGGATCATGGTGCTCAAAGAGCCCGGTCTCTTCCCGAAGCTATTGCGCTGGGCCAAGGAAGACCAGTTCGTGTCGCCACTCGTGTGCCTGTTCCTCGGCGCACTCTGCGCCGCGCTGCCGAAGCCGTGGCAGCGCCGGCTCGCCGCCGCGCTGACGCTCGGCGGAGCGTTGGCGCTCCAGGTACGCGACTTCGGACACCACGCGAACAGCCTGCGGCTCTAGCAACCGGGGCAAGCGCGCGAGCTTGCTAGAATGCCGCGCTTTCCAAGAGGTTCCAACTCTTTGCAGATCGCGGTCACGGGTGTCGCCGGCTTCATTGGGTCCAATCTGGCCGAGCGTCTGATCGCGCGCGGCGACACCATCCGAGGTATCGACGATCTCTCGCACGGCACGCTCGACAACCTGGGTGCGCTCGGCGAACACCGGCGCTTCAGCCTGGACCGGGGCACGATCCTGGACCGCGCCGCGCTCGACCGCGTCTTCGACGGTTGCGAAGCCGTCGTTCACCTGGCCGCCGGCAAGATCCCCCGCTACGGCGACGCGCTCGACACGCTGGTGATCAACGGCGAGGGCGGGCTGAATGTGTTGCGCTCCGCCGTCGACCGCAAGGTGCGGCGCGTGGTGCTCGCCTCGACCTCCGACTGCTACGGCCGCAACCCGGACGTGCCGTTCTCGGAGGAAAGCGCGTCGGTGATCGGGTCGCCGCACGTGCGGCGCTGGAGTTACGCGGTCTCGAAGATGTTCGAAGAGCAGGCGCTGTTCGCGTTCCGCGAACGCTTCGGCCTCGAAGGCGTGGCGCTGCGGCTCTTCGGCGGCTACGGCCCGCGCCAGAACATGACCTGGTGGGGCGGCCCGCAGTCGGTGTTCATCGCCGCCGCTCTCAAGGGCGACGCGATGGAGCTGCACGGCGACGGCCAGCAGACGCGCAGCTTCACGTTCGTCGACGACATGGTCGAGGGCTTCGTGCGCGCGCTGGACGTGAAGCAAGCCGACGGCCGGATGCTGAACGTCGGCATCGATCGCGAGATCACGATCGAGGGCCTGGCGCGGCTCGTCTGGAAGCTCGTGCGAGAAGACGAGCCCAAGCTGCGGCTGCTGCCGCTCGCGACCTTCGGCCGCTACGAGGACGTGCAGCGGCGCATCCCAAACAACGCGCTCGCCACCGCCATTCTCGGCTACACCCCAAGCGTGTCTCTCGAAGAGGGCCTGCCGCGCACGATCGCCTGGCAACGCGAGGCGATGAAGCGCATAGCACTCTCGTGATCCACGTCGTGATCCCGGCGTTCGACGAGGCGCTCAACATCGAAGCCATGCTGGCCGGCGTGCGCGAGCGGCTCGAACCGCTCGGCGTGCGCTATCGCATCGTGCTGGTCGACGACGGCTCGACCGACGGCACGCCGAATCGCGCCCGAGCCCTCTCGACGCCGGCGAACCCGATCGAGGTGGTCGTGCACGCGCGGAACCTCGGCCCGGGCGCCGCGTTCCGAACCGGGTTCTTGCACGTGCTGAAGGACGCCGACCCGCTCGACGTCGTGGTCACGCTCGAAGGCGACCGCACCAGCGATCCCGCGATCCTGCCGCGCCTCCTGCACCGGGTCTGGGAAGAGGGCGACCCGATCGCTCTGGCCTCTTGTTATCTCTACGGAGGTGGCATCGCCGGCACCGACCTGCACCGCGTCGGCTTGTCGCATGTCGCCAACGGCCTGATGAAGAAAGCGCTCGGCCTCTCCGGCCTGGCCACGCTCTCGAGCTTCTATCGGGTGTACCAGGTCTCGGCGCTACGCGCGATGCACGCGCGCTGGGGCGACGGTTTCATCTCCACCCAGGGCTTCGAGTGCATGGTCGAGATCTTGTACCGCGCCGCCCAGTTGAAGCTCAGGGTCTCCGAGGTTCCGATGCTGCTCGACGGCAGCAAGCGCGCGGGCAAGAGCAAGATGCGCGTCTTCAAGACCTCGATCGCGTATCTGAAGCTCGCGGCGCGCGCCCTGGCCGGCCGGCTGTAGCTGGTGTAAAAAAGCGGTCAAAGTTGTGGATCGTCACCCCGCCGTCGCGGCCGGTGTGTATCCTATTCTCGGATGCTGACCCTCCGTCATGTCCTCGTCTGCGCCCTTCTGGCGCCCGCGGTTTCGGCGCCGGCGTCCGAGACTCGCGCGGTTCGCGGGGCCTCCACCCACGGCGCTCAGCTCAAGCCTCTCGACGTGCCCTTCGACTTTCCGAGCGTGGCCGACTCCAACAGCCCGCTGTTCTGGAACGCCGATCGCGAGTTGGTGCTCTTCACCTCGGTCGGCCATCCGACGCTGAGCGTGGGCCGCCGGCTGGATCAGATGACGCCCGTCGGCGAGGTCCACATCGAAAGCGATCTCCCCGGCGGCAAGTGGCTCGAGGCGGTCATCCCGGCGGGGGACGGAACCCTGTACGGCTATTACCACAACGAACCGCCCGGCGTCTGTCCCGATGAGAGCCTGACCGCGCCCCAGATCGGCGCGATGCGATCTCGCGACGACGGGCAGACCTGGGTCGACCTCGGGATCGTGTTGACCGCGCGCCCCGGCTACATCAGCTGCGACACCGTCAACACCTACTTCGCGGGCGGCGTCGGCGATTTCTCGGTGGTGCTGGATCGCGAGCAGAGCTACGCCTACTTCTTCTTCACCACCTACGGCGGCGAGCTCGGCGAGCAGGGTGTGACCGTGGCGCGGTTGGATTGGCGGCACCGCGACAACCCGGCCAGAAAGCTCTTCAAGTACTTCGCGGGCGAATGGAAGGAACCCGGGCTGGGAGGCGCCGCGACCGCGATCTTTCCGGCGCTGACGCTTTGGGAGGAGCCTGAGACCGACGCCTTCTGGGGGCCCTCGGTTCACTGGAACAGCTCGATCGGGCAGTTCGTGATGCTGTTGAACCACGACTTCGGCTCGACCTTCGCGAACGAAGGCATCTGGATCGCGTTCTCGCCTTCGCTCGAGGACCCGACGCAGTGGAGCGACTACGAACCGATCCTCGAGGGCGGCGACTGGTACCCGCAGGTGGTCGGCTTCGAGCCCGGCCGCGGCAGCGACAGAGTGGCCGGCGCCGAGGCCTGGTTCTGCGTGCGCGGCCGCTGCTCCTTCCAGATCAGCTTCGCTCCACGCGCCGCCGCGGCGGTTGCCGGGACACTGCGCGCCGGGAGCGTCGCCGTCTCGCGACCCGCGCAGCTCGTGCGGTCCCCGAGCCGCGCCTGGCAGCCGCGGCGGCGGCGACCCGTCTAGCCGCCGCGCCGCTCGACGACACATAAGTACGGCCCTACCGCAAACGAGTCGCTTTCGAATCCTGCTCTGTGAAATGACCTGTCGTGGCATGCCCTGTTGCTAGATTGTCGTGGAGGGAGCAGCGTCATGACATCAGGGTTCCTATCTTCTCTGGGCCGGCTCAGCGACGATCGGCTCGTCGCCGAGATGACGCGCCTCGCCGGGTGCGAGCGTGGTGTGACCGTGGAGCTGATCGCCCACCTCGCCGAGTTCGACACGAGGCGGCTCTACCTGGGCGCCGGCTTCGCATCGCTCTTCGTGTACTGCACGGCAGCCCTGCGGCTCTCCGAGCACGAAGCCTACAATCGCATCGAGGCGGCGCGGGCGGCCCGCCGGTTCCCGGTCATCCTCGAGCTGCTGCGCGATGGCGCGATCAATCTCACGACGATACGGCTCTTGGCACCCCACCTCACCTGCGAGAACCACGCGGAGCTCCTCGCTTCCGCTTCCGGCAGGAGCCGGCGCGAGGTGGAAGAGCTCCTAGCCGGGCGCTTCCCGCGACCGGCGGTGCCGCCGTCGGTCCGAAAGCTTCCCGAGGCAAACCTCGAGGTCGCAACCCTGCGAGGCGCCATCGGCGCGAGCGCGCTGCCGGCCCCAGAGGCCACTGAGGCAGCGACGGTCACGCCGCCGCCGGCATCGGTATGGCCGCCCTCTTCGGCGACCCTGACGTCCCCGAAGCACCGTGCCGCCCTCGTCCCGCTATCGTTGGACCAGTACAAGGTCACCTTCACGGCGAAGGCCGAGACGTGCCAGAAGCTGCGGCGGGCGCAGGATCTCTTGAGACATCAGATCCCGGACGGCAACCTCGCCGAGATCTTCGATCGCGCCCTGTCGGCGCTGCTCGAGGACCTGGAAAGGAAGAAGCTGGCCGCCACCGACCGTCCTCGGTCCAGCCGGGGTACGGATCCCGGATCGCGCCACATCCCAGCCGGGGTCAGACGTGCCGTCTGGCTGCGTGACGGCGGGCGCTGTGCCTTCGTGGCAAAGGACGGCCGTCGCTGCACCGAGCGAGGCTTACTGGAATTCCATCACGCTCACCCGTACGCCGCCGGTGGCAACGCCTCGGTCGTGAACATTGCGCTTCGATGTCGTCCCCACAACGGACACGAGGCCAAGCTCTACTTCGGCCCGACGAGGTCCATCGGCGGTGTGGCAACCGCAACTCGTTCTGAACCGAGTTCGACGGCCGCTGCCGGGTCGCCGTGAAACATGAAGCGGAGCGGAGGGAATCACGCGTGACAATTCGAAGAATCGGGCTCCAAAACCGGCACCGTAGATCTGAAGGAGAGCGCTAGGGCAGCCGCAGCTCGTCTCTCGGGAACAGGTCTCGGTTCAGATCGACATCGATGGTTTCGGACGGCCGGGCGAGCCGCGCCGTTCGAAGGCTGGCCTCGACCTCCTGGGAAATCCTCTGACCGAGATACAGGCTCGGGGCTCCCGAGAGCCGCCCGATCCAGGTCTCCGGGTCGATCGCGATCTCGCGCTCCGACCCGATCAGGAACTGGAACTGGCCGTGCGTGAGCTCGATCACCCAGGGGAACGCGCGGCAGAAGGTCGCGAGCACGCGCGGCGTCGGAGCCCAACTGCACATGATTCCACCCGGCTTCAGGCGTCGTGCGGCGGCCTGGAAGAACTCCAGCGAGTAGAGATTGCCGCTGCCCGCACCACCCGGGGGGAGCGGGTCGGCCTGGATCACGTCGAAGCGTGCGGCCTCGCGCTCGAGCGCGTTTCGGCCGTCAGCGATCCGGATCGAGAGCCGCGCGTCGGAGAGCAGGCGTTGCAGCGCGGGGTCGGCCTCACGCGCTGAGAAGGCGCGTAGCAGCCGCGGCTGGGGCGCGGAGATCTCGAAGACGACGGCTGCGGCCGTGGCCTCGCGCAGCAGCGCCGCCCACGCGGTGTCGCCCGAGCCCAACCCGACGATCGCGATCTGCTCCGGTCTCGAATGTACGAGCGCCGGCACCGCTCCCATCACGCTGTGGATCCCGCCGTAGGGGAGCCAGCTGATGCCTTTGCCGTTCACCATCATCTGATGCCGGTCGTCGCGCGGCGTCAGCGCCACGACGCCGCTCGCATCCTCGTCCACCAGCGCCGAGGCCGGGGCGCCGTGGAGACGCAACCACAACTGGCGTTGGCTAGGGAGCAGGACCAGGAGCGCGAGCAGACCGGCGGCGGCGGCGGCGAACCCGCGCCGCCCGCGTCCCGAGTGGAGCCCGATCCCGGCGAACACGAGTCCGAGCGCGACCAGGAGCCGCAGCGTCCCCGCGGTGCCGACGAGAGGCAAGAGCGCCAAGCCGACGCCCAGGCTGCCCGCGACACCTCCCGCGATGTTCGCGGCTTGCAGGCTTCCGACGCGGTGGCCCGCGAGGCTGGCCTCGGACTGAACCAGGCGCTGCAGCGCCACGAAGGCGACGCCCATCAGCAGCGTCGGGACGAAGTAGAGCGCGAGCGGCAGCGCGAGATACAGCCATGCCAACGCCACCGGGTCCCAGTCGAGGCCCAGCTCGAAGCCCCCGTAGCTCGGCCAGTACGACTCGTAGAAGGAGAGCAGGGCGCTGCCCGGCGGCAGACGCACCAGGGCGGACACGGCCGCCGCCGCGAACGCGAGCACGCCGCACTCGCACAGCAAGAAGACGCGCAGCGGGTCCTTGATCCGCGCCGCCAGCGCGCCGCCCAGGAAGCCTCCGCTGGCGAGACCGGCCAGGAAAATGGCGAGCACGGTGCCGAACGTGAATGCCGTGGACTTGACGGCCACGTCCACGATCCGAAACCACACGATCTCGAGCCCGAGCGAGCAGAAGCCGGCGAGCCCATACAAGGCGAGGAGTCGCACCTCGGGTCGGCCCGACCGCGGCGCGCTCGGCGCTTCGGCAGCCCCGGGCGTGGTCTCGGCGTTTCCCACCGCGCCCAATGCCAGCGCCCCGAGTCCGACGCACACGTTGAGCGTCGCGGCGACCCACACAGCACCCGCGACGCCGACGAGCCGTTCCAGCACCCACGGCGTCAGCAGCGCGCCGAGCGCGGCGCCCGTCACGTTGACGCCGTACAGGAACGCGATCGTGCCGCTCTTCTCGTCCCGATCGCGCACGATGGCGCGTACCAGGAACGGCAGCGACATTCCCATCAGCGTCGTCGGCGGAAGCAGCGCCAGTAACTGGGCAGGCACCGCCGTCAGCGGCGACGCGTACAGGAATCCCGCTCGCTGGTACAAGACGTCGTAGTAGAGCCAGGGCGAGCAAACGGCGAAGCCGCCAATCGCCAGCTCGATGCCGGCGAAGATCGAGAGCGCCCGGCGCGCGGAGACTCGCGCCGACAGCGCCCCACCCCATTCGCTTCCCACTCCCAGGCCGAGCATGAAGGCGGCGACGATCGTCGCCACCGAATGGACGCTGATGCCGGTGTGCAAAGACAGGATGCGCTGCCAGGCGACCTGGTAGACGAGCGCGGCCGCGCCGCTGATCGCGAACAGCAGGCCGACCAGCGCGAGATCACGGCCCCGGTTGCGGGGCGGGCTCAAGGCGCCTCGAGCCGAAAGGCGTACACGCGCACGCTCAGCCGGCGGCGGTCGCCGTTGTATTGCAGCTTGTCCGGCACGAATGCCTGGTCGCTCTCGAGCAGGGCCTCACGGAATGGAGCGCCGGGTTCGAGCGGGGTTTCGATGCGGAAGCGAGGCTGATCGAGCCGGACCGAGCTGCGCCGGACCCCGTCGATGCTGAGCGCGAGCGAACCCCCGCTCCCGAGATACTCGAGCGGCGCCTGGCCTTCGATCACGAGCCGGGCGCCGCCCGCAGGCACGTGGATCAGGGATCGCGCGCGCGGCGAGGCCCAGCGAAACGCAAGGGCGCGCTCGTCTTTCTCCGGGTAGAACCACCCGTGGCCGTGCGCGAAACCCGGCTCGCTCACAGGCCCGTAGTCGAGGCCGTTCAACACGAAGGGCGCTCCTTCCGGCGCTCCGCCACGGCTGGTCCGCGCTTCGAGCGTCGCGTAGCCGGCTTCGCCGGCGCGCGAGGGGAGCAACTGGCCGCGCAACAGCGGCTCGGCGCAGCTGGCCGTGAACGAGCGCTCTCCGGCGAGAGCGACCTCGATCATGTGCTGGGCCGCGGGTGCCGTGGGCTCTCCGGCCAGGATCAAGAAGGCTTCCGTGGCGAGCGGCTTCAGCGAGGCCCGCCGCTCGATCCGCTTGGCTTGATCCCGAACCTGCCCCGCTTCGAGCGACAACAAGAAGCCCTCTCCAGCGAGGAAACGCGGTGGCGCTATCTGAAGCAGCTCCGCGCGATTCGGGCGGCCGCCCGCGAGGAAGACCGCGTCATTGAACGTCCAGCTCCAGGAGCCGAGAGAGCGGATCGCGCGCCTGTCGATCGACTCGAGATCGGTCCGCCGCGGATCGGCGATGAACAGGACCGGCTTGGTCCCACCCTCGAGCCAATACGTAGCCAGTCTGCCCACCGACTGCCCCGGCCGCGCCGCGAAGAGCCGCTCCTCGGGCTCTTCGGTCTCCGACAAATAGGGCCGATAGATGAAGTGCGCGCCCAACGCGAACGCCCCCGGCGGCTTTGCCACGCGCGCCAGCTCCCGCAACGCCTGGTGCTGGGGGCTCGGCGTCTTCGAATAGGCGCGAAGCGCCGGCAGCGTCAGGGTCGCGGCCCAGAGGGCGATTGCTCCGGCCGAGACCATCACGGCTCTTTGCCTGACGGTCTCGGGAAACGGCCTTGCCAGGAACGCCAGGCCCTCGACGGCCAGCCAGCACAGAAACGGCAGATAGGGCAGCGCATAGCGGACCGTTTCGACGTGCTGCAAGAGCAGGTGTACGCCCAGGTAAGGCGCGTAAGCGAGGAGCCCAACCCCGAGGCTGGCCGGACGCTGCCGCGCCACGCTCAGGAAGCCGATGCCGCCGAGGATCAGCACGACGCGTCCGAGCGCCGGCTCCGCCCAGGGGGTCACGAGCGCGAGCGAGAGCGCCCGAGCCGCCCGGTTCAGCGTGAGGGCCGAGAGCAGCGGTTCCGAGGCGACGGCCTGACCGATCGTGTCGCTGAAGACGGTGAGGTAGCGCGTCGGCCCACCGCTCAGTGCAACCAGCGGCAGCAGCCACAGCGCCGTCCCCCCCAAGAACGCGAGCGCCGCCCGGCGCCGCTGGCCAGGAGCGCGCAGCATCGCGAGCGCGAGCAGCGGGATCGAGAGAAAGACCGACTGCAATCGCGCCCCGGGCGCCAGGCCCGCCAGGAATGCGGCGAACGCCAGCCCGTCTCCGGTTCGCATGCTGCGGATCAGCAGCGCCTGGGTGGCGACGATGAACAAGAGCCCCACGCTGTCGCTCATCGGCCGAGCGCCGTTGAACCACAGCACCGGGCTGCTGAGCACCAGCAGCGTGGCGGGTATCCGCGCGCGGCCAAGTTCCGAAAAGAGCGTGAGCAACGGCAGCAGCAGCAGCGCCTGCGCGATCGCGGAGAGTGTGGCGAGCGCGGTCGCCGGATGCGGAACGAACCACGCCAGCGCCTTGGCGATCGCCACGTACAGCGGGTAGCCCGGCGGATGCGGGCGATGCTGGCCCGGGTCGAAGTCGCCCAGCGCGCGCGCGAAGTTGGTCGAATCTATGTCTTCGAGCGTCGTCGGCAGGAACGCGGCCCGCGTCGAGAACACGAAGACCACGGCCAGCACCCAGGTGGCGATTCGCAAGCGCGGCAGGTTGGACTGCTAGGGCGCCCTTGTCAACGCCGACCAGCACGAGGGTGGAGGAGGTGCGCGAAGGCACCCCCCCCGGATCTTCCTAACGAAGCGAAATCCCTAGAACTCGAAACGGGCGCCGAACTG
>CAZVOI010000322.1:0-13378 GCA_964628275.1 uncultured Acidobacteriota bacterium | reverse complement strand
TTGCGCGGTCTCGAGTGTCCCGGTCGACTTGCGGCTGGCCAGGTTCACGTCGCGCGCCGACATCTGGATCACGTTGACGCCCGGAACGCTCCGCAGCAGGTCTCCGAAGTTCGAGCTGGGCGCCGACTGCAGCGTCTCGGCCGTGATCACGCTCATCGTTGCCGGTGCGTTCTGGATCGTGGACTCGACGCGTGACGCGCTGACGACCACCGTCTCGCCGAGCGTCGCGATCTTCAGCGGGAAGGAGCCGAGATCCATCGCCGTCGCGCCGACGCTCACGCCTTCCTTGGTCGCCGGCCCGAAGCCCGACATCGTCACGGTCACCTTGTAGGTGCCGGCGGCGACGTTCGAGATCGAAAACTTCCCATCCGACTGCGTGACGGCCGTTTGGGTGCCCCCGGGACCCTGCAAGGTGACCGTCGCGCCCGGAAGGGCGCCTCCAGACTGGTCGACGACGGATCCGGTGACGTCTCCGCCGAGCGCGCGTACCGGCACGGCCAAGCCCAATAGAGCCGCGAATATGAAGCACATTCTGTTCATTCAGGCCTCCAGAAGTTTGGGCAACTATGACACAGCACCGTCGAGCAAGCCAGACTCTCCCTCTGTTAGGAGCGCCGCCAGCAGCCGCCCGTGAATGCCGCCAAAACCGCCGTTCGACAGGACCGCGACGACATCCTTGGGCCGTGCCGCAGCGGCCAGGTCCTTCACGATCTCTTCCACCTGCGGTACCAAGCGCGCGCGGCCGCCCGCGCTCCGGATGGCCTCGACCAGCTGCGCTTCGGAAAGGCGAAGCGCAGCCGGCACCTTCCCCGGCAAGTGGGCCGCCGAGACGATCACATCGTCCGCGACGGTGAACGCCTGGGCGAAACCCTCCTGGAAGACAGTCGTGCGCGACGTGTAGGAACGCGGCTCGAAGACCGCCAGCAGCCTCCCGCCTGTCGCGAGCGCAGCGGCTTCCTGAGCGCGCAACGCCAGCAGCGTTTCGCGCACGGCTGTCGGATGGTGGGCGAAGTCGTCATAGACGGCGACGCCGCGCGCGCGGCCGACGAGCTCGAGACGACGCTTCACGCCGGAGAACTGCGGCAGCGCCCGGCGCGACTGATCGGCGCTCACTCCCGCCGCGTTGGCGGCCGCCAGGGCGGCGAGCGCGTTCCTGACGTTGTGGCGGCCGTGCAGCGGCAGCTCGAAGACGCCCGCGTCGGCTCCGCCCCGCAGCAGTCGGAAGCGCGCTCCGCGCTCCCCCACCTCGAGATCGACGGCTCGCCAATCGGCCTGCGCGTCGATCGCGAACGTCTCCACGCGACAGCGAGCCCGATCGATGACCGCTGACAGCGCCGGGCTCTCGATCCCGGCCACCAGCAGCCCTCGGCGCGGGACGACGTCGACCAGACGCCGGAAGGCGGTCTCGACCGAGGCCATGTCGGGATAGATGTCGGCGTGGTCGTATTCGACGTTCCCGATCACCGCGATCTCGGGCAGGTAGTGGATGAACTTGGGCCGCTTGTCGAAGAAGGCACAGTCGTACTCGTCGCCTTCGACGACGAAATGCCGGCCCCGGGCGAGCCGGTAGCTGCGCTCGAAGTCGTTCGGGACGCCGCCGATCAGGAACGACGGGTCGAGGCCGGCCCGGTCCATCAGGAACGCGATCAGGCTCGTGGTCGTGGTCTTGCCATGCGTCCCCGCCACCACCACCGAAGTCCGGCCGCGGATGAACTCTTCAGCGAGCAGCGCGGGCAGGCTGGTGTAACGCTGGCCACGATCCAGCACCGCCTCGACCTCGGGGTTGCCGCGCGACAGCGCGTTGCCGATCACGACCAGGTCCGCGTCCGCTGGAACGTTGGCTTCCGAGTATGGCGAGAGGACCGGTATGCCCAGCGCCGCCAGCTCGGTCGACATCGGCGGGTAGACGTCCTGGTCGGAACCGGTGACGCCGTGCCCCTTGTCCCTCAAGAGCCCCGCCAGCGAGGCCATCGCGGTTCCGCAGATGGCGGACAGGTGGATCCTCAAGCGACGCCGCTCTCCAGGATCTCGAAGCGGCCGGCGTCGCCTCCGCACTCGAGGCCGGCGCGAACGCCGAGCGGCAAGGTGACGCCCCGCGGGCAGTGCCCGCTCGGAAACCCGATCGCGATCGGGATCTCGAGGCCGTCCAGGGCTTCGAGAATCACGTCCTCGAGCGTGTACTCGGCCTCGGCGTCGGGCCAGCAACCCACCATCTCACCGAAGAGGATGCCGCTGACGCGGTCGAGAAGAGAAGCCGCTCGGAGCTGCCGCAACATTCGGTCGATCCGGTACGGCGCCTCGTTCACGTCCTCGAGAAACAGCAGCGTCTGCTCGTCATCGTCTACCGGCCCCCGCAGCGCCCATGGCGTTCCGAGCCCGGCGCAGAGAATCGAGAGGCAGCCTCCCAGCAGCCGGCCTTCGGCGCGCCCTTCGGACAAGGCCAGCAGATCGGCCGTCTCGTTGGCTGTGTGGTCGACGTCTCCGCTCACCGCGGCCAGCAGGCTCTCGCGGTCGTAGTTCTCGTCGGCCAGCTCGCGCGCCAGCATCGGGCCATGGAACGTCACCAGGCCGGCGTTGTTCAGGAGCACGTGCAGGAACGTGAGGTCGCTGTAACCCAGCAGCAGCTTGGGGTGAGCGACGAGCCGCGCTACGTCCAGGCTGGGCAGGAGCTGAATGATGCCGGCGCCGCCACGCGCCGCGAACACGCCCGCCACGCTTCGGTCCTCGAAGAAGGAGTAGAGCTCTGCGAGGCGCCGTTCGGCCGAGCCGGCGGTGAAGCCTCGCTGTTCCAGGATGGCGTCCGAAACGACCGGCTCGAAGCCGAGCCCGCGCAGCTCGACGAGGCCGCGTTCCAACCCCGCTGCGTCGACCGCGCCCGCCGGCGCGCACACACCGACCCGGTCGCCCGGACGCAGCGCACGCGGCTTTGCGAAGGCGCGCACGCGGCTCGGCTAGGCGGAGAGCCCCGCCCGCTCGCGAATCTCGCGAGAGAGCGCCCAGCGTTCGCCGACGCCCGCCGCGAGCCGCGCCGCCTTCGGGTCCGGGTCCAGGTGCGGCAAGCTGAAGCGCTGCTTGATGCGCTTGATGCGCTCGCAGGCGTCGTCCATGTCGGCGTAGCGGATGGTTTCGGATTCGAGGCCGCGGATCAGCGCCTCGATCGCCTCGACCTGCGCCCCGTGGTCGGCGGAGAAGGGGAGCAGATCGCAGCCGGCTTGCGCCGCCAACAGCGCCGATTCCGACGGCCGCCAGTTCTTCGCGACCGCCTTCATCTCGAGGTCGTCCGCCACGATCACGCCGTCGTACTTCATCTTGCCGCGTAGCAGCTCGGCGATGACCTTGGGAGAGAGCGTCGCCGGCAGCTCTGCGTCCAGCTCGCGCACCAGCACGTGCGCGGTCATGATCATCGCGACCTTGGCTTCGATCGCGTGTCGAAACGGCCGCAGCTCCACGTCCTCGAGCCGCGACAGCGAATGATCCACGGCGGGCAGGTCGAGGTGGGAATCCACGTCGGTGTCGCCGTGACCCGGGAAGTGTTTCGCGCAGGCGATCACGCCGCTCTCTTGCAGGCCGCGAATCATCGCGCCGCCGAGCCGCCCGACCCTATCCGGGTCGTCGCCGAAGGAGCGATCTCCGATGACCGGGTTCTTGGGGTTGGTGTCGACGTCCACCACCGGCGCGAAGTCGCAACGGATCCCGCAGGCCCGGAGCTCCGCCGCCAGCGCCGCGCCCATCCGGCGCGCGTAGTCCTCGGATCCGGTCTCGCCCACGACGCGCAGCGGCGGCCAGAGCGTCCACGGCTCCTTGAGCCGCGCCACGCGTCCGCCCTCCTGGTCGACCGCCACCAGGAGCGGCAGGTCGTGCCCAGCGTCGCGCGCGACGGACTGCAGCTCGCGCACCAGCTCGGCGACCTGTTCGGGCGAATCGACGTTGCGCGCGAACAGGATCAAGTTGCCGACGCCGAAGTCGCGGATCATCCGCTTGACGTCGAGCGACGCCTCGTGGCCCTGGAAACCGATCAGGAATCGCTGGCCGACCTTGCGAACTGTTTCCTTCACCCGCCCAGCCGTTTCCTCAAGGCTTCGTTCAGACGCTTTCCGTCCGCCGGCTTTCCCGCGGCCGCGAGAGCCAGGAGCGCGGCCTTCATGGCCTTCCCCATGTCCTTCATCGACGCGGCGCCGGTCTCCACCACCGCCGCTTCGACCGCCGCGGTGACGTCGGCGTCGCTGGCTTCGGCGGGCAGGTACGCCTTCAGAACCGCGATCTCGGCGGCTTCCTTGTCGGCCAGCTCACCGCGACCGGCGGCGCGAAACTGCTCCACCGAGTCCTCGCGCTGTTTCACGAGCGCCTGCAGCACCTTGGACGCCTCCGGCTCGTCCAGCGGCGACTTCTTGTCGATCTCCTTGTTCTTGAGCGCCGATTTGGCCATCCGCAGCACGCTCACGCGCGCCGCATCCTGGGCCTTCATGGCGGCCGTCAGGTCCTTCGTGATCTGTTCGACGATGGGCATGAAGAGAGGATACCGCCTAGATCGTCTTCTGCGCGAGGTCAGCGCTGCCCAGCACCACGTCGCGCACGATCTCCACCCAGCGCGGCCGCTCCCCCACCGGCAGCACCTCGTGGCGGACCTTCTTCTCCGCGAGCAGGTCGGTGACGAGTTGGTCGATCGAGCGTACGAAGAACTCGTCGGTGTCGCGGACGCCGTCTTCGGAGGCCGGTCCGGCGGCATACGGGACCTTGAACAGCAGGTCGTAGCTCTTGATCCACCAACAGACGAAGCGCTCGATCGCCGGCTGGCGACCGCAGGCGAACTTCATGTAAGCGTAGTTGTCGAGCACGCTCCTGTCGCAGACCACCACGCGGTGGTGGGCCAGCGAGCGAATCTCCTCCGCCACCTGCGTGGTCAGGATCCAGAGCTGCGCCTCGAGCGTCGTCTTCTGGTTGATCGGGAGGGGCGAGAGCCGCGCCACCTCCTTCACGATGTCGACGTGCAGGTCCTGCCGTTTCAGCAACGCGGCCAGGTCGAAACACAACGTCGTCTTCCCGACGCCATGGGTTCCGATGAAGGCGACCTTCACTTCCTCGCCGCCCTCACGATCAGCGCCGCGACGCCCAGGAACGCCAGGAAGCCGATGCCCGGCGGCAGGAACTCGTTCCCGAAGGCGAGCTGCTTGGCGAGGCGCTCCAGGCCGGGTGCGCCAAGGAAGGACGACAGCAGGCCCATGATCGAGCCCCCCGCCACCAGGCCCGAGCTATACAGAACGCCCGGGCCGGCATCGGATTCGGCCTCCGTGCCTCGGCGCCAATCCACTATTCTGCGCGCCAGACCTCCGATGAAGACCGGCGTCGTGCTCTCGAGCGGGAGATACATGCCGACCGCGAACGCCAGCGCCGGCACGCCGATGATCTCCATCAGGATCGAGGTGAAGACCCCGAGCAGCACGAAGCCCCACGGCAGCTTCCGGGTCAGGATGCCCTTGATCACCAGGCTCATCAGCGTTGCCTGTGGCGCCGGAGCCTTCTCGGAGCCGATGCCCTCCTGGACGCGGTAGCGCACCTTGCCGCTGGCATCGATCAGGTAAGTGCCGTCCGGGATCGTCTCGAGACCGCCGGCGCGCGCCAGCCGATACGACTGCCCGTCAAGCCCGGTCCGCGACTCGCCGCTCGGCCAGGCCGGCAGCACGACGTCGTACTGGGCTTCCTGGGTCACGGTGTTGTTGCGGTTCAGCACCTGGACCGTCCAACCGATCATCACCACGCTGGTCACCACACCGACGATGATCGCGACCTGCTGCTTCCAAGGCGTCCCGCCGACCAGGAAGCTGGTCTTCAGGTCCTGGCTGGTGGTGCCGGCGTTGCTCGACGCGATGCACACGACCGCGCCTATCGACAGCGCCGCGGCGGTGTAGGCGTGCCCCGTCCAACCGAAGGCGATGAAGAGCAGGCAGGTTCCCATCAGCGTCGCGATCGCCATGCCGCTCACCGGATTCGAGGACGAGCCCAGCTCGCCGGTGATGCGCGACGACACGACCGAGAAGAAGAAGCCGAACGCGATTATCGCGACCGCGGACAGCAGGCTGACGCCGATTCCCGGCACCGTCTGAAGCTGCGGCAGGAAGGTCATGAACAGGGCGAGCACGACCGAGCCGCCGAGCACGATCCAGATCGGGATGTCGCGCTCTGTGCGCGGGCGCGCATCGGCCGGGCCGCTCGAGAAGCTCAGATCGCGAAACGAAGCCCGGAACGAATCGAGAATCGTCGGCAGCGCTTTGACGAGATTGATGATCCCGCCAGCGGCGACGGCGCCGGCGCCGATGTAACGAATGTAGCGGCTCCAAAGCTCGTCGGGCGTCATGTCGGCGATCAGCTTGGTGGCGGGATACAGCAGCGTGGCGCGGCCGTCGCCGAAGAGCGCGATCGCCGGGATCAGCACCAGCCACGACAACAAGCCGCCGCCGACCATGATCGCGGACGAGCGATAGCCGATGATGTAGCCCACGCCCATCAGCTCCGGCGAGATGTCCACCGCGACCTTCGCGGCCTTGAGACCCGGCACGTGGATCTCGGGGACGGAGTTCCAGACCTTCACGACCGCCGTCGCGAGCTTGAACGCGAGGCCGGCGAAAAGTCCCTTGAAGACCAGATCCGCCTGGGCGCCCTTCTGCTCGCCGGCGATCAGCACTTCGGCGCAGGCGGTGCCTTCGGGGTACGTGAGCACACCGTGCTCCTTGATGATCAGGTAGCGCCGCAGCGGGATCATCATCAGGACGCCCAGGATCCCGCCGCACAGCGAGAGCAGCAGCGTGCGCGTCCAGTCCATCTCGAAGCCGAGCAGCACCAGCGCCGGCAGCGTGAAGGCGACGCCGGCGGCGATCGACTCGCCCGCCGAGCCGGTCGTCTGCACGACCGTGTTTTCCAGGATCGAGGCCCGGCCGCCGAGCGCCTTCGAGAAGGCGCGGAAGAGCGTGATCGAGACGACCGCGATCGGAACCGACGCCGAGACGGTGAGCCCGACGCGCAGAGCGAGATACACCGAGGACGCGCCGAACACCAGCCCGAGGACGGATCCCACCAGCAGCGCCCGCAACGTCAGCTCACGTGGGCTCTGCTCGTCCGGCACGTAGGGCTTGAAGGGAGCGCTCGTCGTCATCGGGGCGCGGCGATTCTACGCGGAGAGATTGAGCAGCCAGGGCGACGCGTGGTGTAATCCATGCCGAAATGGATCCCTCCCTGCTCGAACCCCACGAGAAGCTGATCCGGATCGTGATCCTGGGACGCGTCTTCCGGGTCCCCGAGAACAACCTGCTGCTGCGGCAGATGCAATACCTCTCCGACGACATCGGCTATGGCCGATACTGCTGGAACGCTGAATGCCGCTACTGCGAGATCACCTACAGCAAGGACGGCGGCGCCGATCTGCCGGCGCTCGCGTGTCGCATCAAGGGCCAGGAGGGCATGACGGTCAGCAAGGTCGCGCCCGAGATCAAGTACAACATGGCCGAAGCCCTGGCGGCCGCGCCGAAGGAACAGGGCTAGCGGCCCGGGTCAGCCCGACCGCGCCTCGCGTTTCAAGACCGAGCGCACCTGGCGCCATGTCGTGAGCAGGCTGGTCCTGGTCATCTCCAGCCGGCGGAGGTTGAAATCCGAGGGCGAGCCCTGGCGCAGCGTATCCTGGGCGCGCAGGATCAGCTTGCGGCAAGTCTGCAGCAGGATGTCGTCGGCGGTGCCCAGCACCATCAGTTGCTTCAAGTCGTCGCCCAGCGCGGCGATCACCCGTTCGATCTCGAGCACCTGCTCGCGGGCGTCCGCGTCGAGCGGGTAGACGACCGCTGGCACGACGGCTTCGCTGGGGGGCGCCGCGGCTTCGGCCGGCCGCGCCTTCTCTTCCCTGAGCTCGCGCCAGGCACGTGAGAAGAGGAACGGATACAGCGCGTTCTCGGCCTCGAACGCCTTCTTGGCCGACTCGTTCTTCGTCTGGTGATAGTCGCGGAGCAGCTCCTTGATCCTCTCGACCAGCCGCGCCTCGTGCTCGTCGATGACCAGCCGAGCGGCTTCCGCGAGCTCCTTGACCTTGCTCTCGATCCGTTGGTTGTGTGCCGCGGTGCGCAGATCGTCGAAGTCGTGGTCGCGGCCGTGAATGATCCGGGCGTTGGCCTCGCCGTAGTTGGCATAGATGATGACGTTCAGCCGGCGCACCTCGCGCTCGGTGATGCGGTCCAACAGCGGGCCGCGATCCTCGACTTGGACGTGATAAGCCGTCCCCGATCGCGCGGTATGGTTTTGGTTGAGGCCGACGACCTGGCAGAGCCGCCGGTCGAGCAGCGCCCCGCTGGAGGGCTCAGTCATTCGCTTGAGCCCCTATTCTAGCTGGTCTCCGGCCGCTAACTGCCGGATTCAATAGGGTTCTTGGCTGGGGTGTGCTGCGGCATTTTAGTGAGTCCTATCGACTCATATTTAATGCTTGACATACGCTAATGCCAACCCTATATTCTCGCCAGAGTCTGGGGCGGCTCGCCGGCCCCGGCCATGGAGAGACTGATGAGCAAGGTAGTGGGAATCGACCTGGGCACGACGAATTCGGTCGTAGCGGTCTTGGAGGGCAGCGGCGATGCCATGGTGATCGCCAACGCGGAGGGAGGCCGTACGACTCCGTCCGTGGTGGCCTTCGGGAAGGACGGGGAGCGGCTCGTGGGCCAGGTGGCCAAGCGCCAGGCCGTCACCAATCCCGACAACACGATCTTCTCGATCAAGCGCTTCATGGGCCGACGCTTCGCCGAGGTTTCCGACGAGATGCGCATGGTCCCGTACAAGGTCGTCGACGGCCAGAACGGCGACGCGCGCGTCGACATCCGCGGCAAGCAGCTCTCCCCGCCCGAGATCTCGGCCATGATCCTGCAGAAGCTGAAGCAGGCCGCCGAGGATTACCTGGGCGAGAAGATCGACAAGGCCGTGATCACCGTGCCCGCCTACTTCAACGACGCGCAGCGCCAGGCCACCAAGGACGCCGGCAAGATCGCGGGCCTGGAAGTCCTGCGCATCGTCAACGAGCCGACCGCGGCCGCGCTCGCCTACGGCCTCGACAAGAAGAAGGACGAGACGATCGCCGTCTACGACTTCGGCGGCGGCACGTTCGACATCTCGGTGCTCGAGGTCGGCGAAGGCGTCGTGGAAGTGAAGGCCACCAACGGCGACACCCACCTGGGCGGCGACAACCTCGACCAGCGCGTGATGGAGTGGATCGTCAGCGAGTTCAAGAAGGACCAGGGCATCGATCTCGGCAAGGACAAGATGGCTCTGCAGCGCTTGAAGGAGGCCGCGGAAAAAGCCAAGTGCGAGCTCTCGACCACCACTGAAACCGAGATCAACCTGCCGTTCATCACCGCCGACGCCTCCGGGCCCAAGCATCTGGCGCTGAAGCTCTCGCGCGCCAAGCTCGAGCAGCTCGTCGCCGATCTGATCGAGCGGTCGATGGGTCCCGCGCGCCAGTGCTTGAAGGACGCGGGCGTCGAGCCAAAGGACATCGACGAGGTCGTTCTGGTCGGCGGCATGACGCGCATGCCGAGGATCCAGGAGCTGGTGAAGGAGTTCTTCGGCAAAGAGCCACACAAGGGCGTGAACCCGGACGAGGTCGTTGCGGTTGGCGCCGCGATCCAGGCCGGGATCCTGTCGGGCGAAGTGAAGGACGTGCTGCTACTCGACGTTACACCGCTGTCCCTGGGCGTCGAGACGCTGGGCGGCGTGATGACGCGGCTGATCGAGCGCAACACCACGATTCCGACGAAGAAGACCGAGACCTTCTCGACGGCTTCCGACAGCCAGCCGCAGGTGGAGATCCACGTCTTGCAGGGCGAGCGCGAGATGGCGAACGGCAACCGCACGCTCGGCCGCTTCAACCTGGTCGGCCTGCCGCCGGCTCCGCGCGGCGTGCCGAAGATCGAGGTGACCTTCGACATCGACGCCAACGGCATCCTGAGCGTGTCGGCGAAGGACACCGCGACCGGCAAGACGCAAGCCATCACCATCACCGCCTCGTCGGGCCTCGCCAAGGACGAGGTCGAGAAGATGGTGAAGGAAGGTGCTTCGCATGCCGATGAAGACAAACAGAAGCGCGAGCTGGTCGACGCGCGCAACCAGGCCGACTCGCTTGCCTACAACATCGAGAAGCTGCTGAAGGACAACGCCGACAAGGTCGGCGAGGCCGAGAAGAAGCCGATCGAAGAGGCGATCGCCGAGATGCGCAAGATCGCCGAGGGCGACGACACCAAGGCGATCCGGCAAGCGCTCGAGCGGCTCCAAGGCCTGTCGCACAAGTTGGCCGAGACGCTCTACAAGAAGACGGAAACGCCCCCCGCCCCGCCGCCCGCCGCCGGCGACCAGCCGGCCGACGCGAACGTGGTGGACGCCGAGTATACGGTGAAGAGTTGATTCATTGTCGGAGGAGGTTCATATGACGATCGTGCGATGGGAACCGTTTCGTGATCTGGTCGGACTGCAAGACCGGATGAACAGGATGTTCGACGAGTCGTATCGCGGTGTCGGCCGCAGCCACGGCGAGGACTGGGCGCTGGGCGGATCGTGGGCGCCGGCCGTGGACATCTACGACCACCAAGGCAATATCGTGCTGAAGGCCGAGTTGCCGGGCGTGGATCCGAAGGACGTCGACGTAAGGCTCGAGAACAACACGCTGACGCTGCGCGGCGAGCGTAAGCTCGACACCGAGATCCAGCAGGAGAGCTACCACCGCGTCGAGCGCACCTACGGAGCGTTCACGCGCAGCTTCACGCTGCCGAGCGTGGTCGACCAGGAGAAGATCAAGGCCGACTACAAGGACGGCGTCCTGAAGGTGACGCTTCCGAAGCGCGAGGAAGCCAAGCCGAAGCAGATCAACATCGCAGTTACGAGGTAATCGCGTATCCAATAGCGCGGCCGGCTCGTACCGAGCCGGCCGCCCAACAACCCGAGGAGAACTGAACATGGCAAAGCTCAAGGTCCGGCCGTTGCGGGATCGCATCCTGTTGAAGCGCGTCGACGAAGCAGAGCAAAAGGCTGGCAGCATCATCATTCCGGACTCGGCCAAGGAGAAGCCGCAGCAGGCCGAGGTCGTGGCCGTCGGCTCGGGCCGGACCCTGGACAACGGCAAGACGGCGCCGCTCACCGTCAAAGCCGGCGACAAGGTACTGATCGGCAAGTGGTCGGGCACAGACGTGAAGATCGACGGCCAGGAGTACTTGATCCTGAAGGAGGACGAAGTCCTCGGCGTGATCCAGTAACGTCGCTCTTTCTTTGATCGGAGGAATCGAAGACCCATGGCAAAGAACATCGTCTATCGTGAGGACGCGCGAGCCGCGATCCTCAAGGGCGTAAACGCCCTGGCCGACGCGGTCAAGGTCACGCTCGGCCCCAAGGGGCGCAACGTCGTGATCGACAAGAAGTTCGGCTCTCCCACCATCACCAAGGACGGCGTCACGGTGGCGAAGGAGATCGATCTCAGCGATCCGGTCGAGAACCTGGGCGCCCGGATGTTGCGCGAGGTGGCCTCGAAGACCAGCGACACCGCCGGCGACGGCACCACCACCGCCACGGTGCTGGCGCAGGCGCTGTTCCGCGAGGGCATCAAGCACGTCGCGGCCGGCGCCAACCCGATGGACCTGAAGCGGGGCATCGAGAAGGCCGTGGCCGTGGTCACCGAGGAAATCAAGAAGCTCAGCAAGCCGGTGAAGGGCAAGATGATCGCCCAGGTCGGCACGATCTCGGCGAACAGCGACGCCACGATCGGCAACATCATCGCGGAAGCGATGGAGAAGGTCGGCAAGGACGGCGTGATCACAGTCGAAGAATCGAAGAGCATGGACACCTCGCTCGAAGTCGTCGAGGGCATGCGTTTCGACCGCGGCTACGCGTCGCCGTACTTCGTGACGGACCAGGAGCGGATGGAGGTCGTGCTCGAGAACGCGCTGGTGCTGATCCACGAGAAGAAGATCTCCAGCATGAAGGACCTGTTGCCCGTGCTCGAGCAGGTGGCCAAGCTCGGCAAGCCGCTCTTGATCATCGCCGAGGAAATCGAGGGCGAGGCGCTCGCGACCCTCGTCGTCAACAAGCTGCGCGGCACGCTGCACGTGGCCGCGGTGAAGGCGCCGGGCTACGGCGATCGCCGCAAGGCGATGCTCGAAGACATCGCGATCCTCACCGGCGGCAAGGCGATCACCGAAGACCTCGGCATCAAGCTCGAGAACATCAAGCTCGACGACCTCGGTAAGGCCAAGAAGATCACCATCGACAAGGACAACACGACGATCATCGAGGGCGGCGGCAAGCCCAAGGACATCGAGGGCCGGGTCAAGCAGATCCGCGTCCAGGTAGACGAGACGACCTCCGACTACGACCGCGAGAAGCTGCAAGAGCGGCTGGCCAAGCTGGTGGGTGGCGTGGCGGTGATCAAGGTCGGCGCCGCGACCGAGACCGAGATGAAGGAGAAGAAGGCGCGAGTCGAGGACGCGATGCACGCGACCAAGGCGGCGGTCGAGGAAGGCATCGTTCCCGGCGGCGGCGTGGCGCTGCTGCGATCGATCCCTGCGCTCGACAAGCTCGCGAACGAGCACAAGAGCGACGAGGACGTGAAGGCGGGCGTGCAGATCGTGCGCCGGGCGCTCGAGGAACCATTGCGTTGGATCGCCACCAATGCCGGCTTCGAGGGCAACATCGTGGTCGGCAAGGTGCGCGAGAGCAAGGACGCGGAGTTCGGATTCAACGCCTCGAGCGACGAGTACGAGAACCTGACCGAGGCCGGCGTGATCGACCCGGCCAAGGTGGTCCGCTGCGCGATCCAGAACGCCGCGTCGATCTCTTCGCTGTTGCTCACCACCGAGGCGGTGGTGGCCGAAATCCCCGAGAAGAAGAAGGAGCCCGCGATGCCGGCGGGCGGAGGGATGGACGACTATTGAGACACTCGGGGCCCCGAGACGGTCTAAAACGTCTCGGGGCGTCCGATGTCCTGAACTTTTGCTCTGACGAAGCCTCACGAAGCCGGGACAACTTTTAACGTGCAATCGGCGTAAGTATTGATCGATGATGCGGTTACCACACCGACCCGGGATTAGCCGGGAGCCGGGCGAGAGCGGTATCGAACTTGCAAGCATCTCGCCCGCAGGATGACGTAGGGGAGAAAGAGACTGAGATGAACACGAGATCCCGCACCGTGGCTTCGCTCTTCACGATCGCCATGGCGTCGATGCTGGTCGGAGCGTTCGTCACGACCCAGATCCAAAGGCCCGACCTCGCGCTGGCGAGGGGCGCCGATCCGGTCGTGGCGCCGCTTCCCGTCAGCGGACAGGGGGCCGTTTTCGGCCTCGACACGTTTCGCGAGATCGCGAAACAAAAAACC
>CAZVOI010000321.1:0-1981 GCA_964628275.1 uncultured Acidobacteriota bacterium | reverse complement strand
CAACGCGCTGGAGCCGACGGCGCAGACTTACGCTGAGCGCCGCGGCTCAGCGCGAACGTTGATATGACTTCGAATGTCAACTGCACCGAGGTGAGGGAAGAGACGTTTACATATCAGCCGCTCTTTTTGTGGCGTTTGTTTCGAACACACCCGGGTCAGCGCCGAGATGGGGCCAGTCACATCGACGGTTGATCCTGCTGAGATCCGTGGGTTGGGTACCACCTGACTGGGATCCGTCAACGCGCCTGCCTCGATCTAGGGACGAGGATCGGCCGGAGCCGCCTCTACACGTCGACGAGGGTTGCGCGGAACACCGGGGCCGCACCCCGACGCCGACCCGAGACTTGATGGACGATGCTAAGGCGGCGTTGATAAATAAAGGTACCACTTAGCCGTCCTGTGTACTATGCTGCCCGCGCGTGGTTGGTCTCCGTGGGCTCAAAGCGAAATTCCGGGCGGTGTGGCCGTTGCTGAACGAGCGCACGCGGCGCCTCCTGGCGGCCAACGAAGCCCGGATGATCGGCCACGGGGGCGTGAGCCAGGTCCGGCGCGCGTGCGGCTTGTCCCGCAAAGCGATCGCGAAGGGGATTCGGGAAATCGCCGCCGGAACCCCGCTGGAGGACTGGCGGATCCGTCGGCCGGGAGCGGGCCGCAAACCGATTACGGTCTCTGATCCTCGGATGCTGGAGGCCTTGGATGCGCTGGTCGACCCGGACAGTCGGGGCGATCCGCAATCGCCGCTGCGGTGGACGTGCAAGAGCACGCGCGCACTGGCCCGCGAACTGGGCCGCCGCCAACATCCCATCGATCACACCACGGTCGCCCGTCTCCTGCACGACTTGGACTATAGCCTGCAGAGCAACCGGAAGACCGAGGAAGGCGACGACCATCCCGACCGCGACGCGCAGTTTCGCTACATCCAGGCGGCCGTGACCCGCTGCCTGGCCCGGCACGTCCCGGTCATCTCGGTGGACACGAAGAAGAAGGAACTCATCGGGAATTACGTGAATGCCGGTCGACAGTGGCGGCCAGCGAAACAGCCGACCCCGGTGCAGGGCCACGACTTTCCCACGCCGGAGGTGCCGCGCGCCTATCCCTTTGGGATTTACGACATCGGGCGCCACACCGGCTTCGTCAATCTGGGGACCGATCACGACACCGGTGAATTTGCGGTGGCGTCCATCCGGGGCTGGTGGCGACACGAAGGGCATCGACTGTATCCGAAGACCCGGCACCTCCTGATCACCGCGGATGCCGGCGGCAGTAACGGCTGGCGACTGCGTCTCTGGAAGTGGGAACTGCAGACCTTGGCCGATGACACGGGGCTCCGTATCGCCGTCTGCCACTTTCCCCCCGGCACGAGCAAGTGGAACAAGGTCGAGCATCGGCTCTTTTCGTTCATCTCGTCGAACTGGCGCGGCGAACCCTTGCGCGACTATGAAACCGTCGTCAAGCTCATCGCGAAGACGACGACCGCGAAGGGACTGACCGTGACCTGCCGCCTGGATCGCCGCAAGTATCCGACGGGCCGGAAGGTCACGCCGACGGAGATGCGGCAGGTTAATCTGCAGCGCCAGCCCTTTCATGGGGAATGGAACTATGTCATCCGGCCACGTCGCGGCGGTCGTCTCAAGTGATACCTTTATTTATCAACGCCGCCTAAGTATCGCCCGCGTAGTCCTCAACAATCTTCCAGATCTCATGCGGGAGGCCCTCACCGAACGGTTTCGCCCCATCTGGCGTCTCGCCGTATTGCACATCGAGCAGGGCTGAGCCGAACACGTCTTTCACGTCCTCTGGCAATCCATCGAGACTCTTCTTGCTGCCCCCTACCCACTTGAGGGGCTTCAGCGGCCGTCCAGAAGAAACCGCCACGCGTGAATGTTAGCAATTCTGCTATTTCGGCGTCAAGCAACCCAGGGTCAAGTTCGTCGGACCATAGGCCGATCACGTTCTCTTCGGATCCGCAAGGTCCCGCAGT
>CAZVOI010000320.1:0-12260 GCA_964628275.1 uncultured Acidobacteriota bacterium | reverse complement strand
CGCCAGCTCGGTGTCGTCGTAGCCGATCACCGAGAGCTGGCCCGGCACCGCGATGCCCAGCTCACGAGCGGCCTCGAGCACGCCCACGGCCTGCAGATCGCTCGCCGCCACGATCGCCGTGGGCCGCTCGCGTGTGGCAAGCATCTCGCGGGCGAGGCGGCGCGCCGCCGGCCGGGAGGCTTCGCCCTCGGCGCAGTGCTCGGAGCGGAGCCTGAGGCCCGCCGCCTCGAGCGCCTGCCCGCAGCCAACCCGGCGGTCGCGGCTCGAGGTGAAGTGGAAGGGGCTGTCGGGGATGTCGCCCACGAAACCGATGGTGTGGTGGCCCAGGTCCAGCAGATGCTCGGTCGCGGCTCGGCCGCCCGCCACGTCGTCCACGATCACCCGCGGCAGGCGCTTCACGTCGGGGTGATCGGCATCGATGAACACCACCGGCATCTCGGCGCGCGCCAGCGAGGCCACCTCGCTCTCGTCGTGCGGCGAGAGCGAGATGATGAGCACGCCGTCGGCCTGGCGGCGATGCGGAATCAGCTGGAAGCAATGGGCCCGCTGCTCGGGTGTCTCCACGTTGTGGATGAGCAGGTCGTAGGGGCTGCCGGCGAGCACGCTGACGGCGCCGTTCAGACGCATCGAGACCGAGGGGCTCGTGAAGAACGGCACGATCACCGCGATCGCAAGGTTTCTTCCGGTCGAGAGGCGCTGCGCCGCGAGGTTCGGCGTGTAGCGCAGCTCCTCGACGGCCTTGAGCACACGCTGCCGGGTGGCTTCGTGGACGCCCGGGCGTCCGGCCACGCTGCGGGACACGGTCCCAGCCGACACGCCGGCCCGGCGCGCGACGTCGCGGATCGTGACGGGCTTGCCGCTCAAGGCGCCCGCATTGCCAAGGCGAGCTCGCGGGCAACGTATTGGTCCGCGGGGCCCTCGAAGCCCACGCCGACTTCAAAGACGCCTGCGCCGGCGGCGTTCACGCTCACCCCGGCCTGGGCCTGGGGCGCTCGGGGCGAGCGGACCCGTAGCCGATAGCTCCTCCCGCCGAGTCCCTGAAGTGAGAGCCGCAGCATGGAGGCTTCGGCCTTCCCGCGCAGCAGCCGCAGTCCTGTCGAGCGAGCGCCGGCTTCCGGTGTCTCGGCGCTCACGTAGGCCTCGGTTCCCTCGTCGTACTCGAACACCACGCGAAGCCGCCGCCAATCGCCCTCGAGCGTGGTCGTGGCGCGCTGTACGTCGCCCACGACGCTCGAGTCGAAGCTGGCCCCGACTCCGTCGTGGCTCACGGAGCGCACGCGGGCGTCGAGCGGGAAGGCAGGTGAGAGGACGAGACGCAGCGCGCCGTCGCCGCTCGTGCGCGTGAGCGCGATCTCGAGCCGTCCCGGCGTCCGTGTCAGCGCGATATCGCAGCGTGCGTTGCCCGCCGGGACGTTGCCCAGCGCCACCTCCCCCCAGTCCGGGGGCAGCTGCGGAGCGAAGACCAGCGTCCGCCCGGCGTCTTTCACCTCGAGGCCGAATAGGCCCCGCAGCAGCGGCGAGACCAGCATCGCCTGGGACCAGATCTGCTGATGCGAGGAGCGCCCGAAGGCCGCGTTGCGATCGCCCGAGAGCAGCTCGGTGACGGCGCCGAGCGCCCCGGGAAAGGTGAGCAGCGCGTTCGCCATCAGCGCCTGGTAGCCGACGCTTGGACGACCGTAGCGGTAGGCGGCCATCGAGGTCCAGCCGGTGAAGAGCGGCCAGACGGAACCAAAGTGATACGAGAGCGGGTCGTACAGCTCGCTCTGGTCCGAGAGCAGACGCGTTCCCCAGTCTGTCGCGAGAGCGGCTCCACCCAGGTGATCGAGCTCCGACTGCGCCCGCTCGGCGTCGAGCGTGCGCCACCACAGGGGCACCGCCGGGAGCACCGTGTCTTCGTCCACGAGGCCGCCGCCCGCGAGCGCCTCCATGCGCGCCTGCCGCCGCGCCCGGTTCGGTCCCGGCTCCGCCTCTGGAGGTTTCTCGCGAGCCTTCGCGGTGGCAAAGGCGTAGTAGCCTCGGCCTTCCAGCCAGTACGTCTTCTCCAGCGCCGCGCGCGTCTTCTCGGCCCAGTTCCGGGCGAGCACGACCGCTGGCGAGTCGTTCATCGCCTCGGCCAGCTCCGCCATCGCGCGAGAGGCTTCGACCCAGAGGCCTTGCATGTAGATCTCTTCGTGGGCTGGATGCAGCGGGCCGCCCTCGACCCAACCGTGGCCGACCTTGGTGTTCTCGATGAGCCCGTTGCCATCGGTGTCTGTGGCCGCCGTGAAGCGATACGCCTTCTGGATCGACGGCCACGAAGCCGCGAGAAAGCTGCGGTCGCCGGTGGCTCGGTAGTAGTCGCCGTGGGCGAGCACGAACAGCGGCGTCGCGTCCGCGCTGTTCCAGGGGTACTCGTAACCTTCGAACCACGGGATCAGCGTGGCGCTCTGCGAGATCTCGTGGGGGATCTTGCCGTCGCTGCGCTGGTAGACGCGCAGGAAGTCGAGCGCGAGCCGGCTCACCGCCCGATCGCCGTACGCCGTCGTGGCGAGTGTCGTCCAGAGCGCATCGCGCCCGAACAGCCACGCGAAGCCCGGTCGCTCGCTGTCGCCCGAAGTGCGGAAGCCCGCGAGCAGGCCGGTGCCGAGCAACGGGTTGGCGACTAGCCCCTTGTCGATCCCGACCTTGGCCCAGGCGAAGGCGTCATCGAGCCGCGGGTCAGGGGTCTTGACCGAGACGGTCTGCGCACCCAGATCCCGGTAGTATTCGACGTTCGATCGATACAGCTCGGCGGCGGAAAGGAGCAAGCGGTCGTAGGTCGCCTTGGCCTGCTCGCGGCCGTTCGTGCTGCCCGCGAAGACGATCGGAACGAAGCGCTCGCGCATCGCCTCGAGCGGCACGTCTACCGAAAGGCGCAGCGGGACGTCCTTCGGCTCTTCCTGGTAGGGCATCACCGAGAAGTCCTTCCCGCCGGGCGTGCCGAGGACGCCCGCGAAGCGCTTCGACTCTTCGGTGATGTAGTAGACCTCCTCCTTCTCCTTCCACTCGACGTTCGGCGTCATCAGGCCGGCCGGCCACATCAAGCGCAGGCGTGCCCGAAACGATGCCGTCACGGTCATCGGGAGCGCCGCATCCACGTCGAGAAGAACCACCACGCCAGGCTCGACGATCGGGGCGAACACGATCTCGCGGACCGTGAAGGCCGCGTGCGAGTACGTGAAGATCGTGGCCTCGGGCCGCACGTCGACGGACGCCAGCACGTCGGTGCCCTCGATCTCGAGCGGATAGCCCTGAAGGTGGAAAGAGAGCCGGAGGTCATCGACCAGCTTCAACGGGTAGGCCCACACCTCCATGGCGCGGTTCTCGTAGCCGAAGGCCGCGGCCTGACGTCCGGTGACCGCGAAGAAACGGCCGGCGCGCACCGGGCGCGGGAGCGTGAGTCCACTCCGAATGAGCTCGAAACGCGGCACGTTCTCACCCCCGGCCGCCGTGCTTGCGATGAAGCCGAGAACAACGGCAATGAGCGCGCGTCGCTTAGCCGGCTGCTTCATGGAACTGGATCTCCCTGCTTCAGTTTGTTGGAGGATTATCCCTCCAAGTTGCACATATACAAGATGGAAACCGGTTGCAGAAAAAAACTTGACTAAAGGCGTGGCTGTGAGTATCGTTCGACAACTTTCGACAACTTTAGCTCCAGTCGGTTCGGTCTCCGGTCCGGTCACCTGTTCGGAGGTGCTTTGATGAAGTGCTCGTTCCCCCGCGTCCCTGTGGCTCTTCTTGCTGGTCTGGCGCTTGGCCTCTTGCCGTTGCCGGCCAGGGCTCAGGCTGTCTATGGCAGCATCGCCGGCGTTGTCGACGACACCTCCGGAGCTCCGATCCCGGGCGCCTCGGTCACGGTGAAGAGCCTCGACCGCCAGACCGAGGACACGGTCACGACGAACGAATCAGGTGTCTACACGAAGGATCGCCTGCTCCCGGGCACGTACTCCGTGAAGGCCTCCCTGTCTGGCTTCAAGGCGAAGCTGGTTTCCAAGGTTGTGGTGAGCATCGATACCCAGACCAAGGTCACCTTCAGCCTCGAGGTCGGCGACCTGACCGAAGAAGTCACCGTCACCGCGGCCGAGGGCCAGTTGCTCAAGACCGACCGCGCCGACGTGGCCACCACGTTCGAGCAGAAGCAGCTCACCGAGCTACCGGTCCTCGACCGGAACTTCACCAAGTTCTTGCTGCTGACCCCCGGTACGCAGAAGCAGGCGTGGGGACACGCGGCCAGCGAGAACCCGCAGGGCTCGACTCAGACCACTGTTAACGGGCAGACCTTCAGTGGCACCGGCTGGCAGCTCGACGGCACCGACAACCGCGACGTGATCCTGGGCATCGTGGTCGTGAACCCGACCCTCGAGTCGGTGGGCGAGAGCAAGATCACCTCGCAGAACTACGACGCCGAGTTCGGCCAGGCCATCGCGGGCGTCGTCTCGGTGCAGACCAAGTCGGGCACGAACGACTTTCATGGCAGCCTGTTCGGTTTCCGCCAGACCGACGGCCTGCAGGCGCGCAACCCGTTCTCGCAGCCGGACCGCAAGGACGCGATCACGGGGCGCGTTCTGCCCGAGACCAAGAAGCAGCAGTTCGGCGCCTCGATCGGCGGCCCGATCGTCAAGAACCAGTGGTTCTTCTTCGGCGACTATCAAGGCTCGCGCAATACCGTGGGCGGCTCGAAGCTGCTCACCGTCCCGACGGCGCGCTCCCGTACCGGCGATTTGAGCGAGTATGGCGTCAACATCTTCGACCCCGCGACCGGCGATCCGAGTCAGCGCGACCAGTTCGCAGGCAACGTGATCCCTGCGGGCCGGCTCTCGCCCCAGGCGCTCGCGATCCTGAACCTGATTCCGCTCCCCAACGCGTCCGGGATCCGCGAGAACTACATCGCTCAGGGTTCGGAAGAGTTCAACGCCGACCAGTTCAACACGCGCCTCGACGGCCGGCTCAGCGCCAACCTCAACCTCTTCGGCCGGTACAGCTTCGCGAAGTACTCACTCACCGGGCCGCAGGCCTTCGGCGCCGGCGGTGGGTCCGAGCTCGTGTCCCTCGGCGGCGCCTCGAAGGTGAAGAACCACAGCGTCGCGGCGGGCTTCGACTACACGTTCAACTCGACCACGATCCTCGACGTTCGCTTTGGCTTCTTCCAGTACAAGGTCGACGTCCTGCCGAACGATTTCGGCACGTCGCCAGCCGCGGACGCCGGTATTCCGGGTCTGAACATCGCGGGCGACCCGTTCACGAGCGGTCTGCCGTTCTTCGAGATCAACGGTGGGACGGCCCAGATGCGCTTTGGCTCGGGCCTCGATGCGGGCCGCTGCAACTGCCCGCTGGCCCAGGACGAGAAGCAGTGGCAGGTCGCGTCGAACCTCACCAAGGTGTTCGGCAACCACACCGCGAAGTTCGGCTTCGACATTCGGCGCGCCTACAACCTGCGCGTGCCGAGCGACGCGCACCGCTCCGGCCAGCTCTACTTCAACGACAACGGCACGCGCGGCCCGGACGGTGGCGGCCTCGGCTTGGCCACGTTCCTGTTGGGGAACGTGAACCAGCAGTTCAAGCGCTACGTCAGTTCGAGCACGGATGCGCGCGAGCGGCAGTGGCGCCAGTTCTTCTACGCGCAGGACACCTGGCGCGCCAGTTCGAAGCTGACGCTCAGTTACGGCCTGCGCGCCGACATCTACCGGCCGCAGACCGTGAACGACACCGGCAACGGCGGCTGGCTCGACATCAACACCGGTGAGATCCGGGTCGGCGGTGTCGGCGACGTCGATCTGGCCGGTGACGTCAAGAACAAGGTCAACTGGGCGCCTCGCCTCGGGGCCGCCTACCAGATCAACCAGAAGATGGTGATCCGCGCTGGCTACGGTCGCAGCTACGACACGGGCGTGTTCGGCTCGATCTTCGGCCACGCCGTCACGCAGAACCTGCCCGTGCTCGCGGTGCAGGAACTGAACCCGGCCAACAACTTCGACACGCTCTTCAACCTCGCCCAGGGCCCCTCGGCGCCAGTTTTCCCGACGGTCGGCGCGAACGGCCGCTTCCCGCTGCCCAACGGGATCTTTGCGCGCCTGCTGCCGGACACGATGCACGTGCCTCGCGTCGACGCCTGGAACGTCACGCTCCAGCGCGAACTCACGCCCACGATCTCCGGCGAGATCGCCTATGTCGGCAACCACGGCGAAGGCTTCTTCGGTGACAACCCGGCAGCCAACGCCAACGCGGCCAAGCTCACCGGCTTCGGCACGCTCAGCACCAACGAGCGCAAGCCTTACTTCAACAGCTTCGGCTGGACCCAGGGCATCGACTCGTTCTGCAACTGCGCCACCAGCAACTACAACGCGATGCAGGCGAAGCTCACCAAGCGCTTCTCGGGCAACTACTCGGTGCTCGCGCACTACACCTACGCGAAGGCCAACAACCACAACGGCGACTTCTTCGTGGACGAGGCCATCGCCTATGGTCCGGCCGACTTCGGCCGCACCCACAGCTTCATCGTGGCGGGAATCGCGGAGTTGCCCTTCGGCAAGGGCAAGGAAGGCCTGGCCAAGGCCCTGCTCGACGGCTGGCAGATCAACACCAATGTCGTGGTTCAGAGCGGAATCCCGTTCAGCGTCGGCTACCGAGGCCGCGGTGCTGACGGAGACACGGGACCCAACCGGGCCGACCTCATCGGCGATGCGAATGGTTCAAAGACTCAGGACGAGTGGTATAACGCCACGGCCATCGGCGAGGCCGGCAGCGCATTCGCCCGGCCGGCCGCCGGCACCTTCGGCAACAGCGGCCGTAACTTCCTCACGGGCCCCGGCTACTGGAACGTGGACGCGTCGCTCTTCAAGCGTTTCCGCTTCTCGGATCGCACCAACCTGGAGTTCCGCGTCGAGGTCCAGAATCTGTTCAACCACGTCAACCTCGGCCAGCCCGACAGCGAAGTCGGCATCCCGGGGAACCCGAATACGAATGCGGGCCGCATCACCTCCAACGCCTACAACGGCTCGGATCCGATGCGCAACGTTCAGTTCGGCCTGAGGCTGCAGTTCTAGGGGCCTGACGCCCGCTCACAAACGTCCTCGAGGAGGAGCTCAGCTTCGGGCTCCTCCTCTTTACTCTCTGGGCCCTCTCTCGGGGAACCGGATGCCCAGGCCCTGGTCTCCGCCAGGCAAGTATCTCTGGGACTTCTGGCTGGTGCGGCGCGGGCCGGAGTTGCATGCCTTCTACCTGCAGGCGGATCGCGCCGCCTGCGCGGGCGATACCGATAGACGCCACGACCTCGCCTCGATTGGCCACGCGGTGGATGCCGGCCGGGGTTGGGAAGAGATCGGCCCCGAGCCCGCCCTATCGCCGCGTCTGGCGCCCGCCTGGGACGATCTCTCGCTGTGGACGGGCAGTATCCTCGCGCACGCCCCAAACGGGCCGTACACGCTCTTCTACACGGGTCGTTCCGGCGGCGACGAGCCGGTCCAGACGCCTCGCGGGCCGCAGCGGCCCCAGGCCATCGGCTGCGCCGTTTCGCAGGACCTGCGCGCATGGGCGCGCAGCCCGGGCAGCCTCCACGGCCCGTCGATCCCGAATCCGGGCCCCGCTCGAGGTTTCGACGGCGCGGCGTGGCGAGACCCGTGGCTCCTGAAGGGCGAAGACGGGCTCTATCGCGCGTTCATCTCGACGCGGCTCCACTCGGACGCAGGAGTGGCCGACGACGCCGGCGGGGCGATCGCGACCGTCGCCTCCTCCGATCTCGAGCACTGGGGTCCGCCCCGAGTCTTCGTGCGCTCCGACGACTTCCACCAGCTCGAGGTGCCACAGGTATTCTGGAGACCCATCGCCGGCGGCAAGCGTTGCTATCTTCTCTTCTGCGCGCAAGAGGGGGACTGTTCCCAACAGCGCCGCAATCGAATGCCCGCCTCCGAGTGCCGCACGGGCACGTACGTGATGGCTTCGGACCTGCTCCCCCTCGGGTATTCGGGTCTCCCGCCGATGCGCGAGCCGGCGCGACTGCTCGCCGCTGGCCTCTACGCCGGCAAGCTGCTCGACCCCGAGTTCCCGGGGCCCGCGCGCTTCTTCGGCTTCCCCTGGGCCGACGCCCAGGGCCGCTTTCTCGGTGGCCTCGCCGGGCCGCTCGCCGCCCGCTTCGACCAAGCCGGCGATTTGAGCCTGGAGGGGAAGGTGGAAGCGTGGCCGGCGTAACCCTCACGAACGTCGGCAAGAGCTACGCGCCGGGCCGTCCGATCCTGAGCGGTGTGAACGTCGCGATCGCCGATGGCGAGTTCGCGATCATCGTCGGGCCTTCGGGCTGCGGCAAGTCGACGCTGCTGCGGATGCTCGCCGGCCTCGAGGAGATCACCGAGGGCGAGATCGCGATCGACGGACGGGTCGTGAACCGGGTCCCCGCCAAGGACCGCGACATCGCCATGGTCTTCCAGAACTACGCCCTCTACCCGCACATGAGCGTCGCGGAGAACATGGGCTTCGGGCTCCGGATGAGACGCTACCCGCGTGCCGAGATCGACAAGCGCGTGACGGCGGCCGCCGAGGTGCTGGGTCTCACCGCACTGCTCGAGCGCAAGCCGGAGGCGCTCTCCGGGGGACAGCGTCAGCGCGTCGCCGTGGGTCGCGCCATCGTGCGGCAGCCGAAGCTGTTCCTGTTCGACGAGCCGCTCAGCAACCTGGACGCGAAGTTGCGGGTCGCGATGCGCGCGGAGCTGATCAAGCTCCACCGCCAGCTCGGGGCGACGATGATCTACGTGACCCACGACCAGGTCGAGGCGATGAGCATGGGGGATCGCCTGATCGTCATGAAGGACGGGCTGGTGCAGCAGGTGGGAACGCCGCTCGAGATCTACGACAGCCCGGCGAACCGGTTCGTCGCGGGCTTCCTGGGCAGCCCGCCCATGAATGTTCTCGAGTGCGCCCTCGAGGCAGGCCCCGGCGGTGTCAGCCTCGCCGCCGAGGGGCTGCGCCTCGGGTTGCCGGGGACGCCACGCTTCACGGCGCTGGGCCAGGGCGCCCCGAGACGCGTCGTCGTCGGGGTGCGCCCCGAGAGCCTCTACGAACGCCGGGCCTCCGAGGCGGCCAGCGACGGCCAGAGGCTCACGGCCCGCGTCGAGTTTCTCGAACCGCTCGGCAGCGAGGTGCTCGCGACCTGCCGCATCGGCACACACGAGATCGTGGTTCGCCTAACCGCTCGAACGGAGGTGAAGAGCGGCCAGGAGCTGCAGCTGCTCGCGGATCTCGAGCGTCTCTGTGTCTTCGATCCCGAGAGCGGGGCGAGCCTCGCGTGAGGCCGCTGCGAAGCGTAGTGCCGTTGCTGGCTCTTGGCTGGTTGCTGGCCGCGAGTAGCGGCTGCACCCGGCCGGCCGCAAACGGCGACGTGGTGACGCTCGGCTTCTGGCACGGCATGGAATCCGGCGTGAACAACGAGGTGCTCGAGGCGAAGCTGGCCGAGTTCCATCGCCGCAACCCACGGATCCGCATCGATGCCCAGGTCTATGGTGCTGCGGATCAGCTGGGCCCGAAGCTGGACGCTGCGGTGGCGGGCCGCACGGCGCCGGACCTGCTCTGGTGGGCCCCGGCCTTTTTTCCGAAGTACGCTGAGGCCGGCGTGCTGCGCAGCGTCGACGACTTCATCGCCTCGGACCCCGAGTTCCACCGCGACGACGTCCGCAGCTTCCTGTGGGAGGCGGGGAGCTACGGCGGCCACGTCTACGCGACGCCGTTCTCCGCGAACAACCTGGCCGTCTACTACAACAAGGCGATGTTCGCGAGCGCGGGCATCCGCGAGCTTCCCTCGGACTGGGAGGGTTTGCGAGCGGCCTCGCGCAAGCTGACTCGCGACGGTGTCCACGGCTTCCAGGTTCCGATCGGCACCGCCGAATGGACGGTGTGGACATGGCAATGCTTTCTCTGGCAAGCGGGCGGCGAGATCCTCGGCCCCGATGGGAAGGCCGCTTTCAACAGCGACGCCGGCGTCGAGGCGTTGGAGTTCTGGCGAGGGCTGCTCGCGGAGGGGGTCGCCTCCTTCTCCGAGACCGATGCGGGATACAAGACCGACGATTTCTTGGCGGGGCGCGTCGGCATGGTCGTGAACGGTCCCTGGAACTACCCGCTGCTCGCGAGCCAGAAGAGCATCGACGTCGGCGTCCTGCCCATGCCGGGTCGCGCGCGCGCCGCCACCAACAGCGGGGGCGAGTCGCTGTTCCTGTTCGCGTCGGAGCCGCGCCGCGAACGCGCCGCGTGGGAGTTCATGAAGTTCGTCATGAGCCCCGACTTCCAGGTGGATTGGGCGATCCGCTCGGGTTACCTGCCGGTTTCGGCGGCCGCGGCCGCGAGCCCGCGGTATCAGGCGTTTCTCTCGGCCAACCCGTTTCTCAAGGTCTACAACGACCAGATGAGCGTGGGGCGGGTGCGACCCTCGATCCCGGAGTACCCGGCGCTCTCGGCGACCCTCGGGAAGTATCTCGAGGCGGCGCTCTACGGGCGTTACGCCTCGCGCGAGGCGCTGGATCTGGCCGCCGCCGAAGTGGACCGGCTCCTGCCATGAGCGTGAGACGCGCGGGCGCCGGGGCCGCCTACCTGTTCTTGCTTCCCGCGGGAGCGCTGCTGGGCGTCTTCGTGGTCTATCCGGTCCTGAGCCTTCTCGTCGTGAGCCTTCACCGCTGGAACATCCTGAAGGACGAGATGCATTTCGTGGGCCTGGCGAACTACCAGGCGCTCTTCGCGACGCCGGACTTCTGGCGAGCCGGGGCCAACACGCTCTACTACGTCGCCGGGACCGTGCCGGTCGGGATGGCGCTCTCGCTGGGCCTGGCGCTGCTGCTGAACCAGAAGCTGCGGGGCATCGGTGTGCTCCGGACGCTGGTCTTCACGCCGGTCGTGACCTCGAGCGTCGCCGCCGGGATCGTCTTCGTGTGGCTGCTCGCGCCGGGTCACTGGCTCCAGAGCCAGACCTGGGCAATGCCGGCCGTGATCTTCATGACGCTGTGGAAACAGGCCGGGTACAACATGGTCCTGTTCCTCGCCGGGCTGCAGGGAATCCCCCAGATGTACTACGAAGCGGCGGCCCTGGACGGCGCTGGGAGCCCCTGGCGCAGCTTCCGGCACGTGACCTGGCCGCTGCTGCGCCCGACGACCTTCTTCGTGCTGGTGATCTCCGTGATCCAGGCGTTCCGCGCCTTCGAGCCCATGTACGTGATGACGCGTGGCGGGCCCGTCGGTTCCACGACCACCCTCGTGTACTACGTCTTCGACCGGGCCTTCCGGTTCGGCGAGATGGGCCAGGCGGCGGCAGCTTCGGTGCTGATGGCGGCGTTGGTGCTCGCCATCACCGGCCTGCAGTTCCGGGCCCGGCGGGAGACCTCGTCGTGACTGGAGTGGCTTCACGTGGTCCGGGCGTGGTGCGTCTGGCCGCCACGGTCCTGGTCTGCGTCTTCTTCGTCCTGCCGCTCGTGCTGATGCTGCTCACGTCGCTGAAGACCCCGAGCGAGGCGGCCCTGGGCGCCTCGCTCCTCCCTTCGAGCCTCCACTTCGAGAACTATGCGCAGGCGTGGCGCTCGACCAACTTCGGGCGGCAGTTCGTGAACAGCCTGGTGGTCGCGCTCGCGGTCACCTTCGGACAGATCCTGACCTCGCTGCTCGCAGGCTACGCCTTTGCCCGGATGGATTTCTTCGGTCGCAGGGCGCTCTTCATGCTCGTGCTCGGCACGATCATCCTGCCCTTCCAGATCCTGGTGATCCCGGTCTTCGTGGTGCTCGCGAAATTGGGCTGGATCAACTCGTTCGCCGCGCTGATCGTGCCGTCGCTCGCAAACGGCTTCGGGATCTTCCTGTTTGCCCAGTTCTTCGAGACGATTCCCTACGAGCTGGAGGAGGCGGCCTATCTCGACGGCGCCAGCCGCTGGACCGTGCTGTGGCGGATCATCGTGCCGCTTTCGCGCCCGGCGGTCGCGACGCTGTTCATGTTCACGTTCATCGCGGAGTGGAACGATCTGTTCAAGCCGCTGGTCTTCACGAGCACGCGCGGGATGCGCACCGTCCAGCTCGGGCTCACGGTCTTCCAGGAGCAGTTCAAGGTGGAGTACTCGCTGCTGATGGCGGCCGTCGTGTTCGTGACGATCCCGAGCGTCGTGCTGTTCTTCCTCGGCCAGAAGCAGTTCATCAAGGGGATCGCGACCAGCGGCCTGAAGTGAGCGACTTCAGGTCGGCGAGCAGCGCCAGGCAGGAGGCGCTTGTCCAGCCGAAGCCGATCT
>CAZVOI010000319.1:0-2166 GCA_964628275.1 uncultured Acidobacteriota bacterium | reverse complement strand
GCGCTACAGCATCGAGGAGTATTCGGTCCTCGAGGAAACGAGCAACGTCCGGCACGAGTACCTCGATGGACACATCTACGCCAAACCCCGCGTGGAGGTCTGGAGGCGTGACGCCGATGGCCCGTGGGCGGTGGAGTCCGGCGGGCCAGGCGCTTTGATCCGTCTGATCTCGTTGGAGGCCGACGTGACGGTCGACGCGGTGTACCGCAATCCGCTGCCCGACTGACTCGCCGCCGACAGCATGACGGCTTCGACCAACTCGGCATTTCGGGTCGCGTTCTACGACGACCCGCTCTTCCGCGAACACGATCCCGGGCCCGGACACCCGGAGAAGGCCGAGCGCGTCGAGGCCGTCGCCGAAGCGGCCGACCGTTTGCATGCGCGGCTGGCGTTCAACAAGCCGCGGCCGGCGACGCGCGAGGAGCTGTTGCGCGTCCACGACGCCGCCTACCTCGACCAGGTGGCCGCGACCGCGGGACGCATCGTGCGGCTCGACCCCGATACGCAAACGAGCGCCCGTTCCCACGAGGCCGCGCTGCTCGCGGCGGGCGCAATCGTGGACGCAGTCGATCGAATCCTCGCTGGCGAGTCCGACAGGGCCTTCTGCTGCGTGCGGCCCCCGGGCCATCACGCAGAACGGGACCGTGCGATGGGCTTCTGCCTCTACAACAACGTCGCGGTCGGGGCGGCGCACGCGCTGGCGCGGGGGCTCACGCGTGTGATGGTGGTCGACTTCGACGTCCATCACGGCAACGGAACGCAGCACATCTTTGAACGCGACCCGCGCGTCTTGTACCTCTCCTCGCATGCGTTCCCGTTCTATCCGGGCAGCGGCGGGCTGGACGAGGTCGGCCTTGGCCCCGGACGCGGCTTCACGGTCAACCTGCCGATGCCCGCCGGCTGCGGCGACGCGGATTACGCTCGGGTCTACCGCGATTTCGTCGAGCCGATCGGGCGCTCCTTCGACCCCGAGCTGCTCTTGGTCTCGGCAGGATTCGACCCGGGGCAGGGCGACCCGATCTCGCCGATGAACGTCACGGCGGCGGGCTTCGCCGAGATCGCGGATGCGTGCCTGTCGGTCGCCAAGGGGGCCGCGCGCGGCCGTGCCGTGTTCGCCCTCGAGGGCGGATATCGCATCGAGAACTTGAAGGACGGAACCGCGGCCTGCCTGCGCGCGCTGCTAGGCGAGCCGCATCAGCGCCTCCCTGCCCCGGCCTCGCCGCGCCTCGAGCAGCTGTTCGAGGCCTATCGCCGTGAGCTCTCGAGCTTCTGGCCTTCAGTGGCGTGAGCAGGGCGAAGAAGCCGCCGCGGCCCATTCAACCCGTTCCAGTTGGCAGGCATGATTTCCTTCGATCAGGGGATCACTAGCTCTCGGCATAGTGTTGCGAGCGGCAAGATACGCACGCCGTCCACGACGACGTCCTTCTCGCCGAGGTGGACCTGATACCAGCGTGGGATGCTGGTCCGCTGCTTGAAATACCGCAGGCTGGGGCTCACGGAACGCTCACCGGTCTTTACCTCGACCGCGAACAGCGGCTTGCGGTTCTCGATCACGACGAAATCCACCTGGCGGGCGTCGGTATCGCGTAGAAAGCGCAGCTCCATGCGGTGGCCTTCCGTATCCTCGCGGAAATGGCACAGCTTGAGAAGGTGCGAAGCCACCATGTTCTCGAGGCGCGCTCCCGGATCCGGCACCGCCGACCAGTCCCAGAGATAGAGCTTGCGCTCCTTCTTGACGGCACGAATCCGAGGCGCCCCGAGCGGCGAGATCCGGAAGCAGACGTACAGGTTCTCGAGGATCCCGAGCCATCGCTCCGCCGTGTCATGGGCGACTTCGAGATCCTCGCGCAGGTTCTTCACCGACAGCGGCGAGCCCACGCGCGAGGGCAAGGCGTCGACGAGAAGCTCGATCAGTGAGAGCTCGCGTACGCGCTCCAGGTCGCGCACGTCGTCACGGACGACGCGATCGAGCCGCTCCCGCTGCCATCGGCGCCAGTGTCGATCGCTGCCCCGCAGGAACGGCTCGGGAAAGCCGCCGAAGCGGAGCAGCGCTGCCACGGCAGTTGGATGACCTCCCACTTCGGTCAGGGAGAGCGGGTGGAGCCGGTATGGATGATAGCGGCCGTGCAACGAGTCACCGCCGCGTCGGTAGACGTCGAGCCGTGC
>CAZVOI010000318.1:0-25777 GCA_964628275.1 uncultured Acidobacteriota bacterium | reverse complement strand
ACCTCGCCGCCGGTGACGAAGGCGGCGCCGGCCTTGTCCTTCAGCGGGAAGGCCGGCGGCAGGAACTGGCACTCGGTGGTGAAGCGATCGAAGAACGTCTTCACCTCGCCGGCCATGTTCGACCAGTAGACGGGCGTGCCGACGATCAGCGCGTCTGTGCTCTCGAGCTCCTCGCACTTCACGTCGGCCACGTTCCGGAGCGTGACGGCGGCGCCAGCCTTCCGTGCGCCCTCTTCAACGGCCTTCGCCAGCGCGGCCGTGTGCCCGGCCTTCGAGTGATAGGCGACCAGGACCTTCACAGGCGGAGGCGCGGCGGCGAGGCTCAGCAGCAGAAGCAGCGGCGGCATCACGCCGCATCGTAGCCTTATGATGCCGGTCATGGAACGACGAGACTTCGTGTCGGCTTCGGTAGCGGCCGGTCTGGCCGCGGCGGCGGGCGAGAGCGCCGCGCAGGAAGGCAAGCGAGTGCAACTTCTCGAGCTACGACAGTATCGGCTGCGCTTTGGGCCGATGGAGTCGCGGTTCTCCGAGCACGCGAAGACGACGCTGGTGCCGGCCTTGAACCGCGCCGGCATCGCGCCGGTCGGCGCATTCACGGTTTCGATCGGCCCCGACAGCCCGAGCCTGTTCCTGCTGCTGCCGCACGCGAGCGCCGAGTCGGTCGCGACGCTCGACGAGCGGCTCGAGGCGGACGCCGAATACCGGCGCGCATCGGCCGCGATCCTGGCGCTGCCAGCGACTGATCCGCCCTACGAGCGGCTCGACTCGTCGTTGCTGTCGAGCTTCAAGACGATGCCGGCGCTGAAGCCGGCGGGCCCGCTGGCGCCCGGCCGCGTCGCCGAGCTGCGGCGCTACGAGAGCCCGAACGAACCGGCGGGCCGCAAGAAGATCGAGATGTTCGAGGAGGCCGGCGAGATCGCGATCTTCCGTCGCCTCGGCATGACGCCCGTGTTCTTCGCGCGCAACCTGGTCGGGCCGCGGCTGCCGGCGCTCACCTACATGCTGGTCTTCCCGGACGTCGCGGCGCGCGAAAAGGGCTGGGCGGCGTTTCGCGAAGACCCCGAGTGGGTGAAGCTGCGCAGCACGCCGGGGTACGCGAACGCCGACATCCTGACCAGCACTCACGTCCAGTTGCTGCGTCCCGCGGCTTTCTCGCAGATCTGACGACGTCTATTTGAAAACCCCCGCCGGCCCCGCTATCGTCACCGCCAAACCGAAGGACGAACGGCTGGAGCAGCGACATGGCCACTCAGCAGGCGCCGTGGGAGAGTAGACGCTTCGGGGAGACCACGCGGCGCGACGCGTGGTGGTTGCAGCCCGCCGCGACGTTCGCGGCGCTGTCCGGGTTCGTCGTTTACGCGACGTGGGCCGCATTCCAGGGCCAGCACTACCACTCCGGCCCGTACCTCTCGCCGTTCTACTCGCCCGAGCTGTTCGGGCCATCGGCGCATAGCTGGTTCGGCCCGCGGCCGGAGTGGTGGCCGAGCGGACTGCTGTTCTCGCCGGCCCTGCTTATCTTGTGGGCGCCGGGAGGATTTCGCGCAACGTGCTACTACTACCGGGGCGCCTACTACAAGGCGTTCTGGGCCGATCCACCGGCGTGCAGCGTCGGCGAGCCGCGCTCGCGCTATCTCGGTGAAGCCTCGTTTCCGCTGATCCTGCAGAACATCCACCGCTACTTTCTCTACTTCGCAATCGGATTCATCCTGATCCTGGCGCACGACGTGTGGAAGGCGATCTGGTTCCTGGATCCGGCCACCGGCCGCGAGTCCTTCGGCATCGGCGTCGGAACACTGGTGCTGGCGCTCAACGTGACGCTGCTCGGCGGTTACACCTTCGGCTGCCATTCGCTGCGGCATCTGGTCGGCGGCGGACAGGACGAGATGTCGCGCGTGCCGCTGTGCCTCAAGACCTACGAGTGCGTCAGCGTGCTCAACCGCGGGCACATGAACTGGGCCTGGGCCAGCCTTTTCTCCGTGGCGTTCTCGGATGTGTACGTCCGCCTCTGCTCGATGGGGGTCTGGACCGATTTGAGGATCTTCTAGTGGCCGATTACCCGACCCACCAGCACGACGTGCTGGTGATCGGCGCTGGCGGCGCGGGGTTGCGAGCGGCGATCGAGGCCTCGGCGGGCGGCGCGTCCGTCGGCCTCGTCTGCAAGTCGCTGCTCGGGAAAGCGCACACCGTGATGGCCGAGGGTGGCATCGCCGCGGCGCTCGCCAACGTGGACGAGCGCGACAACTGGCGCGTGCACTTCGCCGACACGATGCGCGGCGGGCAGTACGTGAACAACTGGCGGATGGCCGAGCTGCACGCCAAGGAAGCGCCGGAACGCGTGCGCGAGCTGGAGAAATGGGGCGCGGTCTTCGATCGCACGCCCGACGGCCGCATCTTGCAGCGTAACTTCGGCGGCCACCGCTATCCGCGGCTGGCGCATGTCGGCGATCGCACCGGCCTGGAGCTGATCCGCACCCTCCCGGATCACGGGATTCATCGCGGCATCGACGTGCACATGGAGTGCACGGTGCTGAGCCTGCTCAAGGACGCCGGGCGGGTCGTGGGGGCCCTCGCCTACGAGCGCGAGCGCGGCCGCTTCCAGATCTTCCAAGCCAAGGCCGTCGTGCTGGCCACCGGCGGCATCGGCCGCGCGTACCGGATCACGAGCAATAGCTGGGAGTACACGGGCGACGGTCACGCGCTCGCCTACGAAGCCGGCGCCGACCTGATGGACATGGAGTTCGTGCAGTTCCATCCCACCGGCATGATCTGGCCGCCCAGCGTCGAAGGCATCCTGGTCACCGAGGGCGTGCGCGGCGAAGGCGGGGTTCTGCGCAACAAGGACGGGCGCCGGTTCATGTTCGACGCGATCCCCGACCTCTACAAGGCCCAGACCGCCGACACCGAAGAGGAAGGCTGGCGCTACTGCCAGGGCGACAAGAACGCCCGCCGGCCGCCGGAGCTGCTGACGCGCGACCACGTGGCGCGCTGCATCGTGCGAGAGATCAAGGAGGGCCGAGGCACGCCTCACGGCGGCGTCTGGCTCGACATCTCCTGGATCAAGAAACGCATCGCGAATGGCGAGCAGCACATCAAGCGCAAGCTGCCGAGCATGTACCACCAGTTCAAGCAGCTCGCCGACATCGACATCACCAGCGAGGCGATGGAGGTGGGCCCCACCACGCACTACGCGATGGGCGGCGTGCGCGTGGACGCCGACACGCAGATGTCCACGCTGCCCGGCTTGTTCGCCGCCGGCGAGTGCGCGTCGGGCATCAACGGCGCCAACCGTCTCGGCGGGAACTCGCTGTCGGACATCATCGTGTTCGGCAAGCGCGCGGGAGAGCACGCGGCGAAGTTCGCCAAGCAGAACGGGCACGGCCGAGTCGACCCGACGGAAGTCGATGGCGCGGCGAAGCGCGCACTCGCTCCCTTCGAGCGGGGAGCCTCCGGTGAAGGCCCCTACAGGGTGCAGCAAGACCTGCAAGTGATGATGCAGGACCTGGTCGGCATCGTCCGAACCGAGGTCGAGATGACGCGTGCGCTGGAGGGGCTCAGCAAGCTCTGGGAGCGGGCGCGAGAGGTGGGTGTTCCGGGCAACCGCGAGTACAACCCGGGTTGGCACACGGCGCTCGATCTCGGCAACCTGCTCAGCGTGTCCGAGGCGGTGACTCGTTCGGCGATCGAGCGCCAGGAGAGCCGCGGCGCCCACTTCCGGGAAGACTTTCAGGAGAAGGACGCCGCTTGGGGCAAGCAGAACCTCATAGTCCGGAAGGGACCGGACGGCCAGATGCAAGTGCACCGCTTGGCGATCCCCGAGATGCCCGAGGAGCTGAAGCAGGTCGTCGAGGAGATGAAGTAATGGCGAAGACCGCGACCTTCCGAGTCTGGCGCGGTGACGCGGGGCAGGGCCGCTTCCAGGACTACACGACCGAAGTCGCCGAGGGCATGGTGGTCCTCGACGCGATGCACCGGATCCAGGCCGAGCAGGCTTACGACCTGGCTCTGCGCTGGAACTGCAAGGCTGGCAAGTGCGGCTCGTGCTCCGCCGAGATCAACGGGACGCCGCGGCTCATGTGCATGACGCGGCTCTCCGAGCTCCCGCTCGACCAGCCGATCAGCGTGGAGCCGATGCAGGCGTTTCCGCTGCTCAAGGACCTGGTCACGGACGTCTCCTGGAACTACCGCGTCAAGAAATCGATCAAACCCTTCAAGCCGCGCACGCCCGATGCGCTCGACGGCACCTGGCGCATGACCCAGCAGGACGTCGACCGCGTGCAGGAGTTCCGGAAGTGTATCGAGTGCTACCTGTGCCAGGACGTCTGCCACGTGCTGCGCGACCATCGCCTGCACGAGCAGTTCATCGGCCCTCGTTTTCTGGTCTACGTGGCCGCGCTCGAGATGCACCCGCTCGACACCGAGGATCGGCTTCCCGAGCTGCGCAAGGCTCAGGGCGTCGGCTATTGCAACATCACGAAGTGCTGCACCAAGGTGTGTCCCGAGTCGATCACGATCACCGACAACGCCATCATTCCGTTGAAGGAGCGCGTCGTGGACCGTTTCTACGATCCCGTGCGCCGGCTGTTCCGGGTTTTCGCCGGGTAGGGGGCTATCAGAATGACCACGCCAGTCTTCGACCTGAAACCGCTTTCCAAGGAGTCCATCCCGCGCGCGCTCGAAAAGGCCGAGCGCTATCGCCTGCTCAACGAGCCGACCGATGCCGAGAGCATCTGCATGGACGTGCTGCGGATCGACCCTGAGAATCAAGAGGCGCTGGTGATGCTGCTGCTCGCGCGCACCGAGCAATTCGACGAGCAACGGCCCGACACCTTGCAGAGGTCGAAAGAAGCCCTGGCCGGCCTGCGCGACGACTACTCGCGCGCGTACTACGAGGGCATCATCTTCGAGAGACGCGCGAAGGCGCAGCTCAAGCGCGGATCGCCAGGGTCGGGCTATTCCGCCTACGAAGCCTTGCGCCGCGCCCTCGATTGCTACCAGCAGGCGGCGGCCGACCGTCCCGCCGGCAACGACGATGCGCTGCTGCGCTGGAACGCGTGCGTGCGGATGCTCGAGCGCCATCCCCAACTGGCGCCGGCCCCCGAGGAGCGCGTGGATCTGCCGCTCGAGTAGGCGAGTACCGGCCCGCGGCCGCGGTGTCGGCGCTATCGGCCGAAGTGACCGCTGGTTTGACGCGTTCGCGTCGCGCGGGCCAACGTGCCGCGCTTCGAGGCGATGGTGACCTTCGACGACGCGCTCCGGGCCTTCGATGCCGGCGACGCCGAGCGGCTGCGCTCCCTGCTGGCGGCCGATCCGCGGCTGGTCCACGCCCGCACCCGACTCGAACCGCCGCACGACTACTTCAGCGGCGCCACGCTGCTGCACCACGTGGCCGGCAACCCGGCCCGCGAGCGGCCGCTGCCGCAGAACGTCGTCGCGCTCGCCCGGATCCTGCTCGAAGCCGGGTCGGACGCGAGCGCGCGCACGGTTGGGCCGAACGGCGGCGACACGCTGGGGCTGGTGCTCACCAGCAAGCAGGCGAGCGACCGCGACGTTTCCGGGTCGCTGATCGATCTGCTACTCGCGCACGGCGCGCGCCTCGACCTGGCCGGCGACGACGTCCTCGACGCCTCGCTCGCCAACCATGCCCCGCGCGCGGCGGAGAGACTGATCGCGCTCGGCGCCCGGCCCGACCTGTTCGCGGCCGCGGCGCTCGGCGACATGGACGCGCTCCGCGGGTTCTTCGACGCAAGCGGCACGCTCAACCGCCGCCCGCGCCGGCGCGGCAGCGAGTTGTCCCCGCGCGACGCCGTCGGCCTCGCGCTGCTCTATGCCTACGTCAACGGGCGGGGCGCGACGGTGGACTTCCTGCTCGAGCGCGACGGCAACTGGAACATGACCGGCGTGAACAACGGCACGGCACTCCATCGCGCCGCTTCCGAGGGCGATCTGGCGATGGTCGCGCGGCTGGTCGCGCGCGGCGCCGACGTCATGAACCGTGACAACCCGTTCGACGGCACGCCGCTCGACTGGGCTCTCCATGCCGGCCAGACGGCGGTCGCCGACTGGCTGCGCGGACGCTACGGTCCAAAGGATTGAATGGCAACGGAGGGAACTCCGCAGCCGGCCGCCGCGTTATCCAATCGACACACCCACTGGAGGTTCGATGTCTCGATTCGTGGCCGACGTGCGGTTCGCCCTGCGCGGCATGGTCAAGCGGCCCGGGACCAGCGTTCTCCTGGTCACGACGCTGGCGGTCGGCCTGGCGGCCAACGCGATCATCTTCGACCTGCTCGACGCGATGGTGCTGCGCTCGTTCGGCTTCCCGAACCTGCCGCGGCTGGTGCGGGTCTGGGAGGTGCCGCGCGACTTCAACGGGATCGATCGTTCTAACGTGGCTCCTGCGAACCTCGCGGACTGGCGCGAGCAGGGCGCCGACGTCTTCAGCGGGCTGCTCGGCCTCGACTGGTGGGACGCCAACCTGCGCAGGGAGGGGGCGGCCGAGCGGGTGCAGGGCTATCGCGTCTCGCCGCGCTTCTTCGAGACGCTCGGCGTGAGTCTTTCTCAGGGCCGCGACTTCCGCGACGAGGAAGCGCGTCCGGGCCAGGATCGCCGCGTGGTGCTCAGCCACGCGCTGTGGCAGCGCAGCTACGGGGGCGCGCCGCTCCTCGACAAGCCGGTGACGATCGACGGCGAGGCATACCAGGTCGTCGGCATCGCGCCGCCCGGCTTCGAGTTCCCCGAGGGCTCCGAGGTGTGGGCCCCGCTGGTCGCCCCGGCCGCCGCCGAGGCGCGCCGCGACCAGCACTACCTGTCGATCATGGGCCGTCTGGCCGACGGCAAGTCCGTCGAGGACGCGCGAGCCGCGTTGCGCGTGGTGGCGCGGCGCCTCGAGAAGGATCATCCGCAGACCAACACCGGCCTCGGTGTCGACGTCGCGCCGTTCCGACTCGGCTTCGGCGACCCGGTGCTGCCGTCGATCCTGGCGATCTGGCAGGGAGCCGCCTTCCTGGTGCTGCTGATCGCGTGCGTGAACGTGGCCAACTTGATCCTGGCGCGCGGCGCCGAAAGGCAGCGCGAGCTGGCGTTGCGGCTGGCGCTCGGCGCTGGGCGAGGGCGGATCCTGGGTCAACTGGTCACCGAAGGCGCGGTGATGGCGCTCGCCGCGGTCGTGCTGTCGATGCCGCTGGTGGCACTAGCAGCGCGCGTGCTCCGCGACAACATGCCCGCCGCGATCGCGCGCTTCGTGCCGGGTTGGAGCAATCTCGGCGCGGATTGGCGCACGCTCCTGTTCAGCGCGGTGTTGGCGCTGGTCGCCACGGCGGCCTTCAGCGCGCTGCCCGCGCTGCGCGCGTCGCGGCCCGATCTCAACGAAGCGCTGCGCGACGGCGGGCGTTCCGCCACGGCCGGCGGCGGCCGCCAGCGCGGGCGCAGCGCCTTGGTGGTGGTCCAACTCGCGGCGGCGCTGGTGCTGGTGACGACGGCGGGGCTGGCGGTGCGCAGCGCCAACGCGCTGGTCAACGGGCCGCAGGGCTACCAGCCTGAAGGTGTCTTGAGCTTCGAGACCTCGCTGTCGGAGAAGCGCTACGCCGAGCCGGAGCAGCGCCGCCGCTTCGTACGCGATGCGGTGGCGCGGCTCTCCGAGGTGCCGGGCGTGTCCGCGGTGGCGGTGACCAGCGCGCTGCCGGGCCGCAACGGCTTCGCGACCCGCTCGATCGAGCTCGAAGGCCGGCCGTTGGCGAAGCAGGCCGACGCGCCGAAGGTGGACGCCCGTTGGGTCGAGCCCGGCTATTTCGAAACGCTGCGGCTGCCGCTCCAGCAGGGCCGCGCGCTCCTTAGCCACGACGACGAGAACGCACCGCCGGTGGCGGTGGTCAGCCGTTCGATGGCCGAGAAGTACTGGTCGGGCGAGCCGGCGATCGGCAAGCGGTTTCGCGTCGTCACCAAGGACGACAGCGCGCCGTGGGTGAGTGTCGTCGGGATCTCCGGCGACGTGATCCAGCAGTGGGTGATGCGCCGCAACTATCCGACCTTCTACCGGCCGATGCGCCAGGAGCCGCGCAGCGACGTGAGCTTCGCGCTGCGCACCGCCGGCGACCCCGAAGCGCTCACGCCCGGCGTGCGTCGCGCCCTGCTCGCGGTCGATCCCGACCAGCCGGCGTACGCGGTGATGAGCATGCGGCGCGCGATCTCCCAGAACACGATCGGCATGCAATACGTCGCCGGCGTGATGGCCGCTTTCGGCGTGCTGGCGCTGGTGCTGGCGGTGAGCGGCGTCTACGGCGTGATGTCGTACCGGGTCAGCCTGCGTACGCTCGAGATCGGGGTGCGCGTGGCGCTCGGAGCGTCGAGCCGCGACGTGCTGCGGCTCACCCTCGGCCAGGCGCTGCGGCTCGCGGCGATCGGGCTCGGGGCCGGCTCGCTGCTGGCCGCCGGCGCGGGCCGCGTGCTGTCGTCGACGCTGCGCGGAGCGGTCGCTTCCGATCCGCTGCTGGTGTTCGGCGTGACGGCGTTCCTCGCGACCGCCACGCTGGTCGCCGCCTGGCTGCCGGCGCGCCGCGCGCTGGCCGTGGATCCGGCGACCGCGCTCCGTTCCGAGTGAGCTAGTCGGCTCGATTCGGGTCACGGCCGTCGCCGCGGTGCGCCTCGTCGGGGTTGCTGATCTCGATTCGCGGCTGGGACAGCCAGCGCAAGAGGCGCGTCAGCTCCTCCGGCCGCATCGGGATTCCGGCCATCACGCCGAACTCCAGGACCAGGCACAGGAACAGGAAACGAAATCGCGATCGTCGCAGCCACATGCGTCACGCTCCGGTAGAGACACCACGGCGAGAAAACGGCGGGTCGGCCGGTGTCGGCTACGCGAGCGGCGGTGCGCGGGCGGGAACGGCGCGGCGGACGAGACGATCCGAGGGGATCGAGGCTTCGGGCTGCGACGGCAGCCGGGTCGCGCCGGGCTCGAGGAGCTGCGGCTCCTCCGGAAGAACGGCCAGCGGCAGCCCGGCGGCGACGGGGAGCGGGGCGACCAGCAGCAGCGCCAGCGCGCATACGCCGGCGATCAGGCGGAATCGGGTGTGCGAGCGCAGCGTCATGCCGTCTCTATCGTAACCCGCCGATCACTCGGGCCGCAGCTTTCCATCCGGCGCGATCGCGTCGGAGAAGTCGCGGTTGCGGCAGAAGCGGATCGGAAGCTGCTGGGCGCGAATCGTCTGCAGCACCAGCATTCCGTGGGCCGCGCGGTCCCGCTCCGAGGGCTCGCGCGCGAACAGGACCAGGGTTCCGGGCGCTGCCGCCTTCAATGCGTTCTCCAAGTCCAGCAGGCTGGCCTCGCGCCCGCCGACTTCCATCTCGCCGTCCTTCGCGACGAAGACGGTCAGGTACCTGGCATCGGCCTTCGGCTCGGAGTCCTTTCCGGAGCAACCGAGTGTCAGCGCGATCAGCAGCGCGGCCGCGATCCGGCTTCGCTTCACGCGTTCCGGATCAAGCTGTGCATCACGGCGTCGCTGGCGCCGCTCGGAATCAGCAGCCGGCTGCGCAGCACGCCCTCCCGCACCGCTCCGGCTTTCTCCGCCACGCGTTGGCTCCGGACGTTGCCCACCGCGCACACGATCTCCAGCCGGGCGAGGTTCGTCTCGCGGAAGACGTAGTCGGCCACCAGCCGAACGGCGGCCGGCGCCACGCCGCGTCCCATCGCCGAAGTGCGGACCCAGTAACCGAGGTTCGCGAAACGATTGGCGGCGTTGATCTGGTTCACCCCGCAGCCGCCCAGGTACTCGCCCGCGACGCTGCGAATCGCGAACGTGTACGCGAGGCCCTTCCGGTTCAGCTCGCGCTGGGCCTCGATCCAGCTGCGGGCGTCCTGGAGCGAGTACCCGGGATGGCACCAGCCCAGCCAGCGACCCACCTCGGCCGCCGACTCCACGACCGCGGCTTGCAGATCCTCCGCGTCCGCGGGCTGGTAGAGCCGAATCGTGCAGTCGCTCATCCGGTGGTCTCAGCTCGCGGCGCACACGCGCGCCGTCTCCCACAGCACCGACTCTTGTTCGAAAGCCTTCCGGTAGCGCGTGATCACCGTCTGCACCGAGTCCTGCGCCGCGCGCGTGTCGGGGTGCACCAGCAGCAGCACCTTGGTGCGTTCGTGGCCGATTCCGCCCTGCGACTGCCACTGACCGTGCGCGTCCCAGGCGGTCAGCCCTTGCGGAAAGCGTGGCGTGACCTCGTCACGCAGGAAGATCTGCCACTCCAGCTCGCTGACCGTCCCCTTCGGCCGGCCGAGGCCGAAGTAGAGCGTGGTCCGGAGCTGCGCCGCCGAAGCCAGGCCGCACTTCTGTTCGGTAGCCGCCGGCCGGATGTCGCCGCGCGACACCAGCGCGACACCGGTCAGGAGTCCGACGCTGAACGCGCTCACCAGCCCGGCGTTCGTCATTCGCATTGCTGCCTCCGGAGCTGTCGCGGTGCTATCTAGAATCGATAGCCCACGCCGATCATGATCCCGACCTTGGCTTCCAAGTTGACGTCGCCGACGCCGATTCCGTACGTCATCACGAATCCGCCGCGCTTGCCCACGTCGTGGTCGACGCCGGCGTAGATGCCGTTGCCTTCGGTCCAGTGCATGCCGGTGAGATGCGGCCGCCACTTTGCCCCGGGTCCCTTGAGACTGACCCGGGCGCCGACGGCCCAGGGGGCCTCGTAGTTGCCGACGCCCACGCCGCCCAGCGCCGAAACGTGGTCCCCCAGGTCGAGCTCGATCCCGAACCCGAAGAGCGGCGTGCCGTACGGCAAGCCCGAGCCGACTCCGGCCTTGCCGAGCGCCCAGGCCGGCGAGGGCGCGAGGCAGAGGAGCGCGAGGGACAGCCGGCGGCGAAACCGCGCGGTCACCGCGCGTCGGCGTGATGCGGCGCGGTTCGATAGTGCTCCGCCAAGAGGTCCTTGCCCCAGTCGCCCTTGAACTCGCGCCACACGCTGTGGATGTGGTTGGCGTCGTTCTGGGTGTTGTCGTACTCGATCAAGAAGCTCCCACCCTGAATCCGGTAGTAGTGGCCTTGACCCCTCTCGAGTCCGCCCATCCACGCGAACGCGAGGCTCGCCAGGTCGGCCTTGACCCGCGCCAGTCGCGCTTGCGCCACCGCCATCTGTTGAATGGACGCGTACTCCTGGATCAACGACAGCAGCAACCCCTGTTGCTCCACGCTCAGCCTCGCGTAGGGGATCCCCTTGCCCTCCAGGATCGCCGCTTCGCGGGAGTTGAAGCTGACGATGTCCTTGGGAGCGTCCTGGCTCAGAACGGCTTGCGGCATCTGATCGGCGCGGAGCGCCTTGACCAGCGCGCGACCCAGGTCTTCCTCGGCGGCGAGCGCCCGGGTTCCCTTCCGGGGCCCATCGCGAACGTCGGCCGGGTTCGCGCCGAGAAATTGCGGCGTGCTGGCGACCGGCTTGCCCTCCACGACCGTCCAGTTGAGCGAGGCGTGGTGACCCTCGTACCGCCAGCCCCAGGCACCCTTGGCCCCGGGCTCACCGAAGACCGTGAAGAAGTACAGCTCGGGGTCGCGAATAGCGCGGCCCTCGATGGCGAACAGCACCTCTTCGAGTTCCAGGATCGCGTCGAGCTTGGTGAAGCCCTTGGCGGACAAGCCCGATCGCAAGAGCGTCAGCGCGGCGCGCCGTTCCTCCGAGGACATTTCCTTGATCGAGACGCCCTGCCGATCGCGCGGCACGAAGTGCCAGTTGAGGCGCTCCTCCGAGTTGAACGGGAAGCTCGCTTTCGTGCGCCGGGCGGAATCGAGGGCGGCTAGGAAAGCGTTGGCTGCCTTGGTCATAGCCGGCGCCGGATCGGGCGGCTCCGCCGCGCGAAGTCCGCAGCCGGCCGAGGTCAGCGCGGCGAGTACGAGAACCGATCGCTTCATCATCCTAGGGCTCCTTCCGAGAGGCGCTTTCGTGCCGGGCCAGCCGCGACTCGAGATGGCGCTTCACGTCGGGCCATTCGCTCGCGAGGATGCTGTACATCACGGAGTCGCGCACCGTCCCGTCGCGGCGTGCCCGGTGATGCCGGATCACGCCGTCCTTCTGGGCGCCCAGCGCCTCGATCGCCCGCTGTGAGGCGAAGTTGAAATTGTCGGTGCGCAGCCCCACCACTCTGCACCCGAGCGTGTCGAACCCGTGAGCGAGCAGCAACAGCTTGCAAGCGGTGTTGACGTGGCTGCGTTGCCAGCGTTTCGCATACCAGGTGTAACCGATCTCGACGCGGTCGACCGCGGCATCGACGTCGTGATAGCGAGTGCTGCCGATGATCAGGTCGCTCGTCAGCTCGCGCACCACCCACGGCAGCATGTGCCCGGCCGCCTGACCCGCGAGCGCGTCCGCTATGTAGGCGCGTGTCTGCTCCGGCTCGGGGACGGCGGTGAACCACAGCTCCCAGAGCCGGCCGTCGGCGGCCGCGACGGCGAGCCCATCATGATGCTCCTGGGCCAGCGGCTCGAGCCGGATGCCGAGGCCGTCGAGTGTGACGGGTTGGAGCTGGATCATCTCTGCCGCCGTGCACGTCCGACGGCCACGCCGGATGGCGCAACTCGTCCTCGGGCAGGCCTGCGCGCTTCATGCGCAACTGGAAGCTTGCTGCTTGGACGCACGTAGTGGAACCGAACCAAGTAGATGTTCTCGCCCTGACCATGTTTCGCGACCTTGAGGAGGTCTACCACACCCTTGAAACCCGACTCTCTCGCGAGCTCCGGAGTGACATCCGCGAAGCCAATCGGCAAGACCGAATCCACCTCGATAGCCCCCTCTTCCATGCGGTAGCGATTGCCGATCTTGACGTGAGGACGCATCCAGACTCGGACGCTACAAGTGATTTCGCCGCGAAGAACTCCTTCGCGCAGGCGCCTGGTGAAAATCACATCGAGAGTCTACTCGTGGCAGAACGAAGGCAGAGGCGTCCGGTCGAACACGCCCGGCCGCCAGGCCTATTGGCGCGGCCTTGGGACAGCCTTCTGGCGCAGGTTCAAGTCCAGCGGGAATGGTGGCCTGGGACGGAATTGAACCGCCGACACGCGGATTTTCAGTCCGCTGCTCTACCAACTGAGCTACCAGGCCGACGACAACGGGGCCGTGATTGAAGCATGCCGGGCGAAACGCGTCAAACACCTACGCTATACTCGCGGCGCACCGACGCGATCCAAGGAGAATCGATGCCCGCACCTCCCGCCGGCAAGCTTCCGAAGGACAACGACAGGCTGCCGGTCCCCCAACCGCAGGCGTCGAACGTCCGCAAGAAGGACCCGAAGATGCTCGCGATCGTCGACCCGGGGAAGTGCTTCGGGCGTGGCTGCGAGTACTGCGTGGCCGTTTGCCCGGTGCCGGACTGCATGACGTTGGCCACGGACCCATTGGCCCCGGAGCTGAGCGTCGTGACCGTGAATTTCGACACCTGCATCGGCTGCATGGCGTGCGAGAAGTGGTGTCCGGAGGACTACGATGCCATCCGGATGGTGCCGTTCGCGACGGTGTCGAAGGCGCGCCCGACCTACGAAACGGCCAGCTTCTCGGCCATGCTGCCCGTGAAGAAGATCGGCGGCTAGGCCACCTTGAAATCGCCGAGCCAGACCGTGCGGTCGAGCTTGGCGAAGGCGCGCATCATCTTCTCCGCGGGCAGGTTCTCGATCTTCTCGAGCAGCGCTTCCTTGGTCATGCCAGACCTCTACCAGCCCGCATTTTACGATGCGGGCTGGCTTTCTTGCTTGAGCGGCTAGGCCTTCTTCTTCTCCGGCATCGGGAGAACGTCGGCCTTTTCCTGCTTCGGCGGTAAGGCTTCCAGAGTCGGCAGGCCGAGGGTCTTGCGAAGCCGGGCGTCGATCGTCTCGCGCAGGTCCTTGTTGTCTTTCAGGAACTGCCGGGCGGTTTCGCGGCCCTGACCCATCCGCTCGCCGTCGATCGCGTACCAGGCGCCAGACTTCTCGATGACCTTGTGTTCGACCCCGAGATCGATCAGGTCGCCCTCGCGGCTGATGCCCTCGCCGTAGAGGATGTCGAACTCGGCCTCTCGAAACGGCGGCGCGACCTTGTTCTTCACGACCTTGACCTTGCAGCGGCTGCCGATGACGGCCTCGCCTTCCTTGAGCGACGCGATGCGCCGGATGTCGATGCGGATCGAGGCGTAGAACTTGAGGGCGCGTCCACCGGTCGTCGTCTCGGGGCTGCCGAACATGACGCCGATCTTGTCGCGGAGCTGGTTGATGAAGATCAGGCAGGTCTTGCTCTTGGCGACGACCGACGTCAGCTTGCGCAGGGCCTGGCTCATCAGGCGGGCCTGCATGCCCATCTGCGCGTCGCCCATCTCGCCTTCCAGCTCCGAGCGGGGGACGAGCGCCGCGACCGAGTCGATCACCAGCACGTCGACGGCGCCGGAGCGGATCAGGACCTCGGTGATCTCGAGAGCCTGCTCGCCGCTGTCGGGCTGCGAGACCAGCAAGTTGTCGGTGTCGACGCCGAGCTTGGCGGCGTAGGAGGCGTCGAGCGCATGCTCCGCGTCGACGAAGGCGGCCATGCCGCCGCGCCGCTGGGCCTCGGAGATGATGTGAAGAGCGAGCGTCGTCTTGCCCGACGACTCCGGCCCGAAGATCTCGATGACCCGTCCGCGCGGCACGCCGCCCACGCCCAGGGCCGTATCGATCGAGAGAGAACCCGTCGGGATGGCGGGAACGTCGACCTTGTCACGGCTGCCGAGCCGCATGATCGAGCCCTTCCCAAACTGCTTGTCGATCTGGGAGAGCGCTGCTTCGATCGCCCGCGCCCGTTCGTTCTTGTCGTCCATCGCCATGTTCGTTCTCTCCTTCGCGGCGGGGGCACCTTTTTCCCCCGTCCTGGGCGGATGCTAGTCCGGTCTGGTGCGCCAGGGGGTCCGGTTTCGAGAAAAAAACCAATATTCCAGGAGGCGATCCAATCGGACCGTATCCATCCCCTGGGATCCGGTCGAGAGACTGGCTCAATATATTGATATGAATAGGGTTATAGAACTCGTAAAACGGTATTCTGGAGCGGCTCTCCGACACTTTTTTGTGTTCCACGCAGAGTCGCTCTGTTAATATCACTTCGATCACGGCGCAGGTCGAGCCGGTTCACGAATCGCGGCATCTCAGGATCACGAAAAAGGGAGGCGGGCTTGAAGCGCCAGAAGAAAAGGGTGAAGCATCGGTCGGTCCGGTCGTCCGCGGGTCGTCGGGCTTCCTCTTCAGCCGCCCAGCCGCGTCGGAGTACACCCAAGGCGAAGGCCCGCAAGCCCGCGCCGACCAGGGCCCGCAAGTCGCCCGTGAGCAAGCCACGCAAGCCGGCCGTCAGCCGCGCTCGCGCCACGAAGCCCGCGCGCAGCACACATCACCTGGTCGTTCTCCCCAAGAAGCGCAAGCGGACGCCGATCCCGTCGCCGATGCCGACCAAGCACGTCGCCCCGCCGCGCCCGGTGCTGCAGACGCCGGCGCGCTCGATGCCGCCTCGGGAAGTGCGCAAGCTGACAGTCCCGGCGAAGGCGGCGTTCGTGATCCCGGAGTTCACCGAGGCGGGCATAGTTCTGGCGATCACGTACTCGATCCGCGAAGGGCGCCGCAACGAGTTCTTCGAGTTGATCAAGGAGCTGAAGCCGCTGCTGGCGTCGATCGGCGGGAGCGACTGCACGGTCTACGAAGATCGGACCCGGCCGAACTACTTCATGGAAGTCTTCCGCTTCAAGGACGAGCCCGAGTTCACGGCCTTCGACGACAAGTTCCACAAAGACCGCAAGATCGCCGCCATCTATGCGCTGCTCGACGACATCGTCGAAGCCGAGAAGAGCGACTTCAAGATCTTCGAACGCCGGCTGTAGGAACTCCGGGGGTTGCCTTCCCCCGTCGGCCACGTGATCGCCGGACTGTGCGTTCATGTGGCCAGCGTTCGCGACCAGAAAGAGCTACTCGACGTTCGGCGCGCCGGCTTTCTCGTGGGCAGCGCGCTCCTTCCCGACCTCGACTTGTTGTTCAAGCTCGTCGACGGGCGCAATCACCACCAGCAGGAGACCCACAGCGTCGGCTTCGCGCTGCTGTGGGGGTTGGTCGCGCTCTTGGTTCTGCGCATCCTGGATCAGTCGCGAGCAACGGCCTTGTCGGTCGCGGCCGGGCTCGCGTGGCTGTCGCATGTCCTGCTGGACTACCTGAACCGCGACACCAACCCGCCGATCGGCCTGATGGCGCTGTGGCCGCTGAGCGGCGCCTACTACAAGTTTCCGTGGCCGATCTTTCTCGACGTTGGCCGGGCCCTGAATTGGGAAACGCTCGCCAAGAACCTGCTCGCGGCCAGTTGGGAAGCGGCGGTGCTGCTTCCGGTCTTCTCGCTCGTCTGGCGCTTTCAGAGCAAACGGCTCAGGATCGAGTAGGCTGACTCAGGCATCGTAGCGCTCGACCGCCAGCGCCACGCCGTTGCCGCCGCCCAGACACAGCGTCGCGATCCCGCGCCGCAGACCGCGCTGCCCAAGCGCGTGGAGCAGCGTCGTGAGGATGCGGGCGCCGCTGGCTCCGATCGGGTGACCGAGGGCGATAGCACCGCCGTTCACGTTCAGCTTGGCCGGATCCAGCCCCAGCTCCCGCGTTACCGCGATCGCCTGCACCGCGAAGGCCTCGTTCAGCTCGATGAGATCGACGCTCGGGAGCGTCCAACCGCTCTTCGCCAGGAGCTTCTTCACGGCCGGGACGGGCGTCATCATCACGAGCGAAGGCTCTAGACCGGCGACGGCTTGCGCCACGATCCGCGCCAACGGCCTCCGACCCAGCGCGCGCGCCTTCTCGGCCGAGGCGACGACGAGGGCCGCGGCGCCGTCGTTGACGCCCGGTGCGTTGCCGGGCGTGACCGTGCCGTATTCCTTGAACGCGGGCCGCAGCCTGGCCAGCGCCTCGAGCGAGGTGTCTTCGCGCGGGCTCTCGTCGGCGGCGAACAATATCGGGTCATCCTTCTTCTGAGGGATCGACACGGGCAGGATCTCGTCGTCGAAGGCGCCATTCTGGATCGCAGCGATCGCCTTCTGGTGGCTCAGCAAGGCGTAGGCATCCTGCTCTTTGCGCGTCACGGCGTAGCGCTCCGCGACGATCTCGCCGGTGCAACCCATGTGGCTGTCATCATAGGCGTCCCAAAGGCCGTCCAGGATCATCGAATCGATGGTCGCGGCGTGGCCGAGGCGCATGCCTTCGCGCGCCTTGGACAGCAGATAGGGACAGTTCGACATCGACTCCATGCCGCCCGCGACCACGATCTCGGCGTCGCCCGCGGCGATCGCTTGCGCCGCCAGCATCACGGCCTTGAGGCCGGAGCCACAGACCTTGTTGATCGTGAGCGCCGCCACCCCCGGGGGCAGGCCCGCGTGGATCGTTGCCTGGCGAGCGGGGGCCTGACCGAGTCCCGCCGACACGACGTTGCCCAGGATCACCTCGTCCACCTGATCGACGGGGACGCCGGCCCGCGCCACCGCTTCCCGAACCACCATTGCGCCGAGTTGCGGCGCGGTGAACCCCTTGAGCGAGCCGAGGAACTTTCCGGTGGGCAGCCGCACGGCCGACAGAATCACGCTTTCGTTCATGGCGTCTCAGGTCTCCGGGTGGGGTGGCTTGCGCGTTGCGCGCATGTAGCGTCGCGCCGATTCCTCGAAGCCAGCCCGAAGCTCGGCGTCTGCGATCGTGTCCGCGGCGCGCTGCACGATCTCGGAAAGCGGCTGCGTCGCTTCGGGCAATGGGTCGGGCGGCGGTTCTGGCACCGACGTCGGGCGCTCCACGAACCCCAGCCTTCGTGGCGCGAAACCTCCCGCCACGGTCCACATCCGGGACAGGATCTCGCGCTGCAACCGGTGCAGGATTCTGCGCCAACGGCTGTCGGGCACCGCCACCAGCAGCATGCCGTGATCGAGGCCCAGCACCTGGGTGCGGCCCGCCAGCCGCGCGCCCACGGCCTTCGGCCACGCCGCTCGGCAGAGGGCGAGCGCCGTCGCCTCCGTGAAGAAGGTCGGCGGGTTGCCGGGGTGCAAGGCCCTACGAAGCGCCATCGTCTCGAAGGTTATACTCGGTCTCGTGCCGATCAAATGTCCGAAGTGCAGCGCGCTGATCGACGCGATGCCGGATGAGCTGGGCCTCGTCTCGTGCGGGCAGTGCGGCACACGGCTGCGCAGCAAGCAATCCGTGAAGGTCACTATCTCGGGCGGCGCCAACAGCAGCTCGCCGTCCCTGCCGCGAATCGATCCCAAGGACGCGGCCCCTGCGGACGTCGACCACGTCCTGGCGCGCCTCGACACGCCGAGCCCCGACGCGACGATCCGTCCCGGTTCGATCGCCCGGGCGGCGGCCGCATCGGCCCCGGCGGCAGGCGCCGTTCTCGACATGCTGCTCACGGAGATTGCGGCCATCAAGAAGATGCAGCAGGAGATCCTCGGCCTGCTGCGCGCTCCGGTCGGTCGATCCGAGAGCCCCGCCGGACCCGAGACGGCTCCCGCCCGCCCGCCCGGCCTCGCCGCGAGCCGCCGCGGGACCGTGCTGATCATCGACGACGATACCGCCACGCGCGAGGAAGCTGCCGGCGCGCTGCGTTCGGTCGGCCGCGTGAAGACGGCGGATGACGGTCACTCCGCGCTCGCTACGATCGCCAGCGAGAAGCCAGCCGCCATCGTCCTGGAGCTGGGTCTCGGCGGCGCGATGCCGGGCCAGGAGCTCGTCAACATGATCAAGGCCACGATGGACTGGGTCGATATCCCGATCGTGATCCACACCCGGCTCGAGCTGGGAGACGAGGAACAGGCGAAGCACGAGCATGGCGCCGATGCCATCGTCGCCAAGCGCGCCGGCTCGGCAGCCCAGGTGGCGCGCGCGATCAGCCAGCTTCTGGCGCGCTGAAGCTCTCACTGCAGGTCGAAACGGTGGCCTCGCGCAGCAGGCGGATCGCGAGTTCCATCGGCAGCCCGGCGACGTTCGAAGGCGAACCGACGATCCCGCTGACGAAGACAGCGGCACGGCCGTCGATGTGGTACGCACCCGCCTTGTCCATCGGTTCACCGGTCGCCACGTAGGCGGCGATCTCCGCGGCGTCCAGGGCCGTGAGGCGCACCTCGGTTCGTTCGATCCCGGAATGGATCCGGCCGCCGTGCGCCACGCACACGCCAGTCAGGACCTCGTGCGACCGCCCCGACAGATCCCGGAGCATATCGCGCGCGTCGCTGGCGTCCCTGGGCTTTCCGAGGATGCGCCCGTCGAGCAGCACGATCGTGTCGGCCGCGAGCACGACTCGTTCACGCATGTCGCGGTCGGCCACCGCGGCGGCTTTCGTCTTGGCCAGCCGCTCCACGAGCGCCTCGGGGCTCTCCCCGGGAAGCGGTGTCTCGTCGACATCGGCGGCCACGACCTCGAACGCGAGGCCTACTGACTCGAGCAGCCGCGCCCGGCGTGGCGAAGCCGAAGCCAGGATGAGCTTGGGAGCGATGACTCGGGTCAGCGCCCGACCGCCAGCCGGTCGGCGAGCGGTCGCGGCAGTCCGGCGTCGAGGATCTTGCGTTGGGCGGAGGCCAGCGGGTAGGCGACGCGATGGATCGTCACGGCGCGCGCCTCCGAGTCGTAGATCGCGAACGAAGCCTGCGGGTTCCCGTCGCGAGGCTGGCCGACCGAGCCGGGGTTGATCAGGTAGCGCGTGCCCTCGGAGAGCTTGAAGCGGAAGGACGGCGCGACCGTGAGCACCGTCGTGATGGCGTCCGGCGTGAGCGCGAAAATGACCGGGAAGTGGGAGTGGCCGAAGAAGCAGACGTCGTAGTGGGTCTGCCGGAACACGTTCAACGCCTCGATCTCGCCGAAGATGTAGGCATCCTCGTCGATCGGCGTGCCATGCGAAATCGCGAACGCGCCGTCGACCTCCATCGGACCCTGCGGCAGCGACTGCAGCCACTTGAGGTTTGGGGGCGTCAGCTTGTTGCGCGTCCACATCGCCGCCTGCAGGGCGATGCGGTTGAACATCTCGCCGTTCTCGATCCCGGCGCAGACCTTGTCGTGGTTGCCGCGGATGCCGACGAACGGCCGCATCTGGCGCATCATGTCCACGGTCTGGTTGGGATTGGCCCCGTAGCCGACCAGGTCGCCCAGGAACACGACCTTGTCCCACGGCTTCCGCTTGACATGGGCGTTCACGGCAGCGAACGCCTCTTTGTTGGCGTGGACGTCGGAGAGGATCAGATACCTCATCGTCTTGGAGCTCTCTCTTCCGGCGCTGGAAGCGCGAGCGTTCGGGCGACCTCTTCAGCGATCGCGTCCGGCGAGCGCCGCGACGCGTCGATCGTGAGGTCGGCCCGCCGGTAGCTGGGTTCCCTCGCCGAAAGCAGCGCGCGCATTGTCTCACGGTTACCGGCGAGCGGACGCGAGCCATCGCGCGGGACGCGGAGCAGCATCGTATCGAGATCGCAGGCGAGGTACACGCAGCGGGCTCCCTGGCGAAGGATATCCTGCGTCGCTGGATCGGCGAAGGCGCCGCCGCCCGTGGCGATCACCACGCGCTCCCGGCGCAGCGCCTCGACCGCCGCGGCACGCTCGCGTTCGCGGAAGACCGGCTCGCCCTTTTCCCGGAAGATCTCAGCGATGCGCTGGCCCGCCGCTTCCTCGATGCGCGCGTCCAGGTCCAGGAACGTGAAGCCCAGCCGCTCTGCAAGCGCGCGGCCGACGCTGGTCTTGCCCGAGCCCATGAAGCCCACCAGCGCGATGCGCGTCGCACGATCAGGCATCGCCAGCCGTCGCACCCTCTAGCCGTTCGAAGAAGTCCGGGAACGACACCGCGACGCAGGCGCTGTCTTCGATGACCGTTTCGGTGGACTCCTGGCAGCCGAGCGCCGCCACGGCGAAGGCCATCGCGATCCGGTGGTCGCCGTACGAAGACACCCGCGCCCCTCGCGGCCTCGCTCCGCCATGTACGCTGAAGCCGTCCTCGCGCTCCTCGACTCGGACGCCCATCGCGCCCAGGCCCTCGCAGATCGCGGCGATCCGGTCGCTCTCCTTGACGCGCAGCTCGCGCGCGCCCGACACGCGTAGCTCGCCCCCGGCAAACGCGGCCGCCACCGCCAGCCCAGGGATCTCGTCGACGAGACTCGCGACCCTCTCGGGCGAGATCTGCACGTTGTGGAGGCGCGACGACCGGGCCGTGACGTTCCCGCGCGGCTCGGGCTCTTGGGACGTCACCTCGATCTCGATCGCCGCGCCCATCTCGCGCAGGACCTCCAGGAAGCCGACCCGGCCCGGGTTCAGCGACACGTCCTCGACGCGCACCTCGCCATCTTCGGCGATCAGCGCCGCGATCAGCAAGAACGCGGCGCTCGAGACGTCACCCGGAACCGTCATCGAGAGACCGTGGAGAGTTCCGGCGCTCAGCGACAGCCAGCCGTCCTCCCGGTCGACCGGGATTCCCATCGCCGGCAGCAGGCGCTCGGTGTGGTCGCGACTCGAGTGTGGCTCTTGCACGCGGGTCCGGCCGTCAGCGCGTAGTCCGGCCAGCAGAACCGCCGTCTTGACCTGGGCGCTCGCGACTTCCAGCCTCCAATCGATCCCGCGGAGCGGACCTCCGGTCACGCGGAGCGGCGGCCGTCCGTCGCGCGACACGAGGTGCGCTCCCATGGCCCGGAGCGGAGCCGCTACTCGCTCGACAGGCCGCCGCTGGAGCGATGCGTCGCCGGTAAGGGTGGCCTGGAAGGGGCAGCCGGCCAGCACGCCCGCCAGCAGGCGCAGTGTGGTTCCGGAGTTGCCGCAGTCGAGAACCGCCGAGGGCGGCTGGAGCGCTTCCGGCCCACGGCCTAGAACGACCACGGCGGACCCCTGACGGTCGACGGCGACGCCCATGTCCGCGAGGCAGCGGAGCGTGGACGCACAATCCTCGGCCGCGGAGAAGTTGGCGATCCGGGTGGTGCCCTGGGCCAGCGCGCCCAGGATGGCGAGGCGGTGCGAGATCGACTTGTCACCTGGCAACCCGAAACGACCACGGAACTTTCGGGCCGGGGAGATCGTCAAGACGGAGAGGAACTTAGCACGCGCCGAGGCGTGTAAGTGCTTCCGGGAGCGAGCCTTGACGCCCCTCGATCGACCGTGGTACGGTCGTCTATTCCAACCATCCCTTGAGAGGCCTGTCCACCCGCTGATGATGAGCGCCGACTTGCGGACGGTTCGCCTCGAGATTGCCAGCAGCATCGACATGATCGAAATGGTGCAGACGGTGCTTACGCACCTGTCCGGGGTGGTGGGGCTCAACGACGACGCCACTCACTACCTGAGCGTGGCGGTGCGGGAGTCGGTGGTCAACGCCATGAAGCACGGCAACGGCCTGGACCACGCTAAGCGCGTCGCGATCGACTTCGTGCTTCACCCCGGGGCCCTGGAGGTGCAGGTGGCCGACCAGGGCAAAGGCTTCGACCCGAGCGCGGTGCCGGATCCGGTCGCGGAGGAGAACCTGCTGAAGGCCTACGGCCGAGGCATCTTCTTCATGAAGTCCTTCCTGGACGAAGTCGAGTACTCGTTCCCGGCCTCGGGCGGCACTCGGGTCCGGATGCTCAAGAAGAAGGGCTAGCGAACCTCGACCCTTAGAAGCGAGGTGGCCCGCGGTCCCAGAGCGAGTGGCGTCGCTCGAAGCGACGACATCTGGCCCAGGCGACGCCTTTCCTCCGGACCGCAGAGCACCAGCACGGGGCCGCGTTCGAGCGCCGCTTGGACCTCGCCGAACGACTCGATCTCCCGCACCTGGCCGTCGTTGTAGAAGTAGCCGCTCATCCAGGCGGTGCGCCAGGCCTTCCACGCCAGCACCGGCCGGCCGGCAGCCGGCGCGAAGAGGTCCCGGCCGGATTCGCGAGCGGCGAGCAGCGGTGGGGCCGCGTGAGCCACCAACATCAAGAGGCCGGCGGCGCCCACACGCAACAGCGCGAGCGCCGCCGCCGGGCTCGTCTCGATACGACGCGAGGCGGCGAAGGTGATCACGAGCGCCCACAGGCACGGCGGCAGCGCCGCGGGCCACAACCGCTCGCCTTGCGTTCGCAGCACCAGCGGGCCGGCGGCGATCAACGCGCCGAGCGCCAGGCCGAGAAGAGCGACGGGCCGGCGCCAGGCGCCGTCCACGCCGCGGACCAGCCGGTCGGCGGCTCGTCCCATCGCGATCGCCAGCGGAGGCAGGCACGGCAGGATGTAGCCGGGCAGCTTCGATCCGGCCGCGGAAAAGAAGAGAAACGGCATCAAGAACCAGAGCCACAACCAGAGATCCGCGCGCTCGCGGCGCGGTCGCAAGCCGGCGAGGCCTGGCAGCAGCAAGCCGGACCACGGAAACAGGCCGGCGACCAGGAGCGGCGCGTAGTAGTACCAGGGCCCGGGATGGTTGTGGATCGTGGACGTGAAGCGTTGCAGATTGTGGTTCAGGAAGAAGACGTCCAGGAAGTCCTGGCCTTGCGCGAGCCAGACGGCGATGTACCAGGGCCCGGCGATCGCGAGGAAGATCACGATTCCAGGAATCGACAACGCTCGCGAAAGAACGCGCCGGTCGCGGCACGCCGCCGCGTAGGCGACGACTACCAGACCTGGCAGCAGCACGCCGATCGGGCCCTTGGCAAGGGTGGCGAGCGCGATCGCCGCGTATGCGGCGGGGACGGCCAGACGGCCGGCGATCCCGAGAAAACGTAGCCCGAGAAGCCCGAGCGACGCGGTGATCGTCGCCGCGAGCAGCATGTCCATCGCAGCGGCTCGGCCGTAGCCAAAGGGAAGCAGACCGGTGCCGAGGATGAAGCCAGCCTGGAGCCCCGCCCCGGCTCCGTAGATGCGCGATGCCACCGCCGCCGTCGCGCCGACGAACAAGAGCGCCGCTCCGACCGACGGGAGTCGCGCCGCCGTTTCGTTCTCGCCCAGGACTGCGTAGGCCGCGGCAGCGAGCCAGTAGTAGAGCGCCGGCTTCTCGAGCCACGGTTCGCCCGAGAGCCGCGGCGTCACCCAGTCGCCGCTGCGCTTCATCTCGACGGCCACCCGCGCGTAGCGCGGCTCATCCGGCCCGAGCAGAGGCACGGCCCCGAGGCGAAACACGAGAACCGCGAGCACCAGCGCCAAGAGCAGCGCTGCGCCGCGCGTCGGGAGCACGTTTTCGGCCATTCGCGCCGGCATCCTACAATCCGGGTGCAGGTGAGGGAAGCGCGTTGGATCTAGCGGCGATCGCGGCGGAGGCCGTCCTGCGCGCCGGGTCGATCCAGAAGGAGCGCTACGGGCAGACGATCGAGATCGCCCACAAGGGCGTCCTGGACCTCGTCACCGAGGTCGACCGCGCCTGCGAAGCCGCGATCCTCGACACGCTGCGCTCGCGCACCACCGGCCACGACATCGTGACCGAGGAGACCGAGCTCGAGAGAACCGGCGCGAGCGTCGTCTGGTACGTCGATCCGCTCGACGGGACGACCAACTACGCGCACGGCTATCCCTGCTTCTGCGCCTCGGTGGCCGCCACGCGGGACGGCGTCGCCGTCGCGGGCGCCGTCTACGAGCCGCTGCGAGGCGAGCTCTACACCGCCGAGCGTGGCGGGGGAGCGCACCTGAACGGGAAGCGCCTCCGCGTCTCGCAATCGAAGGACCTTCTCGAGAGCCTGCTGATCACCGGTTTTCCCTACGACCTGCGCGACGACATCGACTTTCGGATCCGGCTCTTCAAGCGCTTCCTGGCCCACGCGCGCGCCGTCCGTCGCGACGGCGCTGCGGCAGTCGACCTTTGCTTCGTGGCCGCGGGCCGCATCGACGCCTTCTTCGAGGAGGCGCTCCAGCCCTGGGACGTGCTCGCCGGCGCGCTGATGGTCGAGGAGGCCGGCGGTCGCGTCACCCGCTTCAGCGACGCGCCGATCGGAGTCAGCGCCGACGAAGTCCTGGCGAGCAACGGCTTGATCCACGACGCGATGCTCAGCGTGCTCGCCGAAGACCAGGCCTCACGCGAGGCCTCGATGGCCGGGGTGGCGAAACTGGCAGACGCCTAGGACTTAAAATCCTGGGGAGCGAAAGCTCCGTGTGGGTTCGATCCCCACCCCCGGCACCAACCGAGCAGACCAAAGCTACAGGAAGGTACTATGATGTAGCCATCATGATGTCACGTAGCCAGATCAGTCTGGATCCAGAGCTTCAGCGCCGAGCTCGGGAACGTGCGGCGCACCTGGGTATTTCGTTTGCGGAGTTCGTCCGCCGGGCCGTTGAGAAAGACTTGCAGCGGCGCCGAATGAAGGTGAGCGCGTCCGCAGTGTTCGCCCTCGGCGACTCGGGTGGGGCGGACGTAGCGCGTGACAAGGATCGAATGCTGGGCGAGGCTGTGGCCGCACCACGCAAGAGAAAGCGCCGGCGGTGAGCCTCTTCGTCGACACCTCGGCCTGGTATGCCGCCGCCGACCGCAGCGATCGAAGCCACAAGGCGGCGACCTCGGTTCTGGCTCAGCAGGAGATCTTGGTCACGACCGACCACGTCCTGGTGGAAACCTGGCTCTTGGTGCATCACCGTTTGGGGCGCAACGCGGCAGAGCGATTCTGGGAAGGGCTGAGGAGCGGCGTGGCCGAGATCGAGAACGTCGGGAGCGCCGACCTGGCGGCCGCGTGGGCGATCGGCGAGTCGTTTCCCGATCAGGATTTCTCGATCGTGGACCGCACCAGCTTCGCAGTGATGCAGCGGCTCGGGCTCCGCAGGGTTGCGACGCTCGATGACGACTTCGCCGTCTATCGGTTTGGAAGGACCAAAAAGCAAGCGTTCGAGGTCGTTCGATAGTCGGTGCCGGC
>CAZVOI010000317.1:0-4434 GCA_964628275.1 uncultured Acidobacteriota bacterium | reverse complement strand
GTTCCTGATGGTCGCGCGCAGCGATTTCCTGACGTCGCTGCCCGAGTCGCTGCGTCCGTTGCTCGGCCTGTACATAGCGCTCTACGGCCGCGCGGCCGTGTACATCTACTTCCAGGCGATCGAGTCGCTGAAGCCGCGCATCTACATGGGCGATTCGGACAAGGATCTCCTGGGCCTGCGTTTCTTCGCGGGGATCCTGAAACGGGGCGAAGAAGAGTACCGGCAGACCTGGAGCACCGTGCGGGTGGACCAGCTCTCGGACGAGATCGCTGAACAGGTGCACACGCTGTCGCGGATCAACCGCGCCAAGTACCAAGCGCTGTATCGGCTGTATCTCGGGCTTCAGGTGCTGACCGTCCTGACCGGCGGCCTGATCGGCCTGTTCGAGATCGGACGCCTGCTGTGAGCTCCCCCGACGAACCCCGGCTGCTCGATCCCGACGAGGCGATCGAGTCGCAGCTCGACAAGAAGGAGAAGAAGCGGATCAAGAAGCTCCAGAAAACGCTCGAACAGGCGCGCCGTCCGCTCGACGCGTGGGAACGTTACCGGGCGCTGTCGGATGCCTTCGACATGGAGCAGGACCTGGTGGACCTGGCCGACAACAAGGCACGCTTCGCGCTCTTGATCATGGGCACGCTCAACGCCGTCACCTTCATCGTCGGCACGCGGCCCGAGGCGCTGGCGCTCGTACCGCTCTCGATGCGCTCGGGAGTCTCCATCTACATCGGCGTGTACGCGCTCCTGGCGCTGTACTTCTTCATCCAGGCGATCGAATCGCTGCGCCCGCGCGAAGCCAAGCCCAACGTTCGCTATCCTGGCGCGGCCGGTCTCCAGGATTTTCCGATGGGAGTACGCTTCTTCGCCGACGTCTTGCAGCGGGACGTAGCAGCGTATCGAGCGGTCTGGCGCTCGATCCACATCGGACAGCTCAACGCGGAGGTTGCGATGCAGGTTCATGCGTTGGCCCGCATCAACAAGGCCAAGTACGGGGCGCTCGAACGGCTGTACCAGGGCCTCAGAGGGATGACTTTTCTGACCGCCTGTTTCATGACGGTGATCGCGACGCTGGCGCTGCGCGGCGCTTCGGAAGCCAGCCCGCTCCGGAACCAGAAAGACAAGAAGGCGGCCGCGGCCAAGGTCCTGAATCCGTCCGCGCCTGCCCAGATCCTGGGCGAGCCGACGCGGCTCGGCAAGGGCGGGGCGCTCGAGCCTTCGGGGGTGGCGTTCGACGCGGCGAGCGGCCATCTGTTCCTGGTCGGAGACGAGGGCTCGCTGGTCGAGGTCTCGCTCGAGGGCAAGCCGCTGTGGAACAAGGTCGGGCTCGGCAACCTGGAAGACGTGGCCGTCCATTCGCCCAGCGGCAACCTGGTGCTGCTGTCGGAAAAGAAGTCGCAGCTGGTCCTGTTCGATCCCGTCCGGAAGACCCAGATCCGCAAGTTCAAGATCGACAAAGCGGCGATCCTGGGCAAGGAATCGAGCGCCGACCCCAACGAAGGCTTCGAGGGAATCGGTTTTCAGGAGGACGCCAAGGAACCCGGCGGCGGCCTCTTCTACCTGGCGCACCAGCGCTCGCCCGCGATGCTGGTCGCGATCGCCTTCGACCTCGGGAACCACGAGAAGACGATCGGCGCGGATGCCGTGCGGGGCCGCTACAAGTTCGAGGGTTTCAAGGACCTGACGGCGGTCAGCTACATCCGCGAGCTGGACCGGCTGCTGGTCATCGCCGACCACAAGGACCGGTTGCTGGTCGTCAAGACCGACGGCAAGCTCGAGGACGAGATCGTGCTGCCGGGCCTGCAGCAGGAGGGCATAGCGCTCGACTCCGCCGGCAACCTTTGGATCGCCGACGACCAGGGAGGACTGTTGCGCTTCGACGGCGCCCTGCGAGTCCTGCTCGACCACCGCAATCGCCACCGGACCACACCGGACCAGGAGGAACGCCAGTGAAGATCGACAGCAACGCCGCGCGCCGCGCGCTCTGCCTCGCGAGCGCGTGGGCGCTCGCGGCCGGCAGCGCCGCGGCGGGCGACTGGAAGCTCGAGCCGTTCGCGATCAAGAACAAGCAGGCCGGCTTCAAGGCGTCGCTCACCGGGTACATCCAGGGCGATTTCCGGGCTTTTGGATGGGACGTCGAGGAAAGCATCCAACGCGCGGAGGACAGCGACATCCGGCGGCTGCGCAGCGGCGTCGAGGTGGAGTGGAAGAAGCTGGCGCTCGATTTCGACATCGACTGGACCAACTCGGCGCGCAATCTGGCCAGCATCGGCCAGCCCCCCTACGACAACCCGGAGATGAAGAATCTCTACGCCCAGTACGAGTTCGCGAAGTGGTTCAGCCTGCGCGCCGGCACCTTCAAAGTCCCGGTCAGCTACGAGTTCCTCACCTCAGCCGGCAAGACCGACATGGTCGAGCGCTCGTTGCTCGCCAACACGCTGGGTCCGGATCGCGACTGGGGCGTGATGGCGCTGGGCGAGATCAAGAATCGGCTCAACTACTCGCTGGGTGTCTTCGCCGGCGACTCGCGTACCGGCATCTCGCGATCCGACACGACCGTCGCCGGCCGCTTCGTTTTCGCGGCCTGGAAGCCGCTCGACGTCGCCGCGTCGTTCTCGGTGGCCGACGTGAAGGCGGAGCCGGACGGCGCCGGGACGGACCCTCTCCCGAAGGGGATCCGAGGCACCAGCCCCTCGGGCTGGCGCTTCTACGATCGGAAGTTCGTGAACGGGCAGCGACTGCGCTGGGGACTCGACAGCCAGTACACACGCAAAGGATTTCAGTTGAAGGGCGAGTTCCTGCAGCTGCGCGAGGAGCGCAAGGGCCAGGGCTCGACGTTCACCGACCTGCCCATAGAGATCGGCACGGGCTGGAGCGTGACGGCCACCTGCATCCTCACCGGAGAGAAGAAGCAGCGAACGCTCAAGCCGAACAAGTCCCTGTTCAAAGGCGGGCCGGGCCTGATCGAGCTTGCGGCGAAGTTCGAATCGCTGAAGATCGACGACGCCGGTCCGTCCAGCGGGTTCGAGGGCGCCGGCAACCGCGCGCGCAACCTGCGGCCCGCCCAGGACCGCATCCTGTGGGGCGGGGTGTCCTGGTTGCCCAGCGCCTGGATGCGCGTCTACGGCGACGTATACGTCGAGCGCTACCTCGACGCGTTGCTCGCGCCGGAGCCGCCGGGCGCCCGCTTCGTGAGCGACCCGAAGGGTCGGGGTGACTACGTGACTTTCGTGGCCCGCGTGCAGTTCATGATCCCGTGAATCAGCGCGTGGCCGGGCAGGTGAGAATGATGCGTATGCGATGGACCGTTGGCCTTCTTTCGCTGCTGGCCTCAGCGCCATTGGCGTTCGCCGCCGACCCGATGTTCGACCCGGGCCGCCTTCACGAGGTGCGCCTGGTGATGGACCCGGCCGATTGGACGGCGCTCCGCAACAACTTCAGGTCCAACGACTACTACGCCGCCAACATCTCGATCGACGGCGAGGTCGTGGAGCAGGTGGGCGTCCGATCGCGCGGCAAGGGCTCGCGCAGCGGCGACAAGCCGGGACTGAAGGTCGATTTCAACCGCTACCAGAAAGCCCAGGAGTTCCACGGCTACAAGAGCGTCGAGCTCTTGAACATCGTTCAGGACAACAGCATGCTGCGCGAGGCGCTCTCGCTCCAGGTGTTCCAGGCGATGGGGGTCCCCGCGACGCAGATCGCCTGGGCGCGCGTCACCGTCAACAACGACTACTGGGGCGTCTACAACATCAAGGAAGAGATTTCCAAGCCGTTCCTCGGGAACAACCTCGGCGACAAGGAGGGCAACCTCTTCAAGTACGAATACGTCGACGTGTGGGGTTTCCAGACGCGTGGCGGGGGTGATGCCGGCGCCTACATCCCGCTGCCTTTCGAGGCGAAGACGAACGAGAACAGCCTGAATCCGAGCGCGCTCGTGGACTTCATCAAGGCGATCAACGACGCTCCCGAAGCCAGCATCGCCTCGGCCACGGCGAGCTTCCTCGACGTGAACCAGTTCCTGACCTACATCGCGGTCGAGAACGCGGTCGCGGAGAGCGACGGCATGCTCGGCAGCCAGGGCATGAACAACTTCTTCATCTACCAGTTGGCGGGACAGACCAAGTTCGTGTTCCTGCCCTGGGACAAGAACAACTCCTTCAACGCGCCGGCCTGGCCGATCCTGCAAGGAGTCGACGCGAACGTGCTCGCCAAGAAATTGCTGGCGAATCCTTCTCAGAAGCAGTTCTATCTGGACCAGGTCAAGAGGGCCGCCAACAACTACGTCACGACCGCGTTCCTGGGACCGAAGCTCGAGGCCGCCTACACGCTGATCCGCGAGGCGGTGATCGCCGACACCAAGAAGCCGAACAGCAACGGCGATTTCGAAACGAGCGTGGCCGGCCTGCGCGGCATCATCGCGAGCCGCCAGGCCGACGTCGC
>CAZVOI010000316.1:0-7167 GCA_964628275.1 uncultured Acidobacteriota bacterium | reverse complement strand
CGAGCTCGCGTTGATGCGGCGCGCCAACGAGATCACGGTGGCCGCGAACCGCGCCGTGTTCGCGTCACTGAAGGAAGGCATGACCCAGGGGCAGGTCTCGGGCCTGTCGGCCTCGGCGCACCGCGCGCTCGGCATGCAGGGCGGCTCGCTGGTCCTCTTCGGGAAGGACGCCGCCGTCGGCAGGGTCATCGAAGATTCGGGCTTCGGCCCCGGAGACAAGTACTTGACGCATCGGCTCGGCCACGGGATCGGGATGGACGGCCACGAGTGGACCTACTTCGGCGCGGCAACGCCACCAAGCTGCGTCCGGGCATGTGCTTCAGCGACGAGCCCGGCATCTACATCTACGGCGAGCTTGGCGTCCGCCATGAGGACTGCATCTTCATCACCGAGTCGGGCGCCGAGAACTTCACGAAATGGACCGGCTCGCCCGAGGAGCCGGCGGTGGTGTGAGGCCGCTCCACCGCGTCTGCCAGGCCACCTAACGGGAAGCCGGCCCTCGCGCCGCCAGCTCGCGCGTCCGCCCGGCCGCGGCTCGGAACCTCAGCGTTGTTTCTTCATCAGCTCCAGCACCTCCCCGAGCCGCTTGATCTCCTCCCCATACAGCGCCCAGTCGCCGTCGCGCTGCGCCTTCAACGCCCGCTGGTAGTGCTGCTGGGCGCGGGCCGTGAGGTTCGCGAAACCACTGTCGGCCAGAGCCGCCGCCGGAGGCGATCCGGCAGCCGGGCCTGGTGGCCCCTTGCCGGAGGGGAAGATGCGCTCCAACGCGGTCTCGAGCGTCTCCTCCATCACGATCTGGTTCTGGTGGGCCACGATGACCCGTTTCATCTCGGGGATCCGCCCGCCGGCTGCGCGCAGGTAGAGAGGACGGATGTAGAGGAGTGACTCCTCTATGGGGACGACCAGCAGCGTGCCTTGGATGACCTGGGAGCCCTGTTGGTTCCAGAGCGTGATCTGGGGTGAGATCGCCTGATCCTGATTGACGCGGGCCACGACCTGGCGGGGTCCGAAGATCACCTTCTGCTTGGGGAACTGGAACACGACCAGCTTTCCGTAGTGCTCGCCGTCGCTGCGGGCCACCATCCAGGCGGCCAGGTTGTCCTTCTGCCGGGGCGTGAACGGCAGCATCTGGATGAACTCTGCGCCGGCCTCCTGAGGGAGCTTCATGATCGTGTAGTACGGCTGCATCCGTAGCGGCTGGCCAGTGGAATCGTCGATGGCCGGCACCTCCCACTGGTCTTCCTTGTTGTAGAAGACCGCCGGGTTGGTCATGTGGTAGGTAGCGAACACCGCCGCCTGGACGGAGAAGATCCCCTTGGGGTAGCGAAGGCGGGTCCGGAGGTCCTCGGGCATATCGCCGAGCGGGCGGAAGAGCTTGGGAAACGCCCTGCCCAGCGTGGCTGCGACCGGATCCTTCGGGTCGATCAGGTAGAAGACCGTGCGCCCGTGGTACGCGTCGATCACGACCTTTGCCGAGTTCCGGATGTAGTTGATGCCTGAAGCGACGGGCGTGGAGTAAGGATAGTGCGTGCTCGTCGTGTAGGCGTCCAGGATCCAGAAGAGACGCCCGTCGGAGATGGCCAGGTACGGATCGGGGTCGTACTCGAAGAACGGGGCGATGCGCTGGACCCGCTCCGAGATCCGGCGGTGGAACAGCACGCGGCTCTCCGAGGTCAAGTCGTTCGCCAAGAGCGTCTTGATCGAACGGAACCGGATGCTGAACAGCAGCTTCCGGAAGAAGCTGTCCACCGCGACGCCCCCCTCGCCGTCGTAGGTGCTAGTGACGTTGTCATCCCCTTTCGGGTAGTGGAACTCCTTGGTGCGGGTCTTCACGAAGACGTGGTCGTTCGACAGCTCGCCGAAATAGAGGCTGGGTTCGGTCACCCGCAGGTCGTCGACGCTCGACTCCGGCGGCAGGTTCTTGATGAAGAGGACCGGGAGCCCTTCGCGGGTGACCTGGTTCACCGGCCCCAGGGTCAGGCCATAGCCGTGGGTGAAGGTGAGGCGTTCGTTGATCCAACTCCGATTCGGCAGGCTCGCGGAGTTCACCTCGCGGGCCGACAGCATCACCTGCCGGTACTCGCCGCCGATCTTGTAGCGATCGTTGTCGACCGAGACGAAGTCGTAGTACGTCCGGATCTCCTGCATCTGTCCGAAGGTGTCGAGGAGCGGCTGGTGGTCCCACAGGGGCACGTTCTTGAGCGTGGCCGCGTTGCGGTCGATGTCCGCGCGCGTCAGCGGGGCGTCCCCCGGTAGCTGCCGTTCCTCGACTGCGCCCAACGCGAAAGCCGCGCGCGTCGCCTCGATGTTGTGGAGGATGAACGGCGTCTCCTTGACCTGCTCGTTGGGGGCGACGATGAACCGCTGGACGATTGCGGCGTAAGCCGTCCCACCCAGGGACACGGCCGCGTATAGCCCAACGGCCGCGGCGATCGGCCACAGCCTCCGGCAAGCGGTCTGGTACAGGGCCAGCAAGCCCCCCGCTAGCGCGGCCAGCATCAGCAGTCGCAGCGCCGGCAGGCGCGCCGCGACGTCGGCGTTTGAGGCCCCATGGACGATCCCGGACGCCTCGATCAGGGTGGCGGGGATCGCCAGGTACGCGCCGAAAGCGAGAACCGCCAACAGGCCGGCCGCCAGCGTCGAAAGGTGGCGAGTGGCGGCTCGGTTGGCGAAAGGGCTCGGCGCGGCGTCGAGGCCAAGGGCGCCGGTCACGAAGTACCCGGCACCGACAATCGCCATCGTCAGGACCAAGGTGGATTTCAGGAGTCCGTGGAGGATCCCCAGGAACGGCAACTGGAAGACGTAGAAGCTCAGATCCCTGCCCAGGATGGGATCCTTCGTCCCGAAAGGCGTGGCGTACCAATAGAGCAGGCATGTATCCCAGCGGGACGAGGCGTACACGCCCAGCGCAAGCGCCCCCAGTCCCGCCGCGGCGTAGACGACGAGCCTCAGGCTGCCCGGCTCGGCGACGATCATCAGTGGCCCCTCCGCCGTCGGGATGCTGAACTCCTGGCGTCCCAGGCCGCGGAGGATCCCGCGCGTGTTGAGGTAGAGGAAGCCGAAGACGAGAATCCAGACCGTGCCACCGAGCGCGGCCTTGGTGCTCAGGGATCGCAGGAACACCTGTCGATAACCCGTCTCGCCGAACCACAGCCAGTCGGTGTAGAACTCGACCAGGGTGGGCACCACCAGCACCAAGGCGGCGAGCAGGGGAATCCAGAAGCGCGCCAGACGTTTGGTGGTCACCGCCCCTCCACGCCATGCAAACGGACGAGCGTCGCGAGGTCGTCCCGGGGTTCAAAGAGCTGCGTCATGCTTCCTCCATCGGGCCAGGCCCGCCCATCGTAGCGCCTTACTCCCCCGCGGCTGCGGCGGCCGGGCGCGGGAGCGGCTCCGGTCGCGGCCAGAGCAGCGAGGCCGCGACCGAACCGGCCAGGAGCGTCGCCACTGAGGCCAGGGACGCGGCAATCGGGATGAAGAAGCCCCGCCCGGGGATCAATCGGGCAACGTGACGTCCTGTCGGACGCGGCCGATGCGATCGTGGCCTCGCTCGACCTTGCGCAGTGCGTAGATGCTGTCGGGCTGAGCGGCCCGCCGGCGGATCTCGGCGGTCACCAGCCCGTCGTCGTCGAAGACGATCTCGAAGACGCGGACCCCGCGGCCCTCGGCCGTGACCTGGTAATGGATGTGCTGGGGCACGCGGGAGTCCGGGTAAGAGCCGGGACGGATCGTCCGGTAGGAGTAGCGGCCCTGGGCATCGGTCCTGAGGAGCGCATAGAGACGCGGTGCGCGGTCGCCCATCGGCTCGTCGCGAACGTCCTGGGGGCCGGCCTTGTAGAAGCCGCGGGCGTCGGTCTGATAGACGTACACCGACGCACCTGGAACCGGCGTCCGTCCGTCGGCGGCATACACGACGCCACTGACCGCCAGCCGTTCTCCGGGTTCACGGGCCGGTGCCACCTCGCCCACGGAGGGCGCGTCCAGCGGCGCCACACGGGGAGGACGTTGCGCGTCCACGTATGGAGTGAGGAAGAGCACGGCGGTACCTACTAGCAGCATCGGGTTCAATCGCATGCACACACCTCCGGAATCATCTCAAGATACGATCGGGCAGTGTGAAGAGTTGTGTGTTCCTACTCGGGTTCGCGCTCGCGGCAAGCGCGTGCGCCACCAGCTACCCCGGACGTGGCCTGGTGCTTCGGGTCGACACCGCGGCGTCGATGGTCACTGTCTCGCACGAGGCGATTCCGGGTTTCATGGACGCGATGGCGATGCGGTTCGCCGTCCGCGATCGGGACCGCCTCGCCGAAGTCCACCCCGGCGATCGGATCAGCTTCCGGCTACGCGTGCGCCCGTCGGCAACTTGGATCGATCGGCTGAGACTCCTGTCGGCGGCGCCGGCGGATGCCGGGCTCACGCTGACGCCGGCCAAGCCGACGCTCGTGAAGCTCGGCCAGCCGATGCCGGATTTCACGCTCGTCGATCAGCACGCTCGTCCGGTGTCGCTCTCCGCGCTGCGCGGCCGTGTCGTGGTCGTGACCTTCATCTACAGCCGCTGCCCGCTGCCGGACTACTGCCCGCGGGTCGTCGCCAACCTCGGGAGCGTCCGCGATCGCTTCCGCGAGCGTCTCGGCGGCGATCTGACGCTCTTGACCGTGTCGTTCGACCCGCGTTACGACACGCCGGAGGTGCTACGCGCTTACGCCGGGCACTTCAACGCCGACGTTCCCGGCTGGCATTTCCTGACCGGTGAACCGGACGCGATCGCCCGCGTGTGCGACGCGTTTGGGATCGAATACTGGCCGGACCAGGGGTTGATCACTCACACGCTACAGACCGCGGTGATCGACCGCGAAGGAAAGCTGGCCGCGGCCACCGAAGGCAAGGACTTCAGCGGACGCCAGCTCGCGGATCTGGTGGCGACGATCCTCGACCCTTAGCCCGGCCTCGCGGTCCTAGTTGTCGTCGTTCTCGGCCCTGGCCACGGCGCGAAGCTGTGGCAGGTCCGCGTCGGCGTGGTCCCAGGCCCGGCGGGCGCTGTCGAGCGACGCCGCGGCGTCTAGTTGGCGGCCCTGGCCCTTGAGCGCCGAGGCCAGACCAAAGTACGCCCGGCCGCCGCCCGGCTCGCGCGTGAGCGCCTCCCGGTACGCCTTCTCGGCCGTCGCGTAGTCCCTGCGCACGAGCGCCGCGTTGCCCCAGGCCTCGGCGACAGGGCGTGGGTAGGAGGGCGGCTCGGTGTAGAGCAGCGCCACCTCGCTCGCGGCAGCCTGGCGGAATAGCTCCCAGGCTTTCTTCTTGTCGCCGCGGCGGGTCGCGATCGTGGCCTCGAGCTCCGTATGCGCGATGCCGAGCGCGCGCTTGGAGGCCTCGATCTTCTTGAGCAGCTCGCCCATCTCGTTCAAGGCGGCTTGGGCCTGCTTCTTTTTTCCTTGCGCCGCAAAGGCGAGCCCGGTGGCCCAGGTGCGCCAGGCGCGCTGCTCGGGCCGGTCGTAGACCGGGATCGTCGTCCCGTCCAGGATCAGATCCCAGCGCTCGAAACGGACGAGCGTCTTGATCAGCGAGAAGTAGCCCTGGCGCCAGGCCGCGCGCTGGCCGCTCGAGCCGCGCTCACGCGGCGTCTCCTTGAACTCCTGCATCAAGTGGCTGACGCGAGTCATCGACTCCTGGTAGCGGCCGTCCACGTTGAGCGCGTGGATCAGGAAGTGGACGTTGTGGCCGTGGTGGCTGTTCGGGTAGAGCGTGTCGGCCTTCAAGTAGCCGAGCTCGTTCTCCGCCGCCGCCGCGAAGGCGAGCACGGCATCGTCGATGCGGTCGCTCTGGGCGTAGATGTGGCCGGGCATGTGCAGCGCGTGAGGGATGTTGGGCACCAGCTCGGGATAGCGCTTGCAGGCCTGCCACGCGCGCTCCGGCGTCTTGCCGCCCTCCCAGCCGTGGATCAGATAGTGGTGTGCGCCAAAATGGTTGTCGTCCCTGGCGACGACTTCCTCGAGCAGTCGCAAGCCCTCCAGCGTGTTCGTCCGCGGTTCCCGGCTGACCGAGTCGTAGCCGTCGAGCAACGCCAGGCCGAGGATGGATTTCGCCTCGAGGTCGTCCGGATGGGCGGCGACCAAGAGCCGCAGCCCGGCGATGTGGTCGGCGTCCTTCGTCTTCGACTCCGGGTTGCGGCGCGCCGCCTCGGCCTCGATGTAGAGGCGCTCGCGCGGCGTCAGCTTGTCGCGCAGCGACAGCGCCTTCGCGCTCGCCTCGCGCGCGCGGCGTTGCGGGTTGAGCGCGGCGCCGTTGGCGGTGCGCGTGACCGCCTCCGTGGAGCTGGCCTCGGCCGGCGGGCGCCCGCCGTCTGCCGTGTCGCGCAGCAGCTGGAACGCGGGGCGGTAGTCGCCCGCCGCGCTCACCGAGATGCCCCAGTACGCCATCGCCATGTCCGGGTCCAGCGTCGCGGCCTGCAGGAACGAGCGCTCCGATTCCAGGAACCAGAAGGAGTGCATCTGCGAGATGCCCTGGTTGAAGAAGCGGCGGGCCTCCTCGGAGCGGGTCGTGACCGGCATGTTGGTCGTACCCATGCCGTCCATCAGCCGGGCGGGCAACAGCGGCTGGGCGCCGGGCGCGACCGCGCACAGATCGGCCTCGGGCCGGGCCTGTGCCGAGACGGAGCCCGCGACGAGAGTGAGACACAGGACCCCGATCCAACCGGCAGCAGCTTGGCGCATACGCGGAGTCTAGCCCCGGGCGAGGCCGAAGCGGTTTCTTCTGAGGAAGCCCGGCTAGAACCTGACCCCGAGCGAAAAGAAGTAGCTTCGCGCGGACTGATAGTCGGTCGCCGCGAGCGGCCGGCCGAAATCCGGGCCGAGCTGGTAATTCACTCCTTCGACCGGTGTCGCGGTGAAGGGATTGAACGCCTGCATGGTTCGGGCGGGGTTCTGATTCGTCGCGCTGAACACGGTCTGGTTGCCTGCGTTGTCCTGAGCCGACTGGTTGAGCAGGTTGTCGACCACGATCCGGACGAAGAACTCGCCCTTCTTCAGGAAGCGCGCGGGCAGGTAGTAATTCAAGACCGCATCGGTGGCGGACACCGTTTCGGTCTCGAAGATCCCCCGGCCGCCGCCGTAGTAGTAGGTCACCGTGGCGGGAGCCGTCAGATACCCCGGGTTCGTGACGGACGGCCGGCTA
>CAZVOI010000315.1:0-4402 GCA_964628275.1 uncultured Acidobacteriota bacterium | reverse complement strand
CGACGACGACACCAACGTCCCGCTCGGGACCGGGACGATCGACTGGCCGGCGGTGCTGCGCGCGGCGGCGAAGGCCGGCGTGGAGAAGCACTTCATCGAGGACGAGCACGCGAACTCGCTGGAGCAGATCCCGAAGACGCTGGACTACCTGCGCGGGCTGAAGCTCTAGCGAAACGCTCAGCGCCAGGATGTCATGGCGTGCTTCAGACGTCGGTCAGCGCTGGGTGCGGCGGTGCAGCAGCCGCTGCTGTTCAACCAGGCCGGAACTGGTGAGCCGCTCCGGGGAGAGGCCCGCCGGCGAAGCGAGCGCGAGGACTGCCTCCGCCGCAGCCAGGCCGCGCTCGGCCGTCAGGTCTCGCAGCTCGTGTCGCCGTTGCTCCGCGAGAGCGGGCGCCGCGGCGCGCCACTGCGCCATCCAACGGCGCTGCGCAGCCTGATTCATGCTCTGAATTCTAACGCGGCAGGAAGCTCCTAGAGAGGTCCTTGCTCATCACCAGGAAGTAGCACGGCTGGTTCGCTTCTTCCGGTTGGGAGAACGGCTCGGTTGCGATCGTCCGGTAGCCGAGCTTGTCGTAGAAGGGCGGCAGCTCCGCGCGCAGGTCGACGACGCGGATGTCCATCGCCGTGCAGCCGGCCCTTCGGGCGTGGTCCTCGGCGGCTTCGACCAGCGTGCGCCCCAGGCCGCGCTTCTGCTGGCCGGGTTCCACCGAGAGCACGCCGAAGTAGCCGCGGTCCTTCCGGATCTCGACGTAGACGCAGGCGAGCAGCGCGCCGTCTTCCTCGGCGAGCAGGTAGATGCCCTTGTCACGCATCGCCGCGGTCTCCGCCACGCTGGTGCGGTCCTTGGCGATGAAGAACTTCTCGACAAGGAAAGCGCGGTTGATCAGCGCGGTGATCGCGGGGACGTCGTCCGGCGTCGACTCGCGGATCTTCACTTGATGTAGCCGAGGGCGCGCAGCCGCTCGATCTGCTCCGGCGAGAGCCGGACCATGGGCGCGCCGGCGCCGCGGGTGCGGCCGTCCTTGAAGCGCTGCAGCGCCTTGGCGCGCAGCGAGTTCGCGACCCCTTCTCGAGGGCGTGCGTCTTTCGACTCCGCGGGGTCTTTGGCCAGGTCGTACCACTCTTCCCTTGCCACGGTCTCGGCTTTGGGCGAAAGCGACAGGATCGCCTTGCCGCGGCCCGCGCCGGAGCGGACGAAGAGCTTGCGGGTGCCGTCCGTGGTGTGGTCGGTTTCGCCGTAAGCCTCGCGTTCGGGAAGCGGCCCGAGCAGGCTCTGGCCCTGGTGCGTCGGCGACGCGGGGAGGTCCACCCAAGCGAGCACCGTGGGCGCGATATCGAGCAGGCTCGCCTGTGCCTTTTCGCGGCGCGGGGAGATGCCCGGCCCGCGCAGCGCGAGCGGGATGCGGATGACTTCCTCGTAGAGCGTCTTCTGGTGCTCCCAGGAGCCGTGCTCCAGGAACTCCTCGCCGTGGTCCGAGGTGACGATCACCAGCGTGCCCTTGTCGAGGCCGCTCGTCTTCAGATGGTCGAGGATGCGGCCCAGCTCGTCGTCGGTGTAGCGGATCTCGCCGTCGTAGAGATCGAGCAAGTGCTGCTTCTCCTGCGGCGTGGTGTTGGCGGGAGTCTTGTCCTTGAAGTCCTGCCACAGGCCGGAGAGCGCGCCGGTGTAGCCCGAGTCGAAGAGCGCGCGCTGCTTCGGCGGCGGATCGTAGTGCCAGTGCGGGTCGTAGAAATGGAGGAACAGGAAGAAGCGGCGATCGCCGAGACGCTCCAGGATCGCGATCGCGCGGTCGGCGATGTCGGTGGCCTTCCGATCCTGATGGAAGTCGAGATGGTCGAAGCCTTCGTCGAGGCCGTAGACCTTCGAGACGTACAGGTGGCTGGTGACCGCCTGCGTCGCGTAGCCGTTCTGCTTCAGGAGGCGCGTCAGCGTCGGCACCCGCTCGTTGAAGCCCAGCCTCGTGTCGGTGCCGCCATGAACGCCCGGGTCCACCGAGGTGAGCATCGACAGGTGCGCGGGCAGCGTCCACGACGAGACGCTGACGGCATCCTCGGCCAGGATGCCTTCCCTGGCGAGCGCGTCGAGCCGCGGCGTGGTGGGCCGCGGGTACCCGTAGGCGCCGACGTGGTCGCGGCGTAGCGTGTCGATCGAGACCAGGATCACGCCCTTGGCGCGGCCGTAGCCGTCGAGATCGTGCACGGTCGGCTCGGCGATGCCGAGCAGCAGCTCCTTCGGCTGCGGCACGTCGTTGCCATCGCGGTCCGTCAGCCGCAGCTCGAACGCGAGGTCCGCCTCCGAGCCGAGACCGTCGAGCGGCACGCTCACGTCGCGAAAGCCTCGGGCCGCTCGTGGGTTGAGCTGCTTCTCGGACAGCACCTTCTCGCCGGCGCGCACCGTCAGCCGATACCAGCCCGGCGCCTCTTCCTGGCTGGCGGTCCACGCGAGCCCCATGCCGAAGGTCAACCGCCCGCGCTTCGGCAGCGGCGCCCGGTAGCGCGCCGATTCCAGGAGCGCGGCGCGCGTCTCACCGCCCGTGGAGAGCGCGCCCGTCTTGACGGCGCGGCCGTCGCTGGTCTGACGATCGAGCAGGCGCAGCGGCCCCTGAAACTCGGGCGAGCGGCAGCCGGCGAGCAGCAGTGACACGATCAGCACGCGCTTCACGGCGACGATTCTACGGGCGGGCCGCGAATCGGCCGGCAGCGGCTACGGTGTCTTCAGGTCGTCGAGGTAGGCGCGCAGCGAGGTCTGGTGGCCGAACACGTGTTTCGACAGCACCCTGAAGATCGGCGGCTTCACGAGGCCTTCCTCGCGGATCGTGACGAGGGTGCCGGTGCCGGCCGGCGCGACCGTGATCAGCCATCGTCCGCCGAAGGCAAGCGTGTCGTCGTCGATTCGGCTCTCGAAGAGCCTGTCGCGCTCGACCTCGCGGAAGGCGTACGTGATAACGCCGTTCTTGCCGGTCTCGCGGTAGCGGACAGCGCCCGCTTCGTCGGCGAGGATCTCGATCTTCGTCACCGACGGCCGCCAACGCGGCTGCGATGCCACGTCGCGGATTCGCGTCGCGACTCCGGAAGGCGGCTTAGCCACCTCACTCGAGCCCTCGGCAACGTGCGTCTCGGGCATCCGGCTGCCGGCGAGATGGAGCGCGGCGAACGCCACCGCGATCGTCGCAACCACCACCGCCAACCCGATCCACACGCGTCTCATCCTTTCCGTGGCCGCTCGGCTCGCCGTCGCGCCGCCGTCGCCAGCAGCTCGAGACCCGCGACCGCCGCGCGCCGCTCGCCGGGTCCCAGCTCTTCGAGCAAGCCCGCCACGCGCTCGGCTGCGAGCGGCGACAGCGCCGAGACCGCGGCTTCGCCGGCGGGCGTCAAGCGGATCGCCTTTTCGCGTCGGCTCTTGCCCAGGCCCACCGCCACCAGTCCCAGCCTTTCGAGCCGCTTCAGTTGCGCAGAGAGCGTCGACGGCTTGAGGCCGAGATGTCGCGCGAGATCACTCGCGCGCGCCCCGGGGGTCTCTTCGATGTGCGCGAGCACGCCGGCTTCGCGGTCGGTCAGGTCGGCTCCCGGGCCGCGCTTCCGATGCACCACGTGACAGGCGAACCAGACCTGCGGGTAGGCGCGCTGGATCCGGCGGACCAGAGCTTCGATCGAGGTCACACGCGGAAGCTACGAAGCCGCGGACACTTCGTCAAACCGAACAGTGGGGGCGGCTATCATCAGCACGCTTGCGACGCATCATCCAGAACCTCGCGCTCAGCGCCGCTTCGCTGATCATCGTCTTCGCGCTTCTCGAAGCTGCGAGCCGCTTCGTCGAGTCGCGCCGTCCGAAACCTCCCGAGCGCGCCGACTACATCTGGGACTGGGAGAAGCAGTGGGACGGCGACTTCTACACGATGGCCTCCGACGAGACCGGCTGGCCGCCCGGGGCCGAGTTCAACGGCGACGGCGTGCGCGACCGCACCCACCCGCGGCAACGCACCGAAGGCATCGCGCGCGTCGTTTTCCTTGGCGACAGCGTCACGCTCGGCCACGGCCTCGAGCCCTCCGAGGCCTACCCGCAAGTCCTGCAATCGATGCTCGAACACGAAGGCCGCGCGATCGAGGTCATGAACGTCGCGCTCTGGGGCTGGAGCACGCGCCAGCAGCGGATCGCGTACGAGAAGCTGGTGCGGCCGTATCGGCCTGACGTCGTCGTGCTGGCGGTCTGTCTCAATGACATTCCGGAGATCCAGAACAACCTGAAGCGGCCGCCGGCGTGGTTGCTCGCTCTCAACGATCGGCTGGCTCTGGCCCGGCTGCTGATCGACGCGCCGGGGCGCGAAATCCAGAACGTCGAGGAGCTATTCACCAAGAGCGACGCGCCCAAGGTGCGCGAAGCGTTCGCGCTCTTCTTCGGCGA
>CAZVOI010000314.1:0-2824 GCA_964628275.1 uncultured Acidobacteriota bacterium | reverse complement strand
CCTTCGTGAACCCATTGAAGTTGTCCGGCACGCCGAAGCCGAAGTGCGCCTTCTTCTGGGCCACGGCGAAATCCCCGATCAGCCTGTCTGCGGGATTCTTTGCCGGCGCCACCCACAGCTCGTTGGCCTTCCCCGGCGTTGCCAGGACCGTCAGCGCGAAAGCGAGCAAAGCCCTCTTCTCGAGCAGATTCATCGAAGCCTCCCAGATCCGGTCCTTCTCCTACTCCCTCACGCGCCAATGCCGCCAAAAGAGGATCAGGGCCGGTCTTGACAGGTTCGCCCCGGCCCGTATGCTGGAACTCTTCAATCAGCCATGCAGGAAGGCTCGGGCGGGCCCGAAGTTACTCGCCTGCTGCAGGAATGGCAGGGCGGCAGCGCCGAAGCCCTCGAGCGCCTGATCCCGCTCGTTTACGACGAGCTCCACACGCTCGCGTCCCGATACCTGTCCCGGGAGCGGCGCGATCACACCCTCCAGACCACCGCGCTCGTCAACGAGGCCTATCTCAAGCTCGCGGGCCAGCGAGACGTCGACTGGCAGAGTCGCGCGCACTTCTTCGGCATCGCCGCCCAACTGATGCGGCGTATCCTGGTCGACCATGCTCGCCGGCATGGCCGGGCCAAGCGAGGCGGCCAGGCGCTGCACCTTCCGCTCGATGACGCCGATCCTTCCTCGCCGCCGGCCCCGGTCGATGCGATCGACGTGCATGCGCTCGACCGAGCGCTTTCACGGCTGGAAGCCCTCGACCCCCAGCAAGGCCGTGTGGTCGAGTTGCGCTTCTTTGGCGGCTTGACGATCGAGGAAGCAGCGGAAGTGATGGGCATCTCCTCGGCCACGGTCAAGCGGGAGTGGGCGGTGGCCAGGGCCTGGCTGTATCGCGAGCTGACCGGCGAACGGTAGGGGAGTCCGAACGGCTCGGCGACTCTGTCGGGGTTACTTACGCGTGCTGACGGCTCCCTGGGCGTCGCCAAGCGCGAGGTCGCATTTCGCGATCTCCAGCTCGAGCGCCTCCGGCCTTGTGGCATCAGCGCCGGTCGCGACGCCTGTGTCTCGCATCTCCTTCCAGAACGCGTACGAGTCCTGGAACCGGGCTTTCGCCTGACGCCAATGGCTCAGCCGAGGGCCGCGCGCCAGCGCGGGATTGGATCCGAGGGCGACGTGAGCATGGGCGAACCCCTGGTTGGTATCGGCGACTTGCGCTCGCGTGTTGCGATTCGCCGCATCGGCACGGACGACCGGCTCCAACAGTCTCGAGGCGCGCGTGAGCAAGACGAACGCTTCGTCCGTGGCGCCGTCCTGGGCGAGCAGCATGCCCAGGCGCGACGAGGCCCACGCGAGATCTCTTTGAGCCTGCAGATTGAGGGTATCGGCGCGGGCCAACTGCTCGGTCTTGGCGAGTCCCTGACGAAACTGGTCGCGCGCGGCTCCCCGGTCGCCCGACTGCACCAGCATCTCTCCCAGGTTCATGATGTCGATCAGCGTCTGTCGCTGAAGACCCGTGTCCGAAGCAGCGGCGCTGGCCAACGATTCATCGAGCGCGACGGCCCTCCGCTGCATCTCGAGGGCCGCCCTCAGGTCGGGCACCACTCCCGCGACGGGCGACCCCAATTGAAGCACCGCCGCGCGATAGCCGTACGCGACGGCCAGCCGCGCTTTGACCTCGGCGCCGTTCAGGCTCGAGTCACTCAATTGTTCAAGGAGTGTGATGGCTTCTTGCAGTCGTCTGAGACTGTCGACCGTGCGACCGCTGACATAGAGCATGTAGCCGTGGTTGGCATGGCTCCGGGCGAGCCGAAACTTCTGGCTGGGCGCGTGGTCGGAGGCGGCCAGCGTTTCCTCGATCAGCGCTGCCTTGCGTGCCTCTTCTTCTCCCGTGCGAGGGTCGCCGGCCCAATACCACGCCCTCGACATCTTCTGCGACGTGGTCGAAAGGTCCCGGAGCAGATTGGCATTTCCGGGCTCACCCGCCAGAAGCCGTTCCCGCGCCGCTTGCGCCTTCTTATAGGTCGCGAGGGCGCCGTGCACATCGCCCAGATTCGGCGTGTTCGGCCGGCCGAGTACGTCCGCCATCTTCTCGTAGCCGGTCGCCAGCTCGCGCTGCAGCGACACGTCTCCCTCCGCCTCCAGCGCCAGGCTGTCGAGGTACTCGAGCGCGTTCGTCACCAGGAGCTTCCGCCCCGCGGTGGATCCCGGCAGCTTCTCGATGGCGTCGTGGACGTCGAACATCAGGGTGTTGGCCAGCTTGCGCAGGTCGTTGAAACGGCGCTCGGCGCGCCGCGCCTGCCACCAAGTCGCGGCGCCGCCCACCAGCAACGCGAGCGTGACCGCGGTCGCCGCGCCCAGACCCACCCAGTGCCGCGTGACGAACTTGCGCGCGCGATACGTCCATGCATCCGGCGCCGCGAGAACCGGCAACCGGTCGAGATGCCGCTGCAGGTCTTGAGCCAACTGGTCGACCGACGTGTAGCGCCGCGCAGGCTCCTTGCGGAGCGCCTTGAGGGTGATCAGGTCGAGATCGCCCCGGAGCTGACGAAGTTCGACGGCGTCGCTTGGACGAAGCGGCTGCTCCTCGCAGATCGCGCGCACGATCTCAGGGTCGGTCGCCATGCCCCCACGGTACGGGCTCTTGCCCGTGAGCAACCGGTAGAGCAGCACGCCGAGCGAGTACACGTCGGTTGCCACCGTCACCGGTTCGCCGCGCACCTGTTCCGGGCTCGCACTCTCGGGGGTGAGCAGGCGGAAGGCGGTGCGCGTCCTGCTGCCGTCGATGCCGCCGGGCTCCAGCAGCTTCGCTATGCCGAAATCGAGCAACTTGGGGACGCCGTC
>CAZVOI010000313.1:0-1843 GCA_964628275.1 uncultured Acidobacteriota bacterium | reverse complement strand
CCGCGATCTCGCTGCTGATGGAGTCGGTGCGGATGCAGGACGAGCTGCCGATGCTCAAGGAGCGGCTGCCGGACGCCGGGCGCGTCTTCCGCCAGAAGGCGAGCCAGCTCGCCTGGGACGAGCCCGAGTCGATCGAGCTGGCGGCGTCCGTCTGGTCACGCCTCAAGAAGGGGGCGAGCCTGGCGGACCTGCTGCGCGACGTACCGCGCTCGACCTATTCGATCTACCGGACCGTCGCGACGCTGCTCGAGGACGGGCAGATCGAATAGCGTCGTTTCGCGCAAGGTTCGTTGTCGTTGTCGGAGCGAAACGACGCTTTCTGAGCAGCTCCGTTTGCGCGTTTCCGGCCTTCCGTTCTCTGTTGTGCGTTCTCGGTCGTCCGCCGTTCCCGTACGTGGCCAGCGTCGCAGCGGAAGCACGGTCAGGCTGGACTGCCGGAAACGGACATACGGAAACGGGGGCGACGGCACGGCTCAGAAAGTGACGTTTCGCAGCGGCAACGACAACGGACTCTGGCGAAACGTCACTAAACTTTTCCCGCCTCGCGGATCTGCTGGCGCAGCTTCTGGCCCTCGGCGCGCGCCTCGCCGAGCTCTCGGCCGAGGCGCATCAACGCGCTGCGCTTCGCCAGGAACGACCAGTTCGCCGCTTCGAGCGCCAAGCCCGCCAGCAGGGCGATCCCGAGCGACGTCCACAACAGACTCTTGCCAATTGTCGCTCCGCTGACGCCCACCTGGTAGAGCGCGTAGATCAGGCCGATGCCAATCCCGTTGACCCCGATTCCGAGGCTGGCGCGGGCGTGCGCGAGCTCGGCCTCGAGGCGTTCCACCTGCCGCTCGTTCTGCGCCAGCGCGTCGCGCAGCGGCCCCACGTCCGCGATCACCAGCCGCAGGCGATCGCCGCGCACCACCTTGTGCTTGGTGCCGCAAACGCCGCACTTGATGTGATCGCCGTGCGCGTAGCGGTCGGCGACCCCGATTTCCTCCCGGCAGCTCACGCAACGCGCTTTCGCGCTACCGACCTCGCTCGTCATGGCCCCGCCCCCCGGCTCGGGGGCTCCCCTCTAAGCCAAGGTTAGCAGGATAAGGCGCCGCCCGCGCCGCTACCGCCTCCGACGCCGACGGACGAGACTTCAGTTCACCGCGGTCGCGTCCACCGGTCCTTCGAAGGCGATGAAGAGCAGGCACGGCTCGGCGCTCGCGCACGCGCCCGAGTGCGCCCGGCCGGCTGGGCCGTACATGTAGCTGCCGGCCTTGACGACGGCCTGCTTCTGTCCCTCGTAGGTCACGTGCATCTCGCCGGACAGCAGGATCATTCGCTCTGCCGACGTGTGCTTGTGCTTGGTGAAGCTGCTCTTGGCCGGGAGCTTCAGGAAGACGTCGACGTTCGGCTTGGCGGGATCGCCGTGAAGCGCCGCGATCTGACATCCCGCCGGCATGATGTCCGGGCAGGGGCCCCAGGCGATCTTCGGGTCGTTGGCTGGCGTGTGGAGCGCGGGCTCGGGCGTCTGTCCGAGAGTGAGGGCCGCGCCTGCGAGCAGAACGGCGAGCGCCACGGTGGTGTGTCGAGCCGGCGAGCAGCATCGATTCATCGGCGAGTCTCCTTCGGGTCCCGGCAGCGGGGTCTCTGCAGCACGCCAAGCGGGCTCAATCCCGTCGAGGCCGCCACGACTGTCCTCTGGAACCGTTGGCCGGAAGGGTAAGCGACCGGTCGCGCCCCTTCAAGCGCCGGAGCGGGAGGCTCGTTGCGGCGTGCGATACTGCCCGCGCCGGACAAGGGGGCGCCCGCGCATGAGCGAGCGGCGGCTGAAGGGCCGGTACCAGCTCCAGTCCATTCTCGGCCG
>CAZVOI010000312.1:0-2125 GCA_964628275.1 uncultured Acidobacteriota bacterium | reverse complement strand
CAGATCCACTAGCGAGGCGCGTGCGAGGCATCACGTCTCGGCGCAGCCCACTGCTGTAGCCTTCGCTCCATGAGACGAACCATCGTCGCCGCGCCGCTGCTCTCGTGTCTGGCCCTTCCGTGCGCAGCCAGCGATGCCGAGCTGAGCCTGCAGGTCGGTCGGGTGGCGCCTTACTTCGAGCAGGCCGTACGCTACGCCCCCGGCGCGCTCGCCAGCTCGGGCTTCTCGCTGCAGCTCGCGGACTCGATCGGCCTGGACGCCCAAGGCGGCACCAGCGTCGCCGGCAGCTTCGCCTTCTTTCCGGCGAAGGCGATCGGCATCGAAGCGCGTGTCGACCGCGCGCCGATCGAGGTGCTGGTGAAGGACGCCCGCTTCGACCTCACGCTTCGCGTGCCGGGCCTGCCGCCGCTGGCGGCCAGCGTCACCGGCGTCGGTTCCGCGACGATCGACGCGCTCACACCGGTGTCGCTGAACCTCAAGCTCCGTACGACCGGGTCGGTACGCGTCGCAGTCTCGGGCGGGATCAGCTACCTTCCGTCCTTCGACTTCGAGGCGACCGAGACGCTGCGCCTCACCTCGCTGCTCGGATTCGGCGTCGGTGGACCGGGGCTCTCGGTCCGCGCCGGCGGGACGCTCGACAGCGGTTTCGGCTTGAACGGCGGGATCGGCATCGAGATCGCGCTCAGCAAGAAGCTGGCGCTCGTCGGCGAAGCGCGCGGCTTCGTGTTCGAGGAGCAGACGCTCGTCTGGCGCACGGCCGGCGACCGGCCGCTTTCCGCGGTAGACCAGCTCCTCGAACAAGAGCTGTTGCGGAAGCTGGATCCGGTGCGCTTCCGGCCGGGCTTCTATCAAGCCAGCGTCGGGCTCACGCTTCGTTTCTAACCGCTCGGTTGACAGCGTCCGAAGCGCGCCACTAGCCTGCGGCGCATGATCGACCTGCGTTCCGACACGGTGACGAAGCCGACGCCCGCGATGCGGCGGGCGATGGCCGAAGCCGAGGTCGGGGACGACGTCTACGGTGAAGACCCGACGGTGAACCGGCTCCAGGAGCTTGCCGCGGGCATGCTCGGCTTCGAGGCGGCGCTGTTCGTTCCGTCCGGCGTGATGGGCAACGAGATCGCGATTCGCATCCTGACCGAACCCGGGCAGGAGCTGATCGCCGACGAGCGCTCGCACGTGATCCAGTACGAGCTGGCCGGCATGGCCGTCCTCTCCGGCGTGATGGCGCGCCCGGTGCGCACGCCGGACGGCCTGCTGACCGCCGAGGCAATCCGGGGCGCGCTGCGTCCTTACGCCTACTACCGATCCGACGCCGGAGCCGTCGTGCTGGAGAACACCCACAACCTCGGAGGTGGCGCCGTGCAGACGCCCGTCGAGACTGCGGCGTGCCTGGCCGCGGCCCGCGCGGCGGGGCTCAAGGTCCACATCGACGGCGCGCGTCTCTGGAACGCGGCGGTAGCGCTCGGCGTTCCACCGCTGGCCCTGGCCGCCGGCGCCGACTCGTTGATGGTGACGCTGTCCAAGGGTCTTTGCGCGCCCGCCGGATCGCTGCTGCTCGCGTCGCGGGAACGCATCGAAAAGGCGCGCCGCGTGCGCAAGCAGCTCGGCGGCGGCATGCGCCAGATCGGGATCCTGGCCGCCGCGGGCATCGTGGCTCTCGAGACGATGATTCCGCGGCTCGCCGAGGACCACGACAACGCCCGGTTGCTGAGCGATGCGCTGTCACGCTGCGGCGGTGTCGCGGTCGCGCCCGGTCGGACCAACATCGTCGTTGCAGTGCTCGAGCGCGCTTCGGCGCCGGATGCCGTGGAGAACCTGAAAGCGCGCGGCGTGCTGGCCTCGGCGATGGACGCGCGGACGCTGCGGCTGGTCACGCACAGAGACGTCTCGCGCGCCGACTGTGAACGCGCGGCGGCGACTCTCGCAGATGTCCTGGCTTAGGAAAGCGGCGGGGTGTGGTCGACGCTACTTGGACGCGAGCGTCTTGACCAGCCGGTACAGGAACTCCTGGCCTTCGTGGAAGGCGGTCACCGACATCCGCTCGTCGCGGCCGTGCGCGCGGATGTCGTCGATGTCCTCGAACAGGCCGTCTACGCCATAGACGTGGATGCCGGCTCCTCGAAGG
>CAZVOI010000311.1:0-3355 GCA_964628275.1 uncultured Acidobacteriota bacterium | reverse complement strand
ACCGCCATGGCGCCCGGGCTGGTGGATGGACTTCGGGGGCTGGTGACCAGGGCCGCTGACCCCAACTCGTCCCTCGCCCGTCAAACGGGGTGGCTGCTCACCGTCCCAACGCGTCGACTCCCATCGACGAGGTGCTGATCGATGGTTGACCCGGTGAAGGCAAAGCGCGAGGAGATCCTGCAGGTGGCGAAGCGGCACGGCGTGACGCGGGTCCGCGTGTTTGGATCCATGGCGCGGGGTGATGCCGTGCCCAAGAGCGATGTGGATCTTCTTGTCGACGTTGGGCCGAACCCGAGCCCGTGGTTTCCCGGTGGCCTGGTCGTGGCAATTGACTGGCAAACCGCGCTTGTTTCGCTTACGCTCCGCAGCCAGCCTGATTGGGCGCCCCTGCCTGCGCCTGAATCAAGGAACGACGCATTTCGGCGGGGTCTACAGGGACAACTTCTCGCCGATCTCTATCGAGCGTTCCCGCGGTATGTGGAAATAATCGACCGCGTTGGCGGAGAGCTTGGTCAACGCGACATAGATGTTGTCTCGCCATAGCGGCATGCCGCGATCTGGCGACGGCAGTATCGTTCGCCGGGCGAGGAAGAAGCTCGTTTTCATCACCGCGAACTCGATCCGGCCGGCCTTGCGCAACGCCACCATCGCGGCCGGCACGTTCGGCGTCTCCATGAAACCGTAGCAGAGAATTATCTGGGTCCAACCCGGCGCGATATCCTCGATGACGGCGCGTTGGTCTTCCTGGACACGAGGACTATCGGCGGTCCGTACGGTCACGACGAAATTGTGCTCGTGCACCACACGATTGTGTTTGAGATTGGCCAGCAGTCCGCCCGGCGCCGTGTCGGGATCGCTGGTCAGGAACACTGCCGCGCCCGACGTGCGCTGCACACCACCTTGCGGCAGCTCCGCGATGACCTCGACGAGCGGCCTTTGATTGGCGCGCGCTTGCGTGGCGAGGATCGCGGTGCCGCGCCGCCACGTCAGCATGACAAGGCCGAGCGTCGCACCGAAAACAAGCGGGAACCAGGCGCCGTCAAGTAACTTGGCGAGATTCGCGCTGAGGAACACCAACTCCAGGGCGACGATCGGCGCTAGCACCAGGAACGCTTTTCCGGGCGACCAGCGCCACAGTCGAGTGATGACGACGAAGGCAAGCGCGCTGGTCATCAGCATCGTGCCGGTGACGGCCAGACCATACGCGGACGCGAGCGCGCTCGACGTCTGGAAACCGAGCACCAACAACACGACGCCGAGCGCAATCAGTCCGCTCGCCGCAGGCACGAATATCTGGCCGCGCTGATCGTGGCTTGTGTGGCGGATTTCCAGGCGCGGAAGCAGGCCGAGCTGCACGGCCTGCTGAGTCAGCGAGAATGCGCCGGTGATGATGGCCTGACCGGCGATGATGGTCGCCGCGGTCGCCAATCCCACAAGCGGGAGCAGGAACCAGTCTGGCGCCATCATGAAGAACGGGCTCTCCACGGCCTCCGAATTGGCGATCACAAGTGCGCCCTGGCCGAGATAGTTGAGGGCCAGTGCCGGAAAGACGATCCAGGACCAGGCGAGAGTGATGGGTCTGCGTCCGAAATGCCCGAGGTCGGCATAGAGCGCTTCCGCGCCGGTGACGCAGAGAAACACCGAGCCCAGCACGAGGAGCGAGGCCCCGCCGTGCGTCGCGATGAACTGGATGCCGAACGCCGGATTGAATGCCTGCAGCACGGCTGGATCTCGCAGAATGTGCGGGACGCCCAGTGCGCCGATCGTAAGGAACCAAACCAGTATGACCGGCCCGAACCAGCGCGCCAACGGTCCCGTTCCGCGCGCTTGCACCGCGAACAGCGCGATGACGATTGCCAGTGAAATCGGGACGATCAACCGTTCGTCAAAGCCCGGCACCGCGACCTTGAGCCCCTCAACCGCAGACAGAATGGAGATGGCTGGCGTCAAGACCGCGTCGCCGTAGAACAGCGCCGCGCCAGCGACGCCGACCAGAATGAGCGCATTCGGCGCGGCCCCAAGCGAGCGCTGCGCGAGGGCCTGCAATGCGAGGATGCCGCCTTCGCCTTTGTTGTCGAGCCGCATGATGAGGAAGACGTACTTGACCGTGACGAGCAGCAGCACGGTCCAAAGCATCAGCGAGATCACGCCCAGAACCTCGGTGCGCTGCAGGCCGCCGTCGCGCATCGCGAGCAGCGCCTCCCGCAGCGCGTAAAGCGGGCTCGTGCCGAGATCGCCGAAGACGACGCCCAGGCTTCCGACGACCAGTCCGATCAATCCTGTTCTGCCGGCGATGACTTCCGGCGTTTTCGCCTTGCCAGGCTGCGGACCGGACATCTGCTTCTCTCCGAACGCCAGCTGACGGCGCATCAAGCCCGGTCGATCGATTCGACGCGAGGGACTGTATTGTCAACGCCGGTGGATCCGTCGAGCGGCGAACTGCCCACCGGGAGTCGTCGCGAGCCACTAATCCGGTGACGGCAAGGGAAGGCGCACTCGACGGACTTTTTCAATTGCCGCGCTCAATAATTGAGCCCCTCAACAGCGGCGCGCGTGGCGCACTGGACGATTGCTTCCCGGCCCCTCCGGCGAGGCACAGATTGTCGAGGCCGGTTTCCCGGTGCACGTGCCGGGCGATCTTCAACATCGCGTCTTCGGTCACCTTCTGGACGCTCGCGGCCAGGTCCATCTCGAACAAAACGATAGGCCTTTTCATCCGCAGCCACGGCTAGAGAGATGCTCGGGCTGTCTCCGTTGACGGAGACACTATGCCCCTTGCGAGGCGAGCGTCAAGATCGAAGGTGGCTGTCCCTGGCTGTCTTCAGCCGGCCTGGATCTCGCGCCCCTCGTCGTCTACCGGCACCCGGACCAGCTCCCGGGCCGGCGGCGGCTTTTCCTGCTCCGGCGGGCTCAGGCCCAGATGGTATCGGGATGCGGGACGCGCTCTACTACACGCTCTCGCTCCCGGTCAGCGCAGAGTGCGCCACTCGCACGCTTTGACAGCGCGGCCAGTTAATGTATACATTCTTTGACTGCGACACTGGAAGTCGAACGCTGAGGAGCAACCATGCAGACACCTCTGGCCCACGTCTCCCTCCCGCTCTCCCTCACGGTCCTCTGGCTCGTCCCGGCCGCCGCCGCGCCGCAGAGCGTCGTGTCCGGCGAGCTGAAGGCGTGGCACAAGGTCACCCTCACGTTCGACGGCCCCGCGGCACGCGAGCGCGACACCGCACCCAACCCCTTCCTCGACTACCGCCTCACGGTCCGGTTCAGCCACGAGTCCGGCTCGCCCGTGTACGACGTCCCCGGCTATTTCGCCGCGGACGGCAACGCCGGCGAGACGTCGGCCGAAGCG
>CAZVOI010000310.1:0-2759 GCA_964628275.1 uncultured Acidobacteriota bacterium | reverse complement strand
CCGGCCACTTCCAAGGCGAGGTGGTGACCGACCAACGCGAAATGGAGCTTCGAGGCACGCGGGTGCCTGGCCGGCGGGTCAAACATCGGATGAAGTTCAACTGGATCAAGATGTACGACAAGGGAACCGTGCTGCGAGTGGAGACGGTGATCAACAACCCGGAGGAGTTCCGGGTGCGCCGGCGGGTACGTCGTCAAGGCCGGGATGTGATGGCATGGGTTCCCCTACGAAAGAGCGTGACGTTGCTGTTCCGATATCGAGAGATCTCGGCCCAAAGCAATGTCAGGTACCTGGATGCCTTGAGCCAGGGTCAAGATCCCACTCCAGCCGTGCGGGATAAAGGCGCGTTGACGACCAACGCATCGACCAAAGACGGCCGGACGGTCAGAGCGTTCAATCCCTTGTCGCGCAACGAGCGCATGCTCTTCGAGGTGCTCCTCCCACGGACTCATCGCCAAAATCCCGCGCTCGCGCCGCTGGCGGGTCTCCCTGGCCGGTCGCCGGACCATGTCCACCGCGATCAAGCTCAGAGAGGTCGCCTACCCGGCACTCTTCGCCGCTACCGCCTGAGGTCAGCACAACATCTTCGCGAAAAACGAAGAATCTACGAACGAAGAATCTACGCCCGGCCCAGGCGCGCGAGGACCTTTTTGATGGCTACCTGGTCGTGGAGGTAGGCCACGATCTTGAGCTTCCCCCGGCACTTGCGGTACGTGAGTGAGTCGGCATGGATCCGCTTGTCGGCACTCGCTGCCCCTCGATCTGCCGCCAGGCGAGATCGTGCTCCTCGCCGCTGAGGGCCCCGCGCTCGCGGAGAGATCGAGCATCCTCCGCCCCCGCCGCACCGCGGCCTCGCACCCGCGGGGCGGAAGGGTTCATCAGCGCCGGGTGCTGGGGGATCGCGCCGAGGAACGCGGTCTCCGCTCAGCTCTGATCCCTCAGATCCCCGACCGGCTTGTCGAGGTAGCTCCGGGGGGCGTAGGCGCCGCGGAAGCCGTTGCCGTAAGGCACGATGCGGAAGTAGCGGGTAGGACGGCCTCCCGCCCGTGGACGACGGTTATAGGAAAGCGGTCAGGCTCTCGAGGACCCTGCGCGGGAGGGTTGCGCGGGCAGGGGCGCTGGAGCCGCGCCACCTGCATGGCGATCGTGGAGGCCCCAGAAACGCACCGGCCGGCGGACGCTCCGAGCGATTGGATGGTTGGTCCCCGAAGAGCGCAGTGCGAACGGTCAGGAAGGACGAGTACAGCGGAGCCCAGTACGATCGCGGATCGACGCTCAATAGGCGATCCACCCTGTCTCCCCTCGCTCATTCCGAACCTGCACCCAATAGGTTTGTTGAGGCTCCCTTCGGAGAACCCCCCTCGGGAAGCCCATGCTTGCTCTCTCACTGTTCCAGAACTGATGAACGTGGTACACCGCACCCTTGAACCACACGTCCACCATACCCTCGCCGTACGCCGTCAAGGTGTAGATGGTGTCTCCCGGCCCAAAGGCCGGCGGTAACCCACGCTTCAGGGCCACGGGCGCGGTTACGTCGACCAGTCCTGCGCGCGTCACATGCACGTTGCCAGTGAGTTCGTCATAGGTTTCGTACGGTCGCAGCTTGAAGACCACGGTCGACCGATCGCCTTCATTGGCGTATACCTCTACCTCGCCGGAGGCCACCTTGGTCCCGAGGATTAATCCCTCCCTTGGACTGGCACCTCTCGCGACAAAGGGCAGAGGAGGTCCTGCAGGATCCTTGGCCTGCTCCGCCGGCGTCGTCTCGTGCGGTTCATCAGGTGAGTCTGGCAACTCGGTCTTGTTGACGCTAACAGTTGCGACCCGGAGCGCGTGCACAAACCGAGCCTGCTTCGCCGCGAGATCCGGAAAGCCTTCGCGACGGAATCCCGTTTCCTTCTCGATGGCGATGTCCAAAGCAGTCTTGGAACTCCTGTTTCGTGCGTCTGGGCTAGCGCCTGCGGCTAGCAAGGCTTTGAGCAGCTCCACGTCCCATCCCTCGTGCGCAACGAACATGAGAGCTGTCCATCCATCCTTGTTCTTGGCATTCACGTCGCAGCCATTCCTGATCAGGATCTGGGCATCCTGGCGCACGTTTGGACCCATGCCGGTCGCGATCACCATGAGGGCCGTGTCACCGTGCTTGGTCACCGCGTTGACGTCAGCTCCGGAGTCGAGAAGGAGGCTGATTGCAGCCGGCTGAAAGCCGTACATCAGTGCGAGATGCAGGAGCGGAAAGCCACTATCTGTTCTGATGTTCGGGTTAGCCCCTGCGCGTAAGAGCGGCTGAATGAGAGCGGCGCCGCACCCATCGAACTTGCATCCTTGGACGACAGCGAGGAGTCGCGCACTCTCGGCGGGCACGCCACGTCGCATGCCAAGTAGCTCAGGTAATGACGTCACGCCAGTCAGCCATACCCAGATGCCGATGGCAGCGGATACCAAGCCGATCATCCCTACCAGTCGCGCTCGCGGTGTCTGCATGCAGGCTCCTCGTGAAAGAGGCGGAGGGATTCTAGTCGCGGCGTGGGAGTTGAGGAAGTGCACCCACCCGCTGTCACCCTGGTGGGGCCCGCCCACCGCGCGTCGCGGCGCTGGTGCTGGGCGACGGAGGACAACGAGGTCAACCAGAAGGTTCCCGGTGCGCATCCCAAAGAAGCAGCGGACTGCTCCGGACCATTGAGGACGAGGGGGAGGCGGACGGGGAGGGCGACCCCGAAGGGAACCTCGTCGCATCGGCGGTCTTTGGCCAGGCGCCG
>CAZVOI010000309.1:0-2739 GCA_964628275.1 uncultured Acidobacteriota bacterium | reverse complement strand
GAGCTGCCGGTGACGCTCGGCCGCAACTACCAAAGCCTGTTCCGGACGCTGCCCGGCATCACGCCGCCCGAGAACGCGCACTCGATCCCATCGAACCCGTCGCGCTCATTGGTCTTCAACGTGAACGGCGCCAGCCGCTCGTCCAACAACACACGCATCGACGGCGCCAGCACCACCAACATCTGGTTGCCGCACGTCACGGCCTACGTGCCCTCGCTCGAGTCGATCGAGACCGTCAACGTCGTGACCAACAGCTTCGACGCCGAGCAGGGGCTGGCCGGGGGTGCGGCGATCAACGTGCAGATCCGGAGCGGCTCGAACCAGTGGCACGGCTCCGCGTTCGAGTACCACAACGACCAGCACCTGAACGCGCGCAATTTCTTCCTGCCGCGGAAGGCCGACGGGTCGCTGCAAGACAAGGGCAAGGTCGTCTACAACCAATACGGCGCGACCTTCGGCGGGCCGATCAAGAAGGACAAGCTCTTCTTCTTCGCGAGCTACGAAGGCACCAAGGACCGGCGCTACGCGGAGCGCGCCAACCTCACCGTGCCGACCGCCGCGATCCGCACCGGCGACTTCAGGAGCACGGGCGTGACCATCTACGACCCGTTCGACGCCAACGGGGTCCTGGTCGCGAACCCCGCGGATCGCAGGCCGGTCTCGTGCAACGGTGTCGCGAACGTGATCTGCTCCAACCGGATCAACCCGATCTCCCAGCGGATCATCAACTTCATCCCGGCGCCCAACCAGACGGGAGCGAATCCCGAGGTCGCCAACTACTTCGCCGCGGCGTCGTTCATCTTCGACCGCCAGACGCTCGACACCAAGCTCAACTGGAACGCAACGCCGAAGCTCAACGTGTTCGGGCGCTTCAGCGTGCTCGACTTCTACACCTACAACCAGCCGACCTTCAACAACGAGCTGCAAGGCGCCCCGATCGCCGGCGGCAACCCCGGGACGGGCACCGGCAACACGTACGTCTTCTCCGTCGGAAGCGTCTACACCGTGTCGCCCAACTTCGTCATCGACGGCCATTTCGGCTTCGTTCGGCAAGCCACCGCGGTGGAGCAGCCCGACATCGGCCAGTCGACCAGCGAGATCCTGGGCATCGCCGTGCCCGGGACCAACGGCAGCCGTCCCTTCGAGGGCGGCATAGGCCGCTTCAGCGTCGGCGGCTATGAGAGGTACGGCCAGACCGAGGACTACATGCCGTACTACCGCACCGACGACCAGTTCCAGTACGTCGCCAACGCCAACTGGCTGCTCGGGCGACACAACATCCGCTTCGGGGCCGACGTCTACTTCCAGCAACTGAACCACACGCAGCCGGAGACCACCGGCACCAGCTACGGCGCCCGCGGCGGGTTCAGCTTCGGCAACGGGCCGACCCGGATTCCCACCGCCGCAGGAACGCAGTTCCACTCCTGGGCGGCGTTCCTGCTCGGGCTGCCGACGGAGCTCGGCCGCCTGGCCGAGAATGACGCGCCCTACACGACGCGCAACAAGGCCTTCAGCTTGTACGCGCGCGACCAGTGGCAGATCAGCCCGCGGCTGACGCTCTCCTACGGCACGCGCTGGGAATACTTCCCGGTCCCGACGCGAGCCGACCGCGGGCTCGAACGCTACAACGTCGCCACCAACAAGATGGAGATCGGCGGCGTCGGCTCGGTGCCCACGGACCTCGGCGTGAACGTCAGCAAATCGCTGTTCGCGCCGCGCCTGGGCGTCGCGTGGCGGCCGAGCGAGAAGATGGTGGTCCGCGCCGGCTTCGGCATCAGCAACGACCCGTACGCGCTGGCCCGGCCGATGCGCACCAATCACCCGATACTCACCAACCTGCTCGTGCAATCGGACAACTTCTTCTGGTCTCGGAGCGCAAACGGCGCCTTGACGCCGAACCGGCTATCGGAGGGGATCCCGGCCGTGCCAACCGTGGGCGTCGGCAACGGCATCATCGACATGCCGCCGAACGTCACCGTGGTCACGCTGCCCGACGAGTTCGATCGCGGCTACGTCCGGTCCTTCAACCTGTCGCTTCAACGCCAGCTCTGGCGCGGCTTCGTGGGCGAGGTCGCCTACGTGGGCACGCGCCAGATCCGCCAGCTCGGGTTCGTCGAGCTGAACTGGTCGCCGGTCGGCGGCGGCCAGGCCGGCCGCCAGTTCAACACGGCGGCCTACAACAGGCGCACGGCCGACACGCAGTTGATCGCGCCGGTCGGCGACAGCCAATACGACGCGCTGCAGGCCCGCCTCAGCCGCCGTTTCAGCGGCGGCTGGCAGCTCGACGTCAATTACACCTTGTCGAAGTCGACGTCGGACTCCGGGCAGCCCGACAGCGACAACGTGCTGCGCATCAACATCCCGGAGTACTTCAACCTGAACCGCGCCCTCAGCAACTTCGACCGCACCCACAACCTCCAGATCTCCAGCATCGCCGAGCTGCCGTTCGGCAAGGACCGCAGGTGGCTGAATCAGGGCGTCTCCGCCGCGATCTTCGGCGGCTGGCAGGTCAACAACATCTTCAGCTTCTTGACCGGCCAGCCCTTCAGCGTGACCGCCGACGGGGCTTCGCTGAACGCGCCGGGCAGCAGCCAGCGCGCGGACCTGCTGAGGGACAACCCCGCCACCCTGGGCGGCGTCGGCCGCGGCAACGCCTGGTTCGACCCGCTCGCGTTCGGCGACCCGGCGGTGGGTTTGCCGGCCGGCCAGTTCCGCTTCGGCACCGCGGACTGGAACCTG
>CAZVOI010000308.1:0-6591 GCA_964628275.1 uncultured Acidobacteriota bacterium | reverse complement strand
CTCGCGTTCGGCGAGGGCCTCCAGCGCATGACGGGTCCAGCGGATCGCCTTCATGACAGCTCCTGGACGACGGTCGACTCGTTGCCGTACACGTCCACGACCTTCACCGCGATGCGCTTGTAGCCGCGCACCGGGAACGGCGCGGAGACGAGCTTGAGCGTGAACTCCTCCGGGCCCACCTCGGCTTTGAGCGCCGCCTTGATGTTCGGCGCCTTCTTGACGTCGAAGAACATCTGGCCGCCCACGAAACAGTCGCCGTCGTAGTCCTCGTCGAGGTACCACGCCGAGACGTAGCCCGAGTCCGCCGCCTTGTACTCGGTGGTCCGGCGCTTGCGGTCGAAGAGCGCCACGCCCTTGAGCCTGACGTGGACCTGCTTCTCGGCTTTGCCGTTCTTCGCCACCTCGACCTCGATGTCCGGCAGCGCGAGCGGCGAGAAGAGCATCTCCGGCTGCGTCGCCTTGAGCCCCTCGGCCAGCGTGTCCGGGCGGATCATGATCAGCTCGACCTTCACCTAGCCGCGCTTCTCGAGCTGCGACTTCACCTCGCCCACGTTCGCCTCGAAGGCCCAGCCGAGCACGTGCACATCGAGGATGCCGGAGGCGAGCGCATCCTGGACGGCGTCATTGATCTGCTTGCCCGTAACACGGCCCGAGAGCGGCCCGACGGAGATCGCGATCTTCTCCTTCTCGGTTTCCGCCACGGCGTGCACGAGCCCGGTCGCGCCCTGGATCGCCGCGTCCTTGCGGTAGAGGCGGCAGATCACCTCGATGTAGTTCTCGAGCTTCGCCGCCTCGCCGTAGGTCCCTCCGGCCTCGCGGACGACGTAGCCCTTCCAATCCTCGACGGAGTAGCGGCCAAGAGACATCACCTCGAACGGACCGCAGACGCGGATTGCGTCCTTGTCCACTCTTGGCTGATCGACGAGCTCGACCTTTTCAGGCTCAAGCTCGTACGCCAAGCTTCTGAGCGTGACCCGATCCACAGTCTCGTACTCGAAGTTCCCGGAGACCTTCCCATTGCGTGTCTTGTAGTGCTCCAGCGTGGCACCGAGTAGGCGTTGCCGGGCCACATTTATCGCAACGCGCGACGTATCACAGGTGATCCAACGACGCCCAAAAGACTCCGCGCAGAAAGCAGTCGTGCCCGAACCACAAGTAGGGTCGAATGCCAGATCACCCGGTTCCGTGGTCATCAACAAGCACCGTGCGACTACCTTCGGATTCGTCTCCACAACGTATCGCTTGCTAGCAGCGTCGAAGCCCCATTTCGTGTCATCCCAGATGTCGGTCAACGGCATCAGAGGGTTGTACTCAAGAAGCAGCGGGTACGACAGTTGCTTCCCCCGCTCGATGATCACACCCCTCTGGATGAGGCCCTTCATTCCGTCGAGTGCGATCTTCCAGTGATGATTAGGACCTGGCGAGTACCGACGCCCTTCGATCTCTAGATCGGTGCTGCCATCCGCTGTACCGCCTTGGGACGTCAAGGGTCCGTATCGACACGGCTTCAAGTGGCTGGGGATCGTGGCCGGGTTTCTGTACTGATCGGCCGTCATCTGTGAGATCGATTTCGTGGCGGGGTCGAACAAGTACTTGTATTCCTCGCCCTCATCGATCCCAACCACCTTAGTCTTGTAGAGCCGGCGGAACTTGAGCGTAGCCTTTTCCTTCGCATACCACAGAAGGAAGTCGGATGTTGTCGCGAGGAGCTTGGCTGCTTGAAAGCTGCTCTTGCGGAAGCTGACTTGAGAGCAGAATTGTTGTCGGCCAAATACCTCGTCCATGATTGCCCGGACCGCGTGCACGTTCTCATCGCTGATCTGAACGAAGACGCTGCCTGTCTCAGCCAGTAATTCGCGGCAGAGGTAGAGCCGCTCTTGTAGGTACGAGAGAAACGAGTGGATGCCCAAGGCCCACGTATCCCGGAAAGCCTTGATCGTTAGCACGTCGTCAGCGGCATCCTTCTCGTCGTTCTTCGTCGAATCCACGCGCTGCTGGAAGTTCGAGTCGTACTTGATGCCGTACGGCGGGTCGATGTAGATCATCTGCACCTTGCCGCGCAGGTTCTCGTAGTGGAGCAGCGACTCCATCACGTGCAGTGAGTCGCCGCAGATGAGCTTGTTCTTCCAGCCCTCCTCGTGGGTGTAGAACTCGACACGCTTGGCCCGGTCGCTCTCGCGCAGCGTCTTCTCGAGGTCGGCGAACAGGTGCCCCTGCCGCGCCGCGCCCGACTTCTCCTCGGCCGCGCGGCGCGCACGCTCGATGATCTGCGCGATGCGTGACTCGGAAACGATCTCGTTGCGCTGGAGCGGCAGCACCGGCACCTCGCGCCGGTTGCGCTTGCCCGCCCAGAAGAGCACCGGGTCCGCAGCCGGGTCCATGTCCACCACGACCGGCCGTTCGTCCCCCTCTGGCAGCTTCCCGACCTGGATCGCCTTGCTCCAACCGTTGTCCATCGGGAGCGTCACCACCAGCTCCTCGGCCGGCAGGAGGGACGTGTGCCCGGTCTCGGGCGTGCGCGGCTCCTTGATGTCGTCGTAGGTGTAACGGGTGACCTTCTTCTCGGTCTTCGGCTTGCCGGGTCCGCGGGCCATGTTCTCTTGCTCCTCGTTACTTGGCTGTGGCAGCGCGGCCAGCCGTGCACATGCCTCGATAGTCGCAGGTTGAACACTTCTTGGGCGCGGGAGCCGTCGGCAGCGTGCTCGTGCGCAGCGCCTCGGCCGCGGCGCGTGTCTTGGTCTTCACGTCGGCGATGAAGTCGTCATCCACCGACCTGGGCTTGCGCTTGCGCTCGTCGAGCTCGTAGGTCTCCACGTAGTCGGGACGCCGGCCGGTGAGATCCTGGTAGCCCAGTGCGTACACGTGGAGCTGGGTCTCGGTCACGTCCTCGGCCTGGGCGCGCTCACTCGACTTGAGGTCTACGATCGTGGTCTCCCCCGTGTCGATCCGGCGCACGAGGTCGATGCGTCCGACGATGCTCACCCCATCGCCAAGGCTGATCTCGATCTGTTTCTCTGAGAACTCGATCTTGTCGAAGAGTGCCGCGTTGTCGTTCAGGTAGTCGCGCAGCACGCGCTCGGCGGACGCTTCGAGCTGCTGGCGAAGCGCGGGGTAGGCGTACGGCGCGTGCAGGTGCGTTTCGACGAGCCGGCGCACTTCTGTGCCGTCGGCGACATCGCCCCGGATGGCGCGAGCGTGCACCTCGGCCAGCGCGTCGTGCAGCGACTTGCCGTAGCCCAGCGCCTCGTGGATCGGCGCGTTGAAGCCGTAGAGAACGCGCAGCTTGAACTGGTACGGGCACTCGAAGAAGTACTTGAGGTCGGAGAACGAGAAGACGACGTTCGCGACGCCGGCGCGGGGCATGGGCGGAAGGCGCCTGCGCACAGAGTAGTCGGGTGCGCGGCGCTTCACGTGCTTCGAGGCGAGGACGTCATCCCAGAACTGCGAGCGCTTCTGGAAAAGCTGGTTGCCGGGCACTGGCGCCCAGGTCAGGTGCAGGAACTTCTGGCTGCGCGTCATGGCCACGTAGAAAAGCCGCCTCTCGTCTTCGATCGTGCCCTCGAAGCGCGGCTGGCCCTTGATCCCGTTGCGCGGGAGCAGGTGCCACAGGTTCCGGCCGCCCGGCTTCTTCGCCGGAAAGCGGTTCTTGAGCAGCGCCGGCACGAAGACCACCGGCCATTGCATGCCCTTCGCCTGGTGGATGGTCATGATCCGCACGGCGTCTGGGTTGGCGTACTGGTTGTCCTGCCAGCCCTCGGGGTAAGCGTCCTCCGCGCGGAACTGCAGGAAGTCCGCGAACGAGGCGTACTTCTCGGCCGGTTTGGAGTGGTAGTGAATCGTTTCGTAGTCCGAGATGAGCTGGCTGAACTTGCCGAGGTTGTAGAACACGACCTCGCCGCGGCCGTTTGGCACCAGCTCCTCACGGACACCCGCCTCCTCCAGGAACTTGAGGAAGACACGTTGGATGGAGTACTGGCCCCAGCGCTTCTGATCTTCGTTGGTGAGGGCTGCCTTCGCCGCGGCAGCACCTTTGATCGCCGCTCGGAGGGCATCCGGTTCAGCGCCCAGGTTCGCCGCGCTCCAGGCCTCCTCGACTGCTGCCTCGGCCACGCCGTGGTGGTCGCCGATAAAGTAGAAAAGCTGCCGGGCCGCCTCGGCCTCGGCGGTGCCGAACAGGTTCGTCATGCCGGTGACGAGGAAGGGGATGCCAGCCACCTGCAGAGCGTTGGTGATCGGCTCAGCGTTCGCCTTGACGCTACGGAGCAGGACGGCCATGTCGGACCAGGACAAGCCGCGCTCGGTGTCGTCTTCTTTCAACGCAGCACCGCGCAGTGCCTGCGCCGTTGCCGCGATGTGTTGCGCCTCCTCGTCGGGCGTCGCAAACGAGAGCGCGACGATATCGCCGGGCTGATGCGCTTGCGCCCCCGTGGGTTTCATCGCCTTCGCGAGCCGGGCGGCGTTCTGTTCGATAAACGCGCGCGACGTTTCCACGATGCCGTCACTCGACCGGAAGTTCTCTTCGAGCGGAATCTGATCGACGCCTGAGTAGCGCTTGTCGAAGGTAAGGATGTGCTCGACGTCGCTTCCGCGCCACTGGTAGATCGTCTGGTCGTCATCGCCAACCACACAGATGCGGGCGCCGAACTCGTGGAGGGACCAGACGATCGCTTCCTGCACCGGGTTCACGTCTTGGTACTCGTCCACGATGACGTATTTGACCCGCGCGGCCAGCCGCTCACGGAGGTCGTTGTCGTTCGTCAGGACCTCGACCGCGGCTTCGAGGATCGAGGAGTAGTCGAGATAGCTGCGCTCGTCGAGCAAATGCTGGTATGCCTCCAGACCATCCACGACCGAGCAGCCGTTGAGGTTGTTTCCCTCGTGCTCCGCCTCGCGCAGGATCGCCAGTGCGCCGATGTAGTGCTTGGTGTCCCGGTATCGCTTGAGTTGCGTGCCCGTCAGATCGGTCGAGGCCGTCAGGCCGCTTTGCTTGCTGTGGCGATCGACGAAGAGCCCTTGCTGGACCTCGTTCAACACCTCGTACTTGAGGTACTTCGGCGCCTCGCTCTTCAGCAGCTCGAGGCAGAAGCCGTGAATGGTGCCCACGAACATCTCGGCCAGGCCCGTGACATCGCCGAGCGCTTGCCTGGCGCGCGTGATGATGCGCTCCTTCAGTTCGGCGGCAGCCTTGTCGGTGAAGGTGAAGGCCACGATGTTGCGCGGCGCGAGGGTCCCCTCTCGACCCGGGGTCAGCAGGTGAACCACGCGCCGCGCGACAACCTCGGTCTTGCCGGACCCGGCGCAGGCGATGAGCTGGAGGTTCAGGCCGCCGTGCTCGATGGCCTGCTTCTGGGGATCAGTGAGCTGCATGGGGCTCCGTGGCGCCAGCAAACCGAATTAGAATTAGGATGTTCGGCCTAGTCGATTAGGCCGCTTGGAATGCAGTATAGCTTCGGCGAGCATGGGCGAGAGCCGCCGACCATGACTCGGGCGGAGTGCCAGCCGTCAGGCAGGGCCTTCGTTGAGCGGACATGCGGCTCAGGATCTGGACCAAGCGGACCAGCAGGCGGCGACCGGACAGATGGGCCTCGGCCGATACGTCAGAGGGCGGGCGCAGCACGCCGAAGACCGCTGCGCACTCTCAGTGCCGAACTGCGGGCGATGGCGAAGAATCGGGCGCGATCTGTCCGCCACTCGGATCAGCGGCGAGGCTTCGTCGCTCGCGCTGGCCTCGTCCGCTGCGTCCGGTTGTCAGCCGGCCCTTTCTTGGGAACGCCAGATTCCACACCGCACAGCACGATCTTCTTGGTGCCGAAAGCCGCAACCAGCTCCAGGTTCCCCCCCAGCGCCGTCACGTACCGCTGCAGGGTAGATACCTGGCAGTCGTCAAACTCTTCCCGGCTCTCGAGTCGAGACACGTCTGCTTGGTCCATCTGCGACTGCGCAGCAACGTCAACCTGCGTCTTTCCCGCCGCTTCGCGCACTACTCGCATCGTGAGGCGCACGCCGCGCTGGGCTCGAAGGCCGCGTCCGAGCACGCGTACGGGCTCCCTCTCAGGCGAAAGATGTCGCTTTGCCGACATGTTCATGTCTGACTTGACCAGATTCGCCGCAGCCTTGACGGAGTCCCATTCGACGTCGCCGTCGATCACCGTGGGCAGCACGCCTAGTATGGGCCATATCCCATGACGTCAACCCCCGGAAGTCGTCCGGCGTGAGCGGGTACCCGACGTCAGGCGGAGCGCCTCCGTTGGGCCGACGCTCAGCATCTGGACCAAGCGGATCAGCAGGCGGCGGCCGGAAAGATAGGCCTCGGCCGACACGGCCGAGCGTAGTTGCAGCACGAAGACCGCGATGCACTCCAGCTTCGTGCGTGGTGCGTCGTGGACGTCCACGTCCAGGCCACGTGAACGCCCACGTCGAACGTCTACGTATACGAGCAGGTCGCGAGCGGCCTCACTTCGCGGTCGCGGGCTTGCTCTTCAGCTCCACCACGACCAGCTCGAAAGACTTGTCGCCGGTATTCTCAGGCAGGTGTTTGCCACCGCCGTCCCATTGGGTCGTGCCGGCCTTGATTGGAATGTCCTGGGTCTT
>CAZVOI010000307.1:0-1743 GCA_964628275.1 uncultured Acidobacteriota bacterium | reverse complement strand
GGCCGTGCGTGTCGGCGGGCGTCTTCACCACCAATCTCGCACAGGCCGCGCCGGTCCTCGTCTCGCGCGAGCACCTGGCCGGAGGGCGAACCCGGGCGATCGTGGCGAACGCGGGCTGCGCCAACGCCGCGACCGGCGACGGCGGCCTTGCCGACGCGCGAGAGATGGCGGCGCTCACCGCGCAGGCGGTCGGGTGCCCGGCCGAGCACGTCGTCGTGGCCTCGACCGGTGTGATCGGCGTGCGGCTGCCGATGGCGAAGCTGCGGGCGGGCATCGTGCTTGCGGCTCCGCGGCTGTCGCGCGAGGGCGGGCCGGACGCCGCGCGCGCCATCATGACGACCGACACGAAGCCGAAGCAGGCTAGCGTCGACTTCACGGTCGGCGGCACGACCTGCCGGCTCGGCGGGATGGCCAAAGGCGCCGGCATGATCGCCCCCAACCTGGCCACGATGCTCGCGTTCTTCACGACCGACGCCACGGTCGAGCCGAAGCTGCTCGACCGGGCTCTGCGCGAAGCTGTCGGCGACAGTCTCAACCGCATCACCGTGGACGGCGACACGTCCACCAACGACTGCGCGATCGTGCTCGCGAGCGGCGCGAGCGGTGCGCCCGCTGTCGATCGCGAAGGCCCCGGCTACGATGCGTTGTGCCACGCGCTCACCGACGCCGCCCGCCAGCTCGCCCGCATGCTGGTCCGCGACGGCGAAGGTGTCACGCGCATCGCCGAGGTGCGGGTCGAGGGCGCGCGGACCCCGGCCGAGGCCGACCGGATCGCCCGCACCGTGGCCGAGTCCCCGCTCGTCAAGACGGCGCTCCACGGCGGCGACCCGAACTGGGGCCGCGTGCTGGCCGCGGTCGGACGCGCCGGCGTGCCGCTCGACATCGCCCGGGTCTCGCTCTGGATCGGCGACGTCCACGTGGCCGAGGGCGGCGCCGCGTGCGAGTACGTCGAGAAGGCGGCGGCCGCGGCGATGCAGGAGGAACCCGTGCGCCTGCGGATCCGCCTCGGCGAGGGCGGGGCGAGCGGCTGGATCTGGACCTCGGACTTCTCGCACGGCTACGTGGACATCAACGCGCACTACCGGAGCTGACGGGAGGCAGAGCGACATGACGAAGCTCTGGGGCGGGAACTACGAGGCGGCGCCGGACGCCGCCTTCTGGGAGTTCAACCGATCGTTCCCCTTCGACCGCCGCCTGGTACGCGAAGAGCTCGCGGCGTCGCGCGCGTGGGTGCGCGCGCTGGGCCGCTGCGGCGCGATTCCGCCGGGCGACGCGGCCACCCTGGAGCGCGGACTCGACGAGGTGCTCGCGAAGCTCGAGGCGGATCCGAAGTACATCGAGGCCGACGTCGAGGACGTGCACAGCTTCGTCGAGCAGCGGCTCGGCGAGGTCGTGGGCGAGCTCGCGGGCCAGGCCCACCTCGGCCGCAGCCGGAACGAGCAGACCGTAACGGCGCTGCGGCTCTTCGCGCGCGGGGCGATCGACGCGCTGTCGCGCGGGGCGGCAGGTCTCGTCGGGGCGCTCGTGGAGCAGGGCCGCGCCGGAGCCGACGCCGTGATGCCCGGCTACACGCACACGCGCGCAGCCGAGCCGATCACGTTTGGCTTCTGGGCTGCCGCGCACGCCTGGGGCCTGGTGCGCGACCGCGAGCGGCTGAAGGACGCCCGCGTGCGGGTGGACGTCATGCCGCTCGGCTCGGGCGCCCTCGCCGGCGCCTCGTTGCCGCTCGACCGGGACGCGATG
>CAZVOI010000306.1:0-1634 GCA_964628275.1 uncultured Acidobacteriota bacterium | reverse complement strand
GCGGAGGCCGCCTTGGCCTCACGCTGGAAGCGCTGGAGCGCGTCCGCGTCCTCGGCCATCTCCGGCGGCAGGAACTTGAGCGCGACGTGGCGGCCGAGCTTCGTGTCCTCGGCCTCGTACACGACACCCATCCCGCCGCTGCCGAGCTTCGCGGTGACGCGGTAGTGGGAGACGGTCTGGCCGATCATGCTCGCCTGCTTGTCGCTCACGCTTCTGTGGTTCCGGCAGGGTAGAGCTTCTCGAACTCCGGCTCGCCGTGGAGGAGCGCGAGCTCGGGGTCGCGGCGCGCCCACTCGGTGTCCTTGAAGCCGGCCTCCCAGGCCTTCTTCAGCGTGTCGAGCGCCTCGCGCTTGAGCTTGAGATTGCCGTAGGTGCAGGCGCAGTTGTAGAGCACGGACGCGTCGTTGGGCCTGAGCGCCCGGGCAAACTCCATCTCGCGGATCGACTCCTCCGCCCGTCCCATCTCGGCGTAGCTGGCGGCGAGGAGCACGCGGGCTCTCGCGTCCTCCGGGACCTTCAGGATGTGTGCCTCGAGCGAGAGAACGCGCCGCTGGGTGAAGTTGGCGCGGGCCTCCTCTTTCCCGAGGGCCCCGAGGGCGTTGACGATGGGAACGTAGACGCTGTAGTCGTCGCCGGCGGCTTCCACCGCGGCCTCCGCGATGTCGGCCACTTCCTGGTAGCGGCCGGCGGCGAAGAGCGCCCGGCCCAGCAGGTAGTAGGCGCCTTCGCAGTTGGGCTTGCGTCCGATCGCCTGGCGGACGCGCTGGATGGCGTCCGCGAAATCGCCATCGATGTAACGGATCCAGGCCTGGGCGACCTGCACGTCCGGCAGCTCGGGCTGCAGTGCGATCGCCTTCTCGGCCGCGGTCTTCGCGCGTTGCGCCCAGGCCGCGTCGCGCTGGAAGTTCGCGTAGTACTGCGCGCAGAAGATGGCGTTGGCGGCGTGGGCGAGGGCGAACACCGGGTCCTGCGTCACCGCGTTGTCGAACATCTGGAGCGCGAACTCCAGGTCCTGGCGGGTCAGGCGCCGCGCGTAGCTCTTCCCCCGCAGATACAGGTCGTAGGCCTGGAGGTTCTCGGTGGGCCGGGCTGCGAGCTCCTGCTGCTCCTGGGGCGAGAGCGTCACCCGCAGGGCCTCGGCGATCTTGCGCGCGATCTCGTCCTGCACCTCGAAGACGTCCGCCATTTCCCGGTCGTAGCGCTCGGACCAGACCGGGAAGTCCGTCTTCGCGTCCATCAGCTGCGTGTTGATCCGCAGGCGCGTGCCGGCGCGGCGCAGGCTGCCCCCGAGCACGTAGGCCGCGCTCAGCTCGCGGCCGACCTGCTGGGCCGTCACCGCCTTGTCCCGGTACGGCAGGATCGTGGGCCGCGGGAAGATCTTGAGCGTCCGGATCTTCGACAGCTCCGTGATGATGTCCTCGGTGATCCCGTCGCGGAAGTACTCGTCCTCCTTCACGCCGGAGAGGTTCTCGAAGTAGAGCACGGCGACCGACTTCTCCGTCGTCTTCGAGGGCGCGCCGGGACGCGAGTCGTGGAGGTCGGCCGCGCGCCGGCCGCTCGAGTCGCTGTCGCGCTTGAGCCGCAGCAACTCGGTCTTGAGCTCGGTCGCGCTCTGGTAGCGGAGGTTGCGGTCC
>CAZVOI010000305.1:0-5212 GCA_964628275.1 uncultured Acidobacteriota bacterium | reverse complement strand
CACGCACTGGTCTGGATACAGGGCGCAGCGAATGGGGTCACGCGCGCGCTACGCGGGCGTGGGTGTGATCGCCCGCATCGGATCGAGCCCGAAGAACCGGCACGGGTTGTCCACCAGGATGCGGTGGCGGAGATCGTCCGGAACGCCCTCGAACATGGTCGCGAGCCACTGTCGACTGTGCGGAAACGACGTCACCGAGTGTGGAAAGTCCGACCCCCACATGAGGCGCTCGACGGGGAGCAGGTCGCGCATGCGCAAGGCGACCGGATCCCGCACCAGGCCGAACCAGAAGTGGCGGGCGGCGTATTCGCTCGGCGGCATGCGCAGGTTGATGCCGTACCAGTCCCGGAAGAGACGATACGAATCGTCCATCATGTAGAACGCCTCCGGCATCCAGCCGGCGTTCGTCTCGGCGAGGTAGATCTCGAGATCCGGCAAGCGATCGAAGGTCCCCGTGAGCGTGAGCGCGCTTGTTGATGGCTTCATGGGCGGAGAAATCGATGGATTTCCCGTTTCCCGTTCCCACGCGCTGTAGGGGTGGCGGGAAGCGGAAGCGGAAACCGGCTACGCGAGGCGGTAGCCAGCTTCGGACGTGAGGACGCGACCGACGCCGACGAGATCGGCTAGCGCGTCGCACAACGTCTGGGTGCGCATGCGGCACGCGCGACGGAGATCGTCGAGGGTGACGGCGGCCTCGAGATCGGCGAGCGCCGCCTCGATGCGCTGCGCGGGTGTCTCGGCCGGTTCCGGGCGGGACGGGGGGGACGAGATCTGCGCCGGCACGGCGGTGAGCGCGAGCGCGGCGCCGTCGGCTGCGAGGTGGACCGGGATCGGTCCATGCGACTGCTCGGCGCGATGCTCGATGGTGAGCGTGAGCGCGTCCTCGTTGCGGCGGAGAAAGAGGCTCGAGTCGGTCCACGCGTGGAATTCCGACGAGCCGCGAAGTGCCTGACCGGCGCGAGCGCGGCCAGCGCCCTTGCGCGCGTGGTGCACGACGACGACGGCGAGCGCGAAGCGGCGCTGGAGATCGCGGAGGTACGCGAGCAGCGGCGCGACTTCGGAGCAGACGTTCTCGTCGACGCGATGCAGGCGGACGAAGGGATCGAGGATGAGCAGCGTGGGCCGGAGCGCGTCGACGGTGTCGGCGAGGCGGGCCTGGTCGCCGGGCGTGTCGATGCGCAGCGAGGGCGCGGTGATGACATCGAGGTCGAGCGCGGCGAGCGCGACGCCGGCGGCGGCACAGATGCCGTCGAGGCGGCGACGGACGACACCGAGCGCGTCCTCGGCGGCGAAGAGCAGGACGCGGCCGGTGCGGAGGGCGGCGAAGCGGCGCAAGCACGGCGCGCCCGACGCGACGGCGACGGCCATGTCGAGCGCGAGAAACGACTTGCAGCACTTCGGCTCGCCCCCGACGATGCCGACGGCTTCGTCGCCCCACAGGCCCTCGATGAGCCAGCGCCGCTCGGGGGGGCGTGGATCGAGGTCCGCGGCGCGCGAGACCGGCAGCGGTGTCGACGATGTCATCGCCGTGTCGATGACGGCTTGCTGCGAGCCGGCATCGGCTTGGCGCGGGCGGGCCGGTGCTCGGCACCGGCCATCTCGAGATAGAGCCCCTCGTCGAGGCGCTTGGCGTGCTTCACCACGCCGAGCGCGAGGGCGTCGGCGCACAGGCCCATCAGCACGCGGCGGTTGCCGGCCGCGTGCTCACATAGCGTGCGTTGCAGTTCGTCGGTCATCAGCGCCGGATTGCCGGCCGCGTCGAGGATGTGGCGCAGCATCGTCCCGAGCGTCTCGGGCGTTTCGGCGTCGAGCACGAGCCGCGTCCGGATCCGGCTGTCGACGGGCAGCAGTTCCTGCGTACGCAGCTTCTCCTCGAGTCGCCGGTCGCCGCACAGGACCACGGTGACGATGGTGCAGGTGTCGAGCTTGGTCGAGCCGAGGAGCCGCAGCTCCGCGAGCAAGAGGGGCGGCATCTCCTGCGCCTCGTCGACGAGCAGCACGGGTCGAAACAGCGTCTGCTGGATGTGCGCCTGCCACTTCGCGCGTACGGTCTTGTACGCACCCCAGCGATTCGACGTCGAGACCGCGAGCCCGAAGAGGTCGCCAAGCTCGCGGTAGAAGTCGGTCACGCGACTCTGCGGTCGGGTCACCTCACCGACGACGACGTCGCGCAGTCCCGCGAGTCGCTCGGCGAGCAGCCGCAGCACGGTCGACTTGCCGGCGCCCGGATCGCCGGTGACGAGCGCGAAGCCACCGTGCATGACCAGGTCCTCGACCCGCCACGCGAAGTGATCGATGCGCGGCGTCTTGCACAGCGCCTCGACCGGGATGTCGTTGAGAAAGGGGTTCCACTTGAGCCCGTAGAGGGCCGAGAGCGTGCGCGGGTCCATCAGGTGTCCTCCGGTTGCGTGTCGTCGGTGTCAGCGGGCGGTTCGTCGCGCTTGGGCAGGTATGCCGGCGGCAGCCCGGTGCGGTCGTAGGCGGCGATGAGCTGGCGCAAGAGCGGCGCCATCTCGGCTCTCCTTGGCGTCTTCGTCGGCGTCACTTCGTCGGGCGGCACGCTCGCCACCGGGCCGAGCACGCGCCGCATGCCGTCGGCGTTCTTCGCGCGGTCGAGCGGATAGAGCGGCGCGAGCAGCGTGCCGGTGCGCGCGTCGACGAGGTGCACGCGCCCGAGGTCCCACGTCGCGTACCGGACGGACAGCCGCTCCAGGTGCCGGTAGCGCGACGGCACCTCGAAGCGCACGCCCTCGATGCTGACCGTGCCGTCACTGCGCCGTTGCGTGCGCCTCTCCTCGACGCGAAACGCCAGCCGCAGCTCCTCGGCGCTGGGGCTGTCACGCCCGACGCTGGGCCCGCGGAGAAACCGCTCTGCCGGCGGCTCGCCGATCTCCGAGTGGACCGCGCGGTTGTATTCCACCTCGACCCACGCCTGCGTCGCGTGGTTGAGCGCGTCGAGCGTCAGGTCCGGCACGTTCTCGAGCATCGCCAACAGCCGGCCTTCGACGGAGCCCCAGAAGGATTCTTGCTTCCCGTTCTGCTCCGGACACGCCGGCAACGTCCTGTCGTGGACGACGCCGAGCCGGGCCAGCCCTTCGCGCGTCTCGGTCGCGATCATCGGACCGCCATTGGCGCTGAGCAGCGAACGCAACAGCCCCCGCTTCTGGATCGCCTGGCACAGCGCGTGGACGAGATTCTCGGCGCTCTCGTCGAGGTACCACTGCGCGTGGCAGCACAGCCGCGAGCGGTCGTCGAGGATCCCGAGCACCTTCGGTGCGACCCACGCACCATTCGCCAACAGCACCCGGATGCGGTGGGCCGTGTGGTAGTCCAGGTGCCACAGGCCGTGCACGTACTCGCTCTCGTAGCTGCGGGTCTCGCGCGATTCGAAGCGGTCTCGGCTCCGTGTGTCGTTCGGCCGCGCGCCGTGTCGGCGTTGCTTCTGGCGAAATAACCCGCGCTCCTTCATGAAGCGCCGCACCGTCGAGTACGACGGCACCTGGCCGAGTGCGGCATCCAGCTCGGCGAGCGCCACGAGGTTGTCCGCGTGAAGCTGATAGCTCCAGCTCGGATGCTCGCGGTGCTGCACCACCAGCGCCGCGACCACCGTGGACGCCACCGCCCTCCGGGTTCCGGCGTCCTTGCGGACGCGTCGCCTCAGCGCGTTGACCGTGTCGGCGTGCCCGGCGCGACCCGCGACATGCAGCCAACGCTCGATGGTCGAGAACGCGAAACTCACCTGCCCGCCGGTGATCGGGTGTTTCCACGTCTTGCTCGCGAGCGCCTCGAGGGCGGCACGCAGTTCGCCGCGAGGCGGCGGTGCCGCCAGCAGCGTCCCCACGATCGAATGGCGCAGGTTGGCCCATCGCTCGTGTCCGCGGTCTGGAGTCGATGCCATCGGTGTCGTCCTTTTCGGCGGCGTTCGTGCTGCCGATGTCGACGACCACCGCTATTCGGGTTTACGCGTCGTGTGAATTCCCCATCCTCTGCGGGTCGCCAATGACCATCACGAAGCGCTCGCTTCGAGCCCGGGCGTCATCGTGATCGGCCGCAGCAGTCGCAGCAGCGCGACGAGTGCGCCGTCCTCACCGTCGGACGACGTGAAGCAGGCGAGCAGGGAGCTTGGAAGCGACCCCTCGTCGATCGCCGGCATCAGCCGACCGCGGACGGTCTGCCAGAACCGACTCGCTGGCAACGTCTCGCGCCACCACGCCCGCCAGCGGTCGAGCGTTTTCCGACTCACGCCAAACAGCTCCGTGAGCCGCGCGGCGCGGACCGCGTTGATCCCATCCCGCAGCGCCGTCGCCAGCACCACGATCGCTCCGAGGTAGACGCGGCGGCCGAGAAACCGCGTCGACGCCGGCGTCGATCGTTTCCGGCAGCCATCGATGGCGCAGCAGAGGCTGTGCCGCCAGTCGTATCCGGACGGCAGGTCTGCCGGACCGCCACGCGGTTTGCGTGGGTACCGTGCGCGGTGCAGCACGCCCCCGCACACGCGGCATTTCGCTTGCCGCACCGCCTCCGCGAGGTCGGCATCGATGCGAGCGAGCAGGTGGTAGAATGTCGCGTCGTTCAGCAGCTTCAGCATGGAGATCTCCAAGTGCGATGACCAAGATCGGACGCAATCAACCCTGTCCATGCGGAAGCGGCAAGAAGTACAAGCAATGCTGCCTGGCCGCGGATGAAGCCTCGGCTCTAGCAGCTCGCGACGAGCAACGACGCACTCAACCGCCTCCGCCGGCCACGAGCACCGTGTTGGGCTGGGGACCGGACGTCGACGACGTAAGCGCGCGCCTCGACCAGCTATCAAACGGCGCGGTCGACTTGATTCACGACGGCCGTTTCGACGAAGCAGAGCGCATGTCTGGGCAGCTCCTCACGGAGTTCCCAGATCTCCCGGACGGTCACATGCGACTCGGCCAACTCCACCGCGCCCGTGGCAATCCGAAGCAAGCCGCCGAGCATCTGCGCTGCGCTGCCGCCATCGCCCGCACCGATCACAATCTCGAGCTCGCAGAGAGTCTTCAGTCCGAGGCCGACATCCTCGATCCGCCCGCTTCGTGACGACCCGGTCACGTACTGCGAGGGGCCTGCCGCTTTCCCCTCGATGATCACGCTCAGGAAGCCAGGCCCACACCCTCACCTTCTGCGCTCGTGCTCACTCATACAGCGTGTCCTGCGCGGCGGGCGACACCTCGACACCGTATCCGTA